>JAPPIX010000189.1 GCA_028820495.1 Gammaproteobacteria bacterium
AAGGCAAATTCGGCAGCCACAAGTACACGCTGGAGCAGTTTGGGCTCTCCAAGAAGACTCTGGAGCCCTACTACGCCGACTACCTTGCCCGCTTCGACATCGAGACGGAAGGTTAACGGCATGGACCGTACCGGGCGGGGGCCGACGTGCCGGGACGGTGTTGCGATTTGCTGCGCGCGAGTGCGGATTGGCGAACCAACCGGCGCAGAACCGTGTAGCATCACAAGGCAGGGCCAACCACCATGAGGGCAGTTTGATGCCGCAAAACCTACTGGATCTCACCGGCAAGGTCGCGTTGATCACCGGCGGCAACGGCGGGCTTGGCCTGGGGTTTGCGCGGGGCCTTGCCAAATCCGGCGCGGATGTCGTGATCTGGGGCCGCAGCGCGGACAAGAATGCCGCCGCCGAAAAGGAACTTGCGCAGCACGGCGTCCGGGTCATGTCCGCTCAGGTCGGCGTCGAGGATGAAGCGGCTGTTGCCGCCGGCATTCGGGACGCCATCGAAGAGTTCGGCCGCCTCGATTGCGTCATTGCCAACGCCGGCATCGCCACGCCGGTGCCGTCGGTGCTCGAGTTGGACTCAGACACCTACCACCATCTACTGAACATCAACCAGCACGGCGGCTTTTACACGCTCCGGGAAGCCGCCAGGCACATGGTGGAACGCGCCAACAACGGCCATGAGGGCGGCTCCCTGGTGGTGTGCGGCAGCCTTGCGGTGTTCATTGGCTCGCAGGGCATGGCCCATTATGGCGCCGCCAAGGGCGCGCTCGCCGCAATGATGAAGAGCATGGCGGTCGATTTGGGCCGATACGGCATCCGCGTGAACATGATTGCGCCGGGTTACATCAAGACCGACATCGCCCGGCACGCCGACGAGGCGATGGTCAAGGCGGCGGACGAGATGTTCGCCAGGCGCACGCCGATTCCACGCGTTGGCTACCCCGAGGACTTCGAGGGCATTGCCGCGTACCTGGCCAGCGATGCGTCCTCTTTTCACACGGGCGACATCATCGTTGTGGACGGTGGATACCTCAACGCCCTATAGCCAACCCAAAAGGAAACGCCATGATCCTTCCAACGGTCTACACCGGGCTCAATCAACTGGGCTACGTCACTCGAGACATCGAGGCCGCGAGGTCGGCGTTCGAACGCCATTACGGGGTCAGTGACTTCTTCTGCTTTGAAGCCCGCACGGAGGCGGTCACGCCGAAGGGCAGCGTCAATGAACTGATCGTTGGGCTGGCCTATGCCGGCGACATTCAGATTGAGTTGATTC
Source organism: Gammaproteobacteria bacterium (assembly GCA_028820495.1). GTDB lineage: Bacteria > Pseudomonadota > Gammaproteobacteria > Pseudomonadales > Azotimanducaceae > Azophilus. The sequence continues at coordinate 1,280 of JAPPIX010000189.1, forward strand.
AGCCCGTGGGGGGCGATGTCGCCATCTACGCCGACGTGCTGCGCCACTCGCAGGCGCTGGTCGCCTTTCATCATGTGGGCGTCATGATTGCGGGCAGCCTCGACGCATGGAACCGGCATCGGCAGCGGTTCGACGCGGCTCACCCGGTGGTGCTCGAAGGCGCGGTGGGCGACGACATACGCTTTGCCTTCACCGATGAGCGCCCCCGCCTCGGGCACTACATCGAACACGTCTGGTTCAGCGCCCGGCAGGCCGCCGAGCTGGAAAAATCGATACCGCGATTCTAACGGCGGCTTGCGGGGCTTGTCTCCAACAGGTTCGGGTTGCTCGCCAAACGGGTTGTGCATCGGCCTGCTGTTGGCTGCCGCGGTCTTTGCCGCCGTTGGCGGGCAAGCCAGACTCTCCAGCCACAAGAGCACGGAAACCGAGGAAACCATGGCCAAGCACCACAGCTCCCAACATCGCCTGGTTGATGCCACCGCATGGCATCCCGAGCAGGGCGCGATTCGCCTCAATGGCTTCATGCTGATGTCCAAGGGCACCTCCAATAGCTACCTGGTCACGAGCGACGCAGGCGATGTGGTCATCAACACCGGCATGGCCAACCAGGGCGCGAGGCACCGCCAGCGTTACGAGGAGCTGTTGGGGCGCCCGCTCAACGTCAGGAAGATAATCTTCACCCAACATCATTCGGATCACATCGGGGGCTGGGCCGCATTTTCCGGCCAGGATAGCGAAACCATCGCCCAACGGAGGTTTCCGGAGTTGAAGCAGGCCTTCGAGATGCTCCTGCCGTTCTTCGGCCCGCGCATGATGAACGTCATCCCGAGCCTGGTTCAGACCCCCAATCCGGACGACTTGCCCCTGCCGCCCGCGCAAGTGGCTTTCGAGCCGGTGCTGTTTGACGACAACCTGGCCTTTGCGGTGGGCGGGCGCCGGTTTGAGTTGATCGCCATGGACAGCGGCGAAGCCCTGGATGGCGTTGTCGTCTGGCTGCCGCAAGAGAAAGTGCTCTTCACCGGCAACTTGACGGGCGCCATCCACGGGGCACTGCCCAACTTCTACACCCTGCGGGGCGACCGGCAACGCAGCGTGCCGCAATTCATCCGCGACATGGAACGCATCATCGAACTGGGTCCCGCGCTCCTGGTCACGGGGCACGACGACCCCATCGAGGGCGAGGGCCGGGTTCTGGCCTACTTCACGAAGCTACGTGAGGCCGTGAAGCACATTCACGACGAAACGGTGAAAGGCATGAACGCCCAGCAGAGCCTGTCCCACCTGATGGGCAGCATTCGGCTGCCGGAGGCTCTGGCGATGGAACCCGGCCGCAGTCCCCCATCCTGGACCGTCAGGGCTGTCTATGAAGAGTATGCCGGGTGGTTCAGGCACGAGCGCACCACCGAACTGTACGCCACGCCCGCCAGCAGCATTTGGCCCGAGCTGGCGGAGCTGGCCGGTGGTGTGGATGCCCTGGTTGCGGCGGCTGCCAGACACCTTGATGCCAATGAGCCGGTCAAGGCCATGCACTTCATCGAGATCGCGTTGGCGAACGACCCCGGCGATCGAGCAGTCAGAAAGGCGCAGATAGCCGCCTTGAATCAGCTCATCGAGCGCTCCCGAGGGCGCAATTTCGATGAATCCGGTTGGTTGGAAACGCAGATCCAACA
>JAPPIX010000010.1 GCA_028820495.1 Gammaproteobacteria bacterium
GGTCGTGGCGTCCAAATCGGTCATTGCCCAGCCCCCAAAGCGCGACACCATATCACGGGTGGGCCGGGTTACCGTAAGGTTTCGTTCTCTGCGACGGCCAACGCCTCACACCCGCTAGTGGTCACCAACCGATCCAATTGATATAGTCATACTGGTTATATCAATTGGTAGGCTATTCATGATTAGCGAAGCTCCTGCAATGACCGTGCGGCAACGGCTGGGAGAACTGCTCAATGAGGTCCAGTATCGGCATCGGCGAGTTGTCATCACCAAGTCGGGGAAACCGGTGGCCGCGCTGGTTGACATTGGCGTGTTCGACCGACTGCGCAAACTTGATGAAGAGTTCGAGCACCTTCGCGGCGATCTCGCGGAGGCGTTTTCCGGCTGTTCCGAGTCCGAAGTTGACGCGCTCGTGGATGAAGCGGTCGAAGCCGTTAGGGCGCATTCCGGTAGAGAGTGAAGATAGTTCTCGACACCAATGTCCTAGTCTCCGGACTCATGTTCCCCGATGGTGCGCCTGGCCGCATTGTCGGTGCTTGGTTCGATGCGCGGTTCGATGTCGTGTCTTCGCGCGAGCAACTCGAGGAAATTGCGCGTGTGCTCGCCTATCCAAAAATTCGTCGAATCCTGAAGTGGGACGAACATCGTATCGCGCAATTCGTCGAGGGCCTCTATCTGAAGATGGAGATTGCGACGCTTGGCCCCCTAGTCGTTGAAGATCTCCGGGATGCGCACGACCTGCCGATGCTCGCCGCACTGGTCTCGGCGAACGCGGACACGCTTGTAACGGGAGACCAGGACCTTCTCGTTTTGCGTGACAGATTCAACGTCGAGACGCCAGCGGAGTTCTTGCGGCGATGGTGACCTCTCGCAGCGCCATGTCCTGAAACGGGCCCTTGCAGGCATTTTCCTGATCCGATCATTCCCCCAAAGCCTTGTCGGGAGAATTCGAGTGCCTCGGTTGGTGTAAGCTGTTGCGATGGCCCTAGAACAGACCGAATTCATCTTGGAGAACGTGCGTTGCTTCAAGGGGGAGCAGCGAGCGGCCTTGCGTCCGATTACCCTGTTGGTGGGAGAGAACAGCACTGGCAAATCAACCTTTTTGGGCTGTTTTCGCGTCGTGGATCAGTTGTTTCATCCTTCATTGCGTGTCGGTGGGTCGCTGCCAGTGGACTTTAATGAGGAGCCCTTTCTGATGGGCTCATTCCGCGACATTATGCGCTTCCAGCGGGGTCGCGATGGCCGATTAAACGAGTTTATGTTGGGGATTGTTGTCAGTCCGCATTCGGAAACCGGGGTTGCGCCCTACCCAATTTACTTCACATTCTCCGAATCGGGTCCTGAACCGGCGATAACCTCGTATCGGATGCAATTCACTGAGGGCTTGCACCTTGAGGTGTTGAGAGAAGCAGGCAACAAGGTACGAGTCAGCCTTCCCGGCCACACCGAGACCTTGGATCTCCGATTTTGTTTGCCGCATGACTTTGTTTCGAGATTGGGCTATCTAGTTGGTGATGGGCGGCACTTCAACGGAAAAGTCCAAGATGTGGGACGCCTGTCTCAATTTCTTAGCGAATTGATGGGCTTTGAATGCGGGCCCGGAAGCGACATCTCAGGGGAAGAGCTGGGCTTGGTTCTTGAGGCGCTTGTTTGTAGAGATGCTCATGTGATCCCCATTGCGCCCCTCCGCTCAAAACCGCAACGGGTCTACAGCCCGGTTCGGGAAAGCGCGTCGCCGGAGGGGGAGCACATCCCCATGTTGCTGATGCGTCTTGATCGAACCAAAAAAAGCCAGTGGGACTCATTGCACGATCAGTTAGTGGACTTCGGGACCCAATCAGGCCTTTTTTCCGACATCAAAGTGAAACATCACGGCAGTCAGATGAACGACCCGTTTCAGCTGCAAGTAAAGGTTCGCTCCGGCTCCCACGCCAACATCATGGATGTGGGCTATGGCGTAAGCCAAAGCTTGCCGATCTTGGTGGACCTGATGAGCGCGTCGAAGCAGACATTTCTGCTCCAGCAGCCGGAGGTTCACCTGCACCCTCGGGGGCAGGCGGAACTGGCCAGCCTCTTTGTTCAATCGTGGAAGGCGCAGAAGAATCAGTTTCTGATCGAGACCCACAGCGACCATGTGATTGACCGCGTGCGCATCTCGGTGCGGCGCGGCGACTTGAAGCCGGAGGACGTTTCCATCCTGTACTTCGAGCCCAAGCGCAATTCGGTGCAAATTCACAATCTCAGCCTCGACAAACAGGGCAATCTGCTGGACGCGCCGCCCGGCTACCGCGACTTTTTCCTGCGAGAGACGGACCGCCTGCTCGGATTTCGCGACGATTGAGCGTCCGCCATGTGCATGATTGTTGACGCCAATCGACTTGGCAGGTTTCTGGCTGACCCGCCGGACGAGGACGTGGCTCCGGTGCGCAATTGGATCGAGTCGGGCAAGGGCCGAATGGTGTATTCAACGTGCGGTCAGTTTGCCAATGAGATTGGAGGGAAGGCGAGGCAGAGGCTTGGGGAGTACTACCGGGCAGGCAGAGCTAGGCTCATTTCTCATGAAGATTTCGCCGAGATTGAGCAGGGCTTGCGGAATGATCAGAGGCTGCGCTCGGACGATCCGCATATTCTGGCGTTGGCCCGCGCCTCGGGCGCCCGCCTGCTTTTCTCCGGTGACCACAAATTGATCCAGGACTTCACCTCGCCGCAGATCATCAACAAGCCCCGAGGAAAGGTCTATTCGGGTGCGGGCAACGCTGATTTGCTGAAGCGGTCCCATTGCCCGATGAACTAGCGCCGACCACGCGCATGAGCCACTCCGTTCGCCAGCACCTGCAGCTCGACATCGAAGCCTACGATGCGTCGATTCGCGCTTTCATTCCCGGCTACGAAGCCATGCTTCAGTGCGCTGCGGAGGAAGTCGCCGGGGTCAAGCCTGAAAGCGT
>JAPPIX010000375.1 GCA_028820495.1 Gammaproteobacteria bacterium
AGTGCTGACCCTCGTGCGCTACTCCTTCGATACCCAAGGAGACTTGGTGGACCTGCTGCACTGCCAATACCACACCGGCCACTTCCACTACCGCATGAACCTCAGCATGGAGGACTACACGCGCTAGACCGGATACCGTACATTGCCGACACATGGCGATTTTCCAGCGATGTTGTGGTCGAAAGAAAGGGCAAGACTTGGTTTGTTGAGTGCAGCTTCAAGAAAGTCCGCCCACATGATTCGGAGCGCTTAGAAGATGACTTGCATATAGGCAGCCGCTCCGCGGGAGAGATTCAATTGGACGGAAAGGTCGTCGCAGACAACCTCCCCACTCCGATACCCGTAAGTTTCGTTGTGGAGTTTTCGAGGGGGACGTCTAAGTCACTGACGGTTGAAGATGTCGTAAACGAAAGCAGTCAGTTTGGGGGACCGACTTGAGGGCAAAGGCTATGCGAGGTCCAGTTACGGGAACGAACTGCAATGGCCTTCTGCGGCTCCACCAAGCTTGGATTCCCCCCCCCCAAGCGCTACCTCGCGCAGCAGCTCGCTGACTCCAATCAGCCTGACTAATGCCAAATCCTCCCAGAATGAGAGCATTACACCGCCACCGCGATTGAAGTGCTCGAAGCAAAGCCCCGCAACCCGCTCCAAGTGGCACTCAGGGTTCGCACCGGGCGGTGCGGGCCGGGTTAGCGGGACCGACTCGGTGCATTGCCACGCCCCGGCTGCTTCCCATCTGCTGGTGATGCAGGTCAGCCTAGGTTGATCGTAAGGAGCGCAGGAGATGAGCGAACAGCGCCGTAGGGAAATAGTCGACAAGATGGTGGCTGACTTGGGTCGGCCCGACCTCGGTTTCACTACAAAAGGCCAAAGAAACTTCCTCCAATCTTCGGGAGGACGCGGACAGTCTTACTGGTCGTCTTGGCATTTTTTCGCTGTCGGCTATCAGCGGGCTTTCGACGTGCTTTGGGATGCTGCGTACGCGCACAGGCCGCCTTTGAGGATTGATTGCTATCCGCTGTTGTTCGTCTGCCGTCAGAGCATTGAACTATGGCTCAAGGCTGCGATCTCCACCGTGAAGCAGGCGAAGCCGCCGGGGCACCACAAACTGAGCGATCTATGGACGCGATTGTGGGCAGCATTGAGCGAGCACACTGGTCACCCGCAGTTGGACGAATCCAACGACCCCAGTCCGTACAACTCATACGTTGAATCCGTTAACGACTTGATCCAGATTCTCGACGCGCACGACGAGAAGGGCGACCGATTTCGTTACCCGACCGCCAGGGGAGGCGATCCCTACCCAACCACGGGTGTCGACTTGGATGGGCTGTATCGTGCGCACGAATTGATCACCGGATTCTGCGACGGGGTGCTGACGCGAATGGAAGTGGAACGCGACTCCTAAGGGCCGTGCCGCTCTTGAGGGTGGTAGGCATGTTGCGGACTTATCGCTGGCGCTCGACTTCAACAGTTCGGAGCGTCTGCCCGGAGACTGGTTGATTCCAAGCTTGGGCCGTACCGACCTTGTCCGTCAAGCTGGCGGCCCCGTTAGCACGATGTCGTATTGGTCGAGGGCATCGAGGAATTCGGCGTGCTGAACGAGTTCTGCTGCGTCGACGGCCTGCAGCCTAGTGAAGGCCCGGTCAAACACGGCCACGCACAGGTCACCCGTGAATCGAGACGTAAACAGAAACCCGTGCGCTTCGGGCAGGCCTTCATGGACAGCGGCAGACAAAGCGCGGCCAGCGGCGTGATTGCCATCGTGCGCGACCGCGCTCGATGCGCCGATGCGCAACGGCCCGTCACCACGAAGGTCGATCATCGACAGCGTGTCCTCAGAGCGGACCGATACGACCAGCCGGGCTTCCACTTCGGACCGCGGCAGCCTGCGCCGCTGACGTCGTGCGAATCGGTTTCGGCCCAGCGTCTCCCAGAAGGCGCAGCGTACGGAGCTGGCAGCGTACAGCACGGCGTAGCGCATTTGCGGGTCGCTGAAACGGCTCGGTGCCGGAGTCGCCGCCAGCGGCGCGTCACTATGGCTTCTATGGATTACGCGGAACACGCCTTCAAGCAGCACAGCACGTAACCCGGCTCTGAGCCGATCCGGGTCGTAGCCGCGAATCATCCGAAGTCGCCTTGCAGGTCTCCCCTAGCGGCATTGGCCACACGTTGGATCTGGCCTTCCGCCAGCAGCGCGAGTGGCGGCGTCCCCTCAAGGGACGTCAGCGGGGTTGTCAGCCAGACCCACGCAGCGTAGCCGTCATCGAACAGCTCCGCCACGCGCTGCAAGCCCGGCAGCGGACGGTTTCTCCCGTCGAGTTGGTCGGCTGGGAAGACATAGCCCCGCCTAGCGTTCTGCCAGCCGATGATCTTGCCCTTTTTTCGCCATTCATGAACCGATTGGCGCGTCTTCAGCCCGGCCCGTGCGGCCAGTTCGTCCGAACTCAGCAACGATTCCGGCGCACCTTTACGCGACCGAGCGGACAACCGCCGACTCGCCTCCGCCGAGTCCACAACCGTTGGGGCAACTCCCGCGACCACCTCAATCCCGTGCCGTTCCCGATCTTCGACCGTCAGTATGTCGGCCGCCGCCGCCAGTGCCGAGCGCACCGCATGCGGATGTGCGACTAGCGCCGCCACATGCGCCCTACTGAGATGACCCGCGGTGGCTTGGAGCATCCCGGCCAGCGCCTCCCGTTCCTCCATCCCACCCTCTGCGGTCATTGCCATCGACAGTCTCCAACGTTGCAGCCACTATGCACGCACATTCGTCTATTTGGTCTGTTTTGTCAATAGCGGTAGCAGCCTGTCGATGTCGATGACCGCGCATAGCTCTAGTTGCCCGCGCTCGTCAACGCGCCGGCCAAAAAGCACCTTCACAAGCCGAGCTTTTGAACCACCGGGGACTGCATGGACCGG
>JAPPIX010000053.1 GCA_028820495.1 Gammaproteobacteria bacterium
GGGCCTATAGCTCAGTTGGTTAGAGCAGTGGACTCATAATCCATTGGTCCCAGGTTCGAGTCCTGGTGGGCCCACCACTTATGGGGGGGGGGGGGGGGGGGGGGGGGGGGGCGGGGGGGGGCGGGGGTGGGGGGGGCCCACCCCCCCGGCGCTCCCGGTTTTGATGCTGTTTTTGCGAGGGGCAAGCCCCTCGCGCTCCAAGGCATAATGGCGTCATCGCACTTCGCGCGATCGACGGTTCGACATGACATCCGCCTTTAACGCCGCCGTTTCATTCGTCTGCGACCGCATTCGGTTGAACGCGTTGCTGATCGTGCTCTGCTTCGCGGGGGTGCTGGTGCTCGAATCCCAGAGCGCGGCAAGCTACCCGGCCTATCTGCTCGCCATCCTGATGCTGGTGCGCTTGCGTCAGTGGACCGACGTCTTTGCCGTGCCGCTGATGTGGGCGGTTGCGGCCCTGCTCGCCTACTTGGTCTTGACCAGTCTGTGGTCCGAGGGCAGCCAACCCGGCGATGCGCTGTCCATGCTGTCACGGGCGGCGCAGGTGCTGTTGTTTGCCGTTGCGTTCGCCGAATGCCAGATGCGCGGCGAGCTGCAGCGCTGGCTGGGCCGGACACTGGCGGTTACGGGGGTGTTGGCCGCCTTGGCAGGCCTTGGCCTGGTTCTGCTGGCACACTCAGAAAACGGTCGCCTAGTGGGGTTGGGGCAACTCGACAACAACGTGGTCGCAGCCTTGATCTTTGGCGTGGTTCTCATCTTGATCACCGGGGATGTGCTGCGCGGGCCGGACGTCCTCTGGCGGCGCTTCGGCGCGCTCGGCATCGTCGTCATTGCTGCCGCCGTGCTGCTTTCCGATTCCCGCAACGGCCAGATCAGCGCCATGCTGGGCGTTGGCACCTTGTTCATCGCCCATCGGGTGCCGGACCGGCAGCGCTTCGCGGTCGCCGTGTTGGGCATGGGCGTGATCCTCCTTGCCGTGCTCGCGGCGTTGATCGCCAACGAGGCTGGCCGGACTTTCGTGCTGCCCCGGGGCGACAGCTTCCGGCCCGCGATCTGGCTGGCGACCCTCGGTGCCGTCGTGGACGGCGGTCTTTGGTTCGGGCGCGGCATCCTCACCGACGACACACTGGTCACCGCGGCCGGCGAGTTTCCGCATCCGCACAATATGTACCTGTCGGTTCTCTCCCAAGGCGGCTTGGTTGGCGCGGCGCTGTTTGCTGCGTTGATTGCCGCCGTGGTGCGCACCCTGCTCAATCACTACGGCCATCGGGACGCCAAGCTTGCCTTGGGAATTCTTGGCTTGGCCCTGCCGGCCTGGCTGCTCGACGGCCACGAACTCATCGACAAGGTGGGCATGACTTGGTTTCTGTTCTGGCTGCCGGTGGCCATCAGCCTGGGGCTGGCTTGGATGGGCCGGCTGGACGCCAAGCGCCTGCTGGAGGGGTCGCCGTGACCGGGCTGTCGGTGGGCTTCGTCACTTGGCATACGCCGAAGGACATGCTCGCTGGTTTTCTGGATAGCTTGGCCGAAGCCGTTGAAACGCTGGCTCGCCGGATGCCGATGCCCGTATCCGTCTATGCCATCTGCAATGATGCGCCTCAAGATCTCCGGGCTGTGGACGCCATGATCCAGCCCTATGCCATAGGCGCTAGCGACGTCCGTTGGCACTTCATTCAAGGTCATGGGAACATCGGCTACGGCGCGGCCCAGAACTTGGCCGTTCGGCGTACCGAAGCGGACTTTCACCTGATGTGCAACCCGGATCTCGTCATGGCGCCCAGCGTCCTGTTGGAGGCAGTGCGCTTTCTCAAGGCGCACCCCGGTGCGGTGCTGGCCGCTCCCCGGGGCTTTGACGCCGACGGCCGCTACGCTCGGCTCGCGAAACGGCCGCCCACGTTGCTGGCGCTTGCGTTGCGCACCCTCTCCGTACGGCCCTCAACCGGCTTGCTGGGGCGGCGAATCGCCGCCTACGTGTACGACGATGCGCTGCCGGCCGAGCAGCCCGCGCCCATCGAATTGGCAAGCGGCTGCTTCATGGTGGCCCGAACCTCGGCGCTAAAAGCCATCGGAGGCTTTGATGAGCGCTACTTCCTCTATTTTGAGGATTTCGACCTCTGTCGCCGCCTCGCCCCCCACGGCGGCATCTACGAACTGCCCACGGCGAGCATCACCCATTTCGGGGGCCACACCGCCCGTCGCGGCTTGGCCAGAACCTTGCGCTTCGTGCGCTCGGGATGCCGCTACTTCAACCGCCACGGTTGGCGGATGTGGTGAAGATGAGGAACAGCATGAACGACCTCCAGGGAAAGACAGCCCTCATCACCGGAGCGGGACAGGGCATCGGCCAAGGAATAGCGCTGGCGCTCGCGCAAGCGGGTGTTCGCATTGCCGCGGCGGGACGAACGCTCGCCAAGCTTGAAAGCACCGTCGCCGAAATCGGGTCACGGGATGGCGAAGCGGTTGCGGTGCGCTGCGATGTCAAGGATCCCGCTGATCTGGCTCATGCCGTGGATGCCTGCGTGCAAGCGTTCGGCGGGCTGAACATCCTGGTCAACAATGCCCAGGAAGTCCCCTTGGGCACCCTGCGGCAGGTGTCGGGTGAGGCTTTCACCGCGGGTTTCGAATCCGGGCCGTTGGCGACGCTGCGACTCATGAAGCTCGCCTACCCGCATCTGAAGGGCGATGGTTGCATCGTCAACCTAGCCAGCACGGCGGCCAAGCGCTGGGACATGTCCGGATACGGCGCCTACGCGGCGGTGAAGGAGGCCATCCGCTCACTGACCCGCGCCGCTGCCTGTGAGTGGGGGCCTGACGGCATTCGCGCCAATGTCATTCTGCCCCATGCCAAGTCTCCGGGGTTGGTCTGGTGGATGGAGAACAACCCCGAGGAAGCGGAGGCCTTTCAGCGCAC
>JAPPIX010000107.1:0-15319 GCA_028820495.1 Gammaproteobacteria bacterium
CTGGGCCTACAAACTGCGGCGAAACGTGGAGCGCGACGGCGAAAACCAAGCCCAGCTACGAGCGCTCGGTTGGGATGTGTTGGTGGTCTGGGAGTGTGAAACGAAGGATCTCAAGGTGCTTGAAAAGCGGATTCGCGGATTTCTTGGCGGCAACCCTTCCGCTTCGAGTTAGCCCGCCTCCAGCGTTGCCAGCACGGCGGCCTGCTCCACCTGGTCGGTCACGCGCACCGCGCCGATGCGCTCCGGGAGCACGAGGCGCAGCCGGCCATCCACCACCTTCTTGTCCATCCCCATGGCAGCTAGCGCTGCGGATGGGTCTATGGCAGGGGGCATTTCCGTCGGCAGGCCCAAGGCGCCGACCAGGCCGCGGATGCGCTGCACGGATGCCTCGTCCAGCAGGCCGTGGCGGCAGGCGCAGTCGGCGGCCAGGACCATGCCGATGGCCACCGCTTCGCCGTGCAGCAATTGGTCGTAGCCCGTCAGCGTCTCCAAGGCGTGGCCAAAGGTGTGGCCGTAGTTGAGGATGGCGCGCCGGCCCTCCTCACGCTCGTCTTCGGCCACCACTGCCGCCTTGATGGCGCAGGACTCGCGTATCACATCGGCTAGCACGGCGGCGTCGCGCTGATTCAGCGCATCGATCTGCCTTTCAAGTTCAGCGAAGAACGCAGCACTCCATATGACGCCGTACTTCACCACCTCGGCCAGTCCGGCCCGGTACTCGCGCGACGGCAAAGTGGCTAGGGTTGCGGTGTCCGCCAAGACGCAGCGCGGTTGGTGAAAGGCGCCAATCATGTTCTTGCCGCCGGGATGGTTCACGCCGGTTTTGCCGCCGACCGAGGCATCCACTTGCGCCAGCAACGTGGTCGGCACTTGCACGAAGGCAACGCCTCGTTGAAAGGTGGCGGCTGCAAAGCCCGCGAGGTCACCGATAACGCCGCCGCCGAGCGCAATCAAGGTGGTGGTGCGGTTGTGCCGTTTGTCCATAAGCGCGTCGATGACGCTGGCGTAGGTGTCGAGGGTCTTGAAGCGCTCGCCGTCCTGCAGTTCGATCACATCAGCCGCCACGCCGCCTAGGCTCGCCATCAGCTTGTCGAGGAACAGCGGGCCAACCGTGGTGTTGGTGATGACCGCCACTTGGTGGGCGCCGACATAGGGGAGGAGCAGATCGGGCGTGCCCAGCAGGCCGTCACCGATGAGGATGGGGTAGCTGCGCGTTCCGAGATCAACCTTGAGTTCAATCACGAATCACGCCCTCGCTGCGCAGGATGCGCTCCACGTCTTCGGCGAGCGCCCGCGCCCCTTGGCCGGCGGTCAGAAATCGATAGTCGGCCACCTCGTCATAGAGGGGCTTGCGCTCGTGCCAGAGCTGTTCCAGGGTCTCGCGGGGGTCGCCCTGTTGCAGCAAGGGGCGCCGCTTGTCCTTGCCGGCGCGTTCCAAAAGCCGATCTATCGGGCTGTACAAGTGCACCGCGCAGCCCCGGCCCCGGAGCGCCCGCCGGTTGGCCGGCCGCAGCACGGCGCCGCCCCCGGTGGCGAGCACGATGCTCTCCTTGCCGGTGAGTTCATCGATGACCGCTTGCTCCCGGTCGCGGAAGGCCCGCTCACCCTCCACATCGAATATCCAGGCGATCGGCACTCCGGCCCGCTCCTCGATGACCTGGTCGGAATCGAAGAAGTCCCTGCCCAGGGAAGCGGCGAGATGCTTGCCGACAGAGGTCTTGCCCACGGCCATCAAGCCGACGAAGTAAATGCTCTGCGCCATGGCCAAATTGTAGCCCGGATGCCGCGCCAGCATATGGGAGCTAACCAGGCTCCGTTTCCCCGCCGTGGGCCGCCCCTGCCGCCAGGATGCGCGGGGTGATGAAGATCAGCAGTTCCTGCTTGTCGTCGCGCTCAAAGGTGCGGCTAAACAGGCGGCCAAGCAAGGGCAGATTGCCCAGCAGCGGTGTCTTTTCAGTGGCGAAGTTGCGATCGGTCTGAAAGATGCCGCCGAGCACCACCGTCTCACCATCGTCGATCAGCACCTCGGTCTCGATTTCGTTGGTGTTGATCGAGGGCACGCCGTTGAATATGCGCCCGACGTTGTCCTGCTTGACGTTGATTTCCAGGATGATGCGGCTGTTGGGGGTGATGCGCGGCGTCACGTCCAAGGACAGCACCGCGTCCTTGAACGAGGTGGAGGTAGCACCGCTGCTGCTGGCCTCCTGGTAGGGGATCTCAACCCCGGACTCGATGCGGGCGCGGGACTTGTCGGCGGTGATGACCTTGGGCCGGGCCATGATTTCGGCCTTCCCTTCGGCGGCCAACGCCGATATCTCCAGGTCGATCAAGTAGCTGTTGCCCGTGATGCCCACACCCAGACTCGACGCGCCTTCGCTCAATACGCCCAAGTCGACCACAAGATCGTCGGGACTCGATATCTCGCCGACGCCGGCCGGGTCGGCAAGGGCGTTCTGCAGTTCCCCCAAGGTCTTCAAGGAGCCGCCGAAGCGCAACGCCCGGCTGTCTCCGCTGTCGATGCCGCCGCCGCCCCAGCGAATGCCGAACTGCTCCGACAAGTTGTTGTTGACGGTGATGATTCGGGACTCGATGAGCACTTGGCGAACCGGCACGTCAAGGGCCGTGACAATGCGCCGGAAGTCCTCGATCTGGGCTGCGGTGCCCGTGTAGAGAATGGCGTTGGTGCGCTCGTCGATCATGGCGTGGCCACGGTCGGAGAACCCGCCTTCCGGCTGTCCGCCGTCGTTGAACAAGGACCAAATGTCCGCCGCCTTGGCGTAGCCGATCTGAATGTGTTCGGTGCGCACCGGCGCCAGCGCCGCAGCCTGCTGCTCAGCCTGTAGGCGGAACTGCTCGGCAGCGGCGATTTCCGCCGCCGGCGCCACGTACACCACATCGCCTAGGCGCCGCTGGTCGAGCCCGGCGACTTGCAGAACCAAGTCGAGGGCCTGCTCCCAAGGAACGTCTTCCAGCCGCAGCGTCACCCGGCCCGACGCCGATTCGCTGGCCACCAGGTTGAAGTCGGCGGCATTGGCAATGACGCGTAGTGCAGCGCGGACATCAATGTCCTGGAAATTCAGTGACAGGGGCTCGGCATCGGCAGGGGGCGGCGGTTCGGCAGCGGCTGGCGTCAAGGCCATTAGCACGAGCAACGCGCCAACCCACCGTCCCAGTTTACGGGCACTTTTCATCGTCATTGTCCTGATCCAATCAACGCCAAGGTGCGGTTTCGCTCCACCCAGCCGCCACCGCCGTCGGGCAGTATCTCCACGAACTCGATGGCCGCTTCCCCAATCCGTTGAATGCGTCCATGATTCTGGCCCACGTAGTCCCCGGCACCCACCTCGTGGACCCCGCCATCGCCATCGACCACCAAGCCCCGGCGAACCGCGCCCTTGGCGATGGTGCCCACCAAACCCAAGGCGGACGCCGGGAACGCTTCGAGCGGCTGCCTGGCCCGGCTGAAATCCGGCGCAATGCCGTCGGCACTAGGCTGCGCGCCCGGATCTGCTCCAAATGCCGGGGGGTCAAAGGGGCTGCGCCCGCTTCCCGCTTGATAGGTGGTGGGCGCCGGTTGGGCAAACTCCGGCAATGATGCCAGCGCTGGGCCGGAGTCCGCTTCAAGTTCGGCGACGAAGCGCTCGACATCGTCGAGTTGATGGCCGCCGCAAGCGGCCAAGGCGACAACGGATAGCGCGCAGGCTGTGGGCATAGGTTTCATGGCTCCTCCAGAAGTAGGTATGTCTTGAGGTCAATGCGCACCCTGAGGTCATTCCCTGACGCCCCGGATTCGATTTCGAAATCGTGCAGGGTGAGGATGTGGGGCAGGTTGGCCAAGCTGCCTGCGAACGCGCCGAGTTGATGATAGGTTCCCGAGACTCGAAGGCTCACCGGCAGTTCAGCGTAATGGTCGAGGCGATGGCTGTCGGTGAGCTCGATGCCCTCGATGGATAGATGGTTGTCCTCGGCCGCTTCGGTGATGCCCTCGATCAACCCGGCTGTTTCGGAAGTGGTGGAGAGCCGCGCCTGCCAGTCCGCAAAGATCGCCTCAAGCGCCGCTCCCTGGGTCCGGAGTTGATCGAGATTGGCCACCTGCGCGGCGCTCGCGGCCAGCCGGTTGCGCAACGTCCGTTCCTCGGCCTCCAGCGCCTCATTCCGGGTTGCCATGCCGCCAAACACGCCCCAGCCACCAACCGCCACGACCACGGCAAACAGCCCAGCCATGAGCGCCGCCCTAAGCGATGCCGACCAAGCGCCAACCTCGCGCCAATCGAGGCTAGCCCATTCAACGCGCAGCCGTTCAGGGTAGTTCATGGTCAATGACCCCTAGCTGAGGACGCGGCCACCGCCGAGGTCGCGGCTAAAACCGGGGCGGCACGGGGGGCTGCGCTCAAAGGCACTCGGACAACGGTCATGCTGAAAGCGCTGCCCTGGCCATTTATGGCACTGCCCTGGCCATTCATGGCACTGCTCCCTTCCGGCAAACCGTCCGGCACGGCATCCTTGATGTTGAGCAGCCTCGGCTCCGCAAACCAGGGGCACTCCTGCAAATTCCGCATGAGCGCCGAGACGTCTTGGTTGCTCGAAGCCACGCCGCGCAGCGCTAGCACATCCCCGCGCAGGTCCATCGCTTGGTAGTGCACGCCAACGGGCAGCGTGTTGACAATCTCCTCCAACATGCGCACGACCGTGCCGCGTCGAGCTTCAAGCGCCTGAATCGCCTCGATGCGAACGCCCAGCTCACGCCGTCGGTGCCGCAGGCGCTCGACTTCCTCAATCCGCCGGTCAAATTCAGCGATGCTCTCTTGAAGAAAGTCATTGCGCTTGCGTTGCCCGTCGGCGACCCCATCGAGGTGCAGAGCGAACAAACCAATCAATGCCAAAGCGGCGGCGAAAACGCCGCCTAGCTGCAGGCCGAACAGTCGGTTGCGGCGGCGACGTTGCCCGTCCCGCCAGGGCAGCAGGTTGACGGCCGGAATCACGGGCCGCTCCGCAGCGCCAAGCCGCAGGCGGTGAGCAGGCCAGGGGCGTCGCGAAACAGCGCTTGGCGGTCGATTGGCGGTGCCAGGGACATGCGCCGAAACGGGTTGGCAACGGCGGCGCGCACCGGCAGACGTTCATCCACCGCCTCCACCAAGGCACTGGACGCGCCGATGCCTGCGAACAGCGCCACGCCAACCCGCGCCGGAGCTGCCGACGCCTCAAAGCGTTCAAGGGCTTGGGCAGCCGCCCGCGCCAAGGCGCCGGGATCGATGGCGGATGGCGCCGCCTCGTCGCCTACCGCGTCCCGGGTGCCAACCGACCCGTCAAAAGCCTCGGTTGCCCGGTGGATGCAAAGCCCCCGTTCGAACACCTTGAGCTCGGCCGCGCTTTGACCCACTTCGAACAGCGCGGTAAGACCCTCGCCGTCACCCGCCAAGGCAGTGCGCGCCTCGGCCAACCCCCGCGCCAGCGCCAGATCCCCGATTTCGACAACGATGGGCCGAAGTTGGCCGGCCCGCAGCACAGCCGCGCCCTGCGCTACTTGCGCCTTCGGGCAGGCCGCCAACACTGCCTCCGCCTGCTTGGCGTCGAGCGGCGACAGCCCTTGGACTTCAAAGTCATAGGCCACTTCGTCGGGCGGACCGGGCAGGTGACGCTCCGCCTCAACCTCGATGGTGGCCGCCACGTCCGCGTCTGCCAAGGCGGCATCCACCGTAAGGGTCTTGATGACCGCCAGCGGTCCGGTCAGTGCCAACGCCGCCCGATTCGACCGGCAGCCGTTTTGGCGCTTAAGTTCCCGAATGGCTTCACCAATGCGCTCCACATCACTAAACTGGCCATCAACGAAAGTGTTAGGAGGCAGCGGCTCCATCCCATAGGCTTCGACTCGGCATCCATGCGCTTGCTTTGAGAGCTCAACGAGCTTGATCGATTCGGGGCCGATGTCCACTCCGAGCAAACCGGCAGGCTTTCCCTTGAACAACCTCAACACACTCAACACGGCCCAACCTCGTCAAAGATCGTTGACGGGCACCATTATCTGGATCGCGTTGACCGGAATCTGTACGTTATCTCTTACATTGGCCGCCGTTTTTCTCTATTTGAACCCGCAAATCCCCGATGCGGAGTCCTATCGGCACGTCAAGCTGGAAACCCCGCTGCGGGTGTTCACCGCCGATGCGGCGCTCATCGCTGAGTTCGGTGAGCGCCGCCGCATTCCCATCCGCTTCGACGAAGTGCCGCGCCACTTCATCAACGCGCTGCTCGACACCGAGGACAAGCGCTTCTACCAGCACCGGGGCATCGACTTCATATCCTTGACCAACGACACCTTCGGCCTGGTCAAGAGCCTGCTGCTCGAAGGCTCCTTGGGTCCTGGCGCGAGCACCATCACCATGCAATTGGCGCGCAACATCTCGTTCAGCCTGGAGCGGCGCTTCCTGCGCAAGTTCAAGGAGATGCTGCTGGCGCTGAAGATCGAAACGGAGCTTGAGAAGGACGAGATTCTGGAGCTCTACATCAACGAGATGCCGTTCGGGAAGCGCGCCTACGGCGCCGAGGCGGCAGCCCGCACCTACTACGGCAAGCCCTTGGGAGAACTGAACATTCCCCAACTGGCCATGCTGGCTGGCGTACTGCAGGCGCCAACCGCCGGCAATCCCATCAATGGCCCGGAACGGGCGCTCAGGCGCCGCAACCTCGTGTTGTCGAGAATGCGCGCCCAAGGCTCCATCACCGACGCCGAATACAACGACGCCGTGGCGGCGCCCATAACCGCTGGACTGCACGGACGGGACCTTGACGTGCCGGCTCCTTTCCCGGCGGAATGGGTGCGCCAACAACTGCTCGACCGCTTTCCCGACCTCTACACGGGAGGCTACGCCGCCTACACGACCCTAAACAGCCGCAACCAAGCTGCGGCCACCCGGGCGCTGCGCAACGGGTTGATCGCCTATGATCGCCGCCACGGCTATCGCGGCCCGGAAGCCCAGTTCGACGATCAGGAGAAGGGGCTGGCAGCGTTGGCGAACCTGACAGTCCTAGGCGGCTTGGTGCCTGCCTTGGTGACCGGCGTCAGCCATGACCAGGCCACCGCCACCTTGGCCGACGGCGCATCGATCACCCTGGAGATGGCCGCACTCCGATGGCGTCCCCACATCGAGACGGACGTCCGCGGGCCGGTGCCGAAGCGCCCGCGGGACGCGGTGCAGCCGGGTGACTTGATTCGCGTTCAAGCCACCGAGGAGGGGTGGCGGCTGGCACAGTTGCCCGAAATCCAAGGTGCCCTGGTGTCCCTTGACCCCGCCACCGGTGCGGTGCTGGCCCTTGAGGGCGGCTTCGACTTCGGCATCAACCAGTACAACCATGCCTTGCAGGCGGCCCGCCAACCGGGCTCGGGGTTCAAGCCCTTCGTCTATTCCGCTGCACTGCAAAACGGCACAACGCCTGCTTCGATCTTTATGGATGCGCCCTTGGTGCATGACGACGCCAATCTGGAGTCCCAGTACCGGCCCAGAAACGACAACAACCGCTACAACGGCCCCACAAGGCTGCGGGAAGCGCTTTACCGCTCGATCAACCTAGTGTCCATGCGGGTGCTGATGCGGGTCGGGGCTGGCAACGTGCTCACCCATGCCCAGCGCTTCGGCTTCGATACGGGCTCATTTCCCCGCAACACCCAGCTAGCCATCGGCGGCGGCACCATGGCCGTGACGCCCATCGACATGGCGTCGGCCTATGCGGTGTTCGCCAACGGCGGATACCGGGTGCAGCCGCACATCGTCAACAGAGTGGCGGACATCGACGGTGCCATCGTCTTCGAACCGCAGCATGCCGCCGTGTGCCGCTCTTGCGGCAGCGAACAATCCTCAGCGCTGCCCGCCGAGGAGCCCGTCAACCTCGAGGATCTGCTGGCACAGTCGCCTGCCGCGCCAGCAGAGTCCGCCATCGACGAACGCAACGCCTTCATCATGCACCAAATGCTCAAGGACGTGATTCAACGTGGCACCGGGCGCCGGGCCCGGGTGCTGGAGCGCACCGACATCGCCGGCAAGACCGGCACCACTGATGACGCCGCCGACACCTGGTTCAACGGCTACAGCCCCGACGTGGTCACCAGCGTCTGGGTGGGCTTTCCCGACCATGCGCCCTTGGGCAAGCGGGAGTACGGATCCAACAACCCCCTGCCCATCTGGATCGACTACATGCGCACTGCCTTGGATGACCTCCCCGAGTCCCATCCCGCGCAACCGCCCGGGGTGCTGAGCATGAGGGTCGACGCCAGAACCGGGGCCTTGGCTTCCGGCCCGCAGGACGATGCGATCTTCGAGTACTTCCTGGCGGAGCACGCACCCCAGCCGCAACGCTTGGATGCGGACAGCGATGAGAGCGCCCCCAACATCAGGCCCGAGGATCTTTTCTGATCGCTAACGCGAGCTTGCGTCCGACCTCCCGCCGGACGCCTCAGCGCACCAGCTTGATGTTGTCGCCGGCCCGGGGTTCGCCTCGGGGATAGTGTCCGTTGATGACCCGCAGGGTCTCTTCAGGAAAGGACTTCAGGGACGACTTCTGGGCCAGTGCCGCATAGGTGTCGCTCGGGCCGGCCATGACCACTTGAATGCGCTGTCGATTGGCGGCGTCGAGATCACTGGCGGTCATCGCGCGGAACGAAGCAAGGGTTTCGTTGAAGTCGCGCTCAAAGCGCGCCGGATCGCCCACCGGGCCGAGCTCGCCCTTGAACAAATAGACGGCGCCGTCCTTGAACACCACCGCCATCTTTCGCCCTTGGGCATCGCCCGCCAGAATGGTCACATCCGCCACGTAGGCGGCATAGCCGTTGACGTCGATGGCCTGGCCGTTTTCGATGTCATCGCGCTTGAGGGTTTCGCGAATGTAGCCTTCCGGCGTCTGCCCCTTGGCGGCCGGCTTTTGCCGCTGGACGGTGATGCTGGCGTCCGATGCGCCGCTGATGTCCCGGCCAAAGACCTCCGAGGCCGTATTGCCTAGATCCCAGCCCTCTGGAAACCGCACCACGATGCGCAGGCCACTGTGGTAGTAGGTGCTGCCCTGCACCAGCCCGGTGGCCGCTTCATCGCCAAAGGTCAACCCGTTGAGCATGTCCCAAAAGTCGCGCTCCGGAGGACGGGTCTCGAAGCCAGCCAAGGGAACGGCCTCCCCCACCACGTCGTGCAGCCGCTTGTCGTTGCGCGGGTGAGTGCCGAACAAACCATGGTAAACGCTGGGCCGGTTCGAGACCGACTTGGCGAACAACTCGTGCTCCTTGAGCACATAGATCACGTTGATCATCGCCAAGGGATCGTAGCCCGCCCGGGCGAGAAACTCGGCACCGAAGGCGTCGGCTTCCAACTCGTACTCGCGGGCCTCCCGACTCACCGCCGTGGCCGTCAAGGTGTCGCCCAAGTCCTTCATGCCCCAACTGGAGGTGCCGATGACGCCAATCCAGCCGAGCAGGCCACCAAGTCGGTTGAGCCCCTTCGCCCGCTTTGTGTGGCGCCCCACCACATGGCCAATCTCGTGGCCGATGATGCCTGCCAGTTCGTCCTCGCTGCGGCAATGGGCGATGATGCCCCGATGGATGAAGATGTAGCCGTCCTGGGTGGCGGCGGCGTTGACCGACGAGCTGTCAACCACAACGAAGGTGTAGTTCTTGCCCGCATCCGGGGAGGCCGCCAACAGCCGCTCGCCAATTTCAGTGACGTAGTCCTGCCATTCGACGTCCCGGTACAACGCATCCTTCTCGCGCAGGTCGTTGTACATCTTCTCGCCATCGCCGGCACCGAAGGCGCTGCCAGCGGCAAAGAGGAGGATCAGCTTGAACCAACGCATGGTTTAGGCTTTCGAGTCTTATCACCGTCAGAATGCCCATTCTAACGGGAATTAAATGAATGGATTCTGAACGCGAACCCGCGAACCCGCTGGCGCGGGTTCATTGGAGTTTCGCTAACGCGAAAGCGAACCTTCGGTTCGTTGGAGTTTCGCTAACGCGAAACTCTGCGGTCGTTGGTCGTAAGGGGACGTGGGTCGGCTAACGGGCGACGGAGCGATTGCCGAAGCGCCGGTGGAACCGTTCCACCCGGCCCCTGGAATCGAGAATCTTCTGCTTGCCGGTATAGAAGGGATGGCAGGCCGAGCAGACATCGATGTGAATGTCTTCGGCCAACGTGGAGTGGGTCTCAATGACGTTGCCGCAACTGCACGTGGCCTTGATGGCTTGGTAGGGCGGGTGGATGCCGTTTTTCATGAACTTTTTCCGGTGGGAAAAAGGCGCGTAGTTTAGCAGACGGCTGGCCATCGGCAAGCTCGCTGACCACCGCGGGCTACCCCTTTTTCCCAACCAACCGGCGTGCGCCGCAGGCGCACGCAATTGCGCTTCACTACGGAGCGCACCACACTATGCTCGCCATGACGCCGGTCGTTCGCATTGCTGTTCCCGTTCCCCTGCCGCAGGCGTTCGACTACGCCGTTCCCGCCACCTGCCTGCCGCCAGCGGTTGGCGCGAGGGTGCGGGTGCCGTTCGGCAATCGAACCTTGGTGGGCATCTGCATCGAGGCGGACCCCAAGGATGCCTTTGCCGACCCAAAAGAGCTGCTTGAGGTGCTTGACGAGCAAAGCATCCTGCCGGGCGATGTCCAGCGGCTGGCGCTGTGGTTGGCCGACTACTACCACTATCCCCTTGGCGAGGTCTTCGCCACCCTGCTGCCCAACGCCGCCCTGAAGGGGATGCCCTTGCGCGTGCGGACAGAGGAGATTTGGCACCGCAGCAGCGCAGCCGCACCGGACCTCTCCCGGGCCGAACGGCAGCGGGCGCTGCTCGCCTTCCTGGACAGCAATGGCGGCTGGGCCAGCGGCAAGGCCATTCGGGCTGCGGGATTCACTTCCGCCATGATCGCGGCCCTGGTTCGCAAAGGCGCCATCGAGGCAGGTGAGCGCCGCTTCGATTCAGAGCAGCCTCCGCAACTGACCGCGGATCAGGAAGCGGCCGTCAAGGACTATCGAGGGAAGCTGGACCGCTTCTCGCCGAACCTGCTCGAGGGCGTCACCGGCAGCGGCAAGACCGAAGTCTATCTGCGCGCCATCGCCCATGTGCGGCGCTGCGGCCGCCAAGTGCTGGTGCTGGTGCCGGAGATCGCCCTGACACCGCAGACCCTGGCCCGCTTCAGGCGGCGCTACGGCACCACCGACGTCATGCACTCGGGCCTAAGCGATCAAGAGCGGCTAAACGCCTGGCTGCGTTGCCGCGATGGCCAAGCGCAGATTCTGATCGGCACCCGATCGGCGGTCTTCACGCCGTTCAAGCAGCTCGGCCTGATCGTGGTGGACGAGGAGCACGACGCCTCGTTCAAGCAGCAGGACCGACTTCGCTACTCGGCTCGCGACGTGGCCGTCAAGCGGGCTCGGGACCTAGGCATTCCGCTCATTCTAGGCAGCGCGACGCCCTCGCTGGAATCGCTCGAAAACGTCCGTCGCAGACGCTATCGGACCCAGCTTCTCCACCAGCGCGCCACCGGCGCTCCCATGCCGAGCATGCACATTCTCGACATCCGCGGCCATCCCCTGCGCGAAGGCCTAAGCCACCCGTTGACGGCGCGCATCGAACGGCACCTCGATGCCGGCGGCCAAGTGCTGGTGTTCTTGAACCGGCGCGGCTACGCGCCGGTTTACCTCTGTCCCGACTGCGGCTGGCAGGCCGCCTGCAGCCACTGCGACGCCCGGCTGACCCTGCACCAAGGCCGCAAGCGCCTCGCCTGCCACCACTGCGGAGCCGAACGCCCAGTCACCGAAACCTGCCCATCCTGCGGCAGTGCGCATCTGCTGGCGGTGGGAGCCGGCACCGAACGCACCGAAGCTGGACTGAGGGAACGCTTCCCCGGCGCCTCCCTCATCCGCATCGACAGCGACACGGCCCGCTCCCAACGCCGCCTCGAGGAGGGGCTCGCGAAAATTGGGCGCGGTGAACCGGGCATTCTCATCGGCACCCAGATGCTCGCCAAGGGCCACGACTTTCCCAACATCACGATGGTCGCTGCCGTCAACGCCGACGCCGGCTTCCTCAGCGCCGACTTCAAGGCCCCGGAGCGCACCGCCCAGCTACTCATACAGGTCGCCGGACGGGCCGGACGGGCGAGTCGTCCCGGAGAAGTGTGGATACAGACCCTGCAGCCCACGAACCCCGCGCTAAGGCGACTCATCCAGGAAGGCTACGCGGGATTCGCCGACCACGAGCTGTCCATTCGCCACCGGGCGGGGCTGCCCCCGGCACGGCACATGGCCCTGCTCCGCGCCGCTGCCGCCGACCCCGCGGCCCCGGCGGCATTCCTCGCCGAGCTGAGGGCCAAGCTGCCCAACGATCTCGAGGTTCTCGGCCCAGCGCCCGCGCAGATGCAACGGCTGGCCAATCAGCACCGCTTTCAACTCATGCTGCTCGCCGACCGGCGCGGCCCGTTGCACAGGGGCATTAGGGCGGTGGCAGGCGTCGCGGCGCCACGGGGCGTGCGCTGGGAAATCGACGTTGACCCTGCGGATGCGCTTTAATAGGGTGTCATGGCTAAGCGCACCACAACCGCCAAGCGCAAGCCGCGCGCCGCGACCCGCCGCACACAACCGTCTTGGCATACGCCCAGCTTCATAGCCGGCATCCTGTTCGCTGCGGCTGGCTTTGCGTTGGTGACCCAAGCGCCGGACTATTTCTCGGAAGGCGTCGCCAAGCTGCCGTCCCCGCGCGCCGTTCTCGATGGTGAAGAATCCGAACAACTCGACTTCAAGTTCACCGACTTGCTCGAGGGCAGCGAAGTGCCCGCCCACCCCGAGAAGTACGGCCCGGCGCTGCCGCCAGTCTCCGAGCCGTCCGAGGGCACCGCGCCGGAGGCCGATGAGCGGCAGCCCATCTACATCCAGGCAGCGTCCTTTCGTGATTTGGCCGACGCTGAAAGCCTGCGCGCCCAACTCATTCTGCAGGGCTTGGCAGCCGCCACGGAGCGGGCGGACCTCGATAGCGGCGCTTGGTTTCGAGTCACCGTCGGCCCCATCGAGTCGGCAACGGAGGCCAAGAGCGTCATGAACAACCTGCGCGAGCAAAAGCTCGACGCCATATGGATTAAGCGCAGCTAGTGTCCTGTCCCGCAACCATGCAACCCATTCACGCAACCACCATCCTCGGCGTCCGGCGTGGCGATGAGGTCGCGCTTGGCGGCGACGGTCAAGTGAGCGCCGGACAGACCATCATGAAGGGCAACGCCGTCAAGGTGCGGCGCTTGCATCAGGACCGGGTGTTGGCCGGCTTCGCCGGCGGCACCGCCGATGCCTTCACCCTGTTCGAACGCTTTGAGGCCGCGCTCGACAAGTTCTCCGGCAACTTGACCCGCAGTGCGGTCGAGCTGGCCAAGGACTGGCGTTCCGACCGGGCGCTGCGTCGTCTCGAAGCGATGCTGATCGTTGCTGACCAGGGCACCACCCTGATGGTGAGCGGCACCGGCGACGTGATCGAGCCGGAATCTGGCCTGATCGCCATCGGCTCGGGAGGCCCCTACGCCCAAGCCGCGGCCCGGGCGCTGCTCGAGAACACTGACTTGGACGCCCGGAGCATCGTCGAGCGGGCGCTCACAATCGCCGCCGACATCTGCGTGTACACCAACCACAATCGGAGCATTGAAGTTCTGGCCAACGTTGGGCAATGATGAGCATCCCGCCGCCTTTCACAAGGCAAGTGGACGCGGCACACCGATTGACTGGTTGTTTCTCCGGCGTCGGCGGCGTAGCGTTCCGGGGCAAGCTGAAGGCTCCATACCGGGGCGGCGACCTTCCGACACAAGCATCTAGCGCAGAGAAAAACCACAATGATGACTCCTAGGAAAATCGTGCATGAGCTCGACAAGCACATCATCGGCCAGGACGCCGCCAAGCGGGCCGTGGCCATCGCCTTGCGCAATCGCTGGCGGCGGATGCAGCTCGATGAGGAGATGCGCGACGAGATCACGCCAAAGAACATTCTAATGATCGGCCCCACCGGCGTCGGCAAAACCGAGATTGCCCGCCGTCTCGCCCGCTTGGCCGGCGCGCCGTTCATCAAGGTGGAAGCCACCAAGTTCACCGAGGTTGGCTACGTGGGCCGGGACGTGGAATCCATCATCCGCGACCTCGCCGACGTTGCAGTCAAGCAACAACGGGAAGCCCAGGTCGTTCGAGTGCGCCACCGGGCCGATGACGCCGCTGAAGAGCGCATCCTGGACGCGCTGCTGCCCGCGCCCCGGCAGGTTGGCGACAACCAGCCGACCGCTGACTCATCGACCCGCCAAGTGTTCCGCAAGAAGCTGCGCGAGGGCGAACTCGACGACAAGGAAATCGAAATCGAGGTGGACGCCGCCCCGGTGGGCGTCGAGATCATGGCGCCGCCGGGCATGGAGGAGATGACCCAGCAGCTGCAGAGCATGTTCAGCAACCTGGGCACCGAGCGTGCCCGCCGCATGCGACTGAAGATCAAGGATGCCTACCGGCGGCTCAGCGAGCAGGAGGCGTCCAAGCTCATCAACGAGGACGAAGTGAAAGCACAGGCCATTGCCGCGGTCGAACAGACCGGCATCGTGTTCCTCGACGAGATCGACAAGGTAACGAGGCGCTCCGAAACCCTGGGAGCCGACGTATCCCGGGAGGGGGTGCAACGGGATCTGCTGCCCCTGATCGAGGGCTGCACCGTCTCCACCCGCTACGGCATGGTGCGCACCGATCACATTCTGTTCATCGCCTCCGGCGCATTCCATCTAGCCAAGCCGTCGGACCTGATCCCGGAGCTCCAGGGCCGCCTGCCCATCCGGGTGGAGTTGGCGGCGCTGACCCCCGGTGACTTCCAGCGCATCCTCGTGGAGCCGGACGCTTCGCTCACTGAGCAGTATGAAGCGCTGATGGAGACTGAAGGCTTTGCCATCCGCTTCGACGAAGGGGGTCTGAAGCGCATCGCGGAACTGGCTTGGCGGGTCAACGAAAGCACCGAGAACATCGGCGCACGAAGGCTGCACACCCTCATGGAGCGCCTGCTCGACGATATTTCATTCAGCGCGTCGGAAAACGAAGGCGGCAACACCTTGGTCAACGCCGAGTACGTGGACCGGCACTTGGAGGAGCTGGTGAAGGACCAAGACCTGTCGAGGTATATTCTCTAGCCGACAGCCCAACGAGGCGATGCCATAGGCCCACGAGTGGGCGGTCGCCGGGCGCAACTGTGACTCACTTGATAACCTTACCCCGCGATCAAGAAAACCAGCGCCGAAAACCCCATGCGGCCAAGCCAGATCACCTACCGCAAACGCAGCCGTCTGCTGGAGTT
>JAPPIX010000107.1:15419-25707 GCA_028820495.1 Gammaproteobacteria bacterium
ACCCCATGCGGCCAAGCCAGATCACCTACCGCAAACGCAGCCGTCTGCTGGAGTTGGCGTTCGACGACGGCAACGCCACCCTGTCAGCGGAGTTGCTGCGCGTCTATTCCCCATCCGCGGAGGTGCGCGGCCACAGCCCTAGCGAGCGCCAACTGCAGACTGGCAAGAAACAGGTGCAGATCAATGCCTTGGAGCCAGTCGGCAACTACGGCATCCGCATCAGCTTTGACGACGGCCACGACACCGGCATTTACGCTTGGGACTACCTGCGCGACCTAGCCGACAACCAAGAGCGCTACTGGCAGGAGTACCTGGCCGATCTCAAGACCGCCAACGCTTCGCGCCTGCCGAGCATCCCCGTGCGCCACTTCACGCCCAAGCCGAGCTAAACTCGCCCCATGGCGAATTCCGATGAGCGGGTGAGCTTCGGCTTCAGAGAAGTTGCCGCGGAGGAGAAAACGCGGCTGGTCGGCGACGTCTTCACTTCGGTGGCCAACCGCTACGACCTGATGAACGATCTCATGTCGCTGGGCAGCCACCGGCTGATGAAGCGGATGCTGGTGGAGATGTCCGGTGCCCGGCCCGGCCATCAAGTCCTCGATCTGGCTGGCGGCACCGGCGACATCGCCCGGCTCCTGGCACCGGTAGTGACCCCTGCCGGCCAAGTGGTGCTGGCCGACATGAACCCCGCCATGCTGGCCATTGGGCAGGACCGGATGCTCGACGCAGGCCTTGCCCAAGTGCAGTGCTGCGGCACCAAGGCGGAAGCCCTGCCCTTCGCCGACGACCTGTTCAACAGCGCCACCATCGGCTTCGGCCTGCGCAACTTCACCGCCAAGCACGCAGCGCTTCGGGAGTTGAAGCGGGTGCTCATGCCCGGCGGCACCCTGTTGGTGCTAGAGTTCTCCAAGCCCGCCAACCCTTGGCTTGAAGCAGCCTACCAAGGCTTTCAAAGTGTCTGGCCAGCGCTCGGCAGGCTGGTGGCGGGCGACGCCGAGAGCTACCGTTACCTCATCGAATCCATCCGGGTGCACCCCGACCAAGAGACCCTCAAGCTGATGTTGGCCGACGCCGGCTTCGGGGAGGTCGAGCATCACGACCTGCTCGGCGGCATCGCCGCCATTCACCGCGCCGTGGCATGAATCCACTCGACGTCCTGTTCGCCGATTTAGCCGAAACCCTCGGCAACGCCCTGTTGAACTTGGACGCCGACGCCAAGCAACGCCTTGCCGACCTTGAGGGCCGATGCATTCGCATCGAATGCACGCTACCCAACAAGTCGGCCACGTTGAAAGTGCAGCGCTCCCGCGTCGCGGTTTCCGCGGAAGCCATCGGCGAGGCGGATGCGGTCGTTCAGGGTTCCATGGCGGACCTCATCGCCTGGGTCCTCGGCGGGGCGTCAGCGGAGAGCACTGCGGTGCGCATTGAAGGCGACCAAGGCGCGCTGGCCGAGGTCACGGCGGCCATCACCCCGAACCTCGTCAACCAGCTATCCGGTGCACTATCCAACAGCCCTGCTGAAGACGTGCTCGGCGCCCTTGAACTTGCCGCCGCAGGGCTGCGCTCCGCCGCGGAAGGCACGGCTCATGCGATCGAGCAAGGGATCAAGTCCCCTCCCGATGGCTTGAGTCCTCTGGCACAACTCACCCCAGCGTTTGAGCTATTGCGCGAAGGCGTCCTGGACCTCGCCCTTAAGGCCCAGGAACTGGCCAAGCCATCCCGCGGCGATCCCTCGTGAAGGCCGCCCGACGGCGACGCCCCGTTCGGGGTCGGCTGTTCGCCATCGCCCGCAGCGCCGTTCGGCATCGCCTCGATGCCGCACTGCCCACCGATGCGCTGATCGCCAGCGGCGTCCCGCCGGTCCTGCGCTGGGCGCTTATGGCCTGGCCCGGACGCTGGCTGCCGACACCGCGCACGGAACATGCCGTGCGGCTGCGGCTCGCCTTGGAAGAGCTCGGGCCGGTGTTCATCAAGTTCGGCCAACTGCTTTCCACCCGCCGTGACGTGCTCACCGCCGACTACGCCGACGAGCTGGCCCTGCTGCAGGATCATGTGGCGCCGTTTGACGGCGAGCGGGCCCAAGCCATCGTAGCCGATGCCTTGGGCGAGGATTTTTCCAAGGAAATCAATCAATTCGACCTAAATCCCATCGCCTCGGCCTCTATCGCCCAAGTCCACGGGGCAACGCTCGCCAGCGGTGAACGGATCGTGATCAAGGTGGTGCGCCCAGACATCGAAGACACCATTCGCGCCGATCTTGAGGTGCTGGCCCGGTTCGCGGGCTGGATCGACCGCCACATTGCGGCCACCCAACGCCTGCATCTGCCCGAGGTGGTCAAGGATTACGCGGATACGGTGCTCCAGGAACTCGACATGGTTCAGGAGGCGGCCAACACCCAGCGGTTGCGGGAGAACTTCGCCGCGTCGGTTTTGCTCTACGTTCCCCAAGTCCACCACCAGTTCACCCGTCCCAACGTGCTGGTGCTGGAGCGCATCGAAGGCATACCGGTGGGCGATCTGGACAGGCTCAAGGCCCAAGGCACCGATCTCGAAGTCCTCGCCCAACGCGGAGTGGAGACCTTCTTCACCCAAGTGTTCATCCACAACTTCTTCCACGCCGACATGCACCCCGGCAACATCTTCGTGGACGTGACCGACCCCGAGAGCCCACGCTACATCGCGCTCGACTGCGCCATCATCGGCCAGCTCACGGAACGAGACCAAGACTACCTGGCCCGCAACCTGCTGGCCTTCTTCAACCGCGACTACCGCCAAGTGGCGCACCTGCACTTCGAGTCCGGCTGGATTCCGCAGCAGACCGACGAAGCTCGATTCGAGGCCGTCATCCGCGAAGTGTGCGATCCGATCTTCGCCAAGCCGCTCAATGAAATCTCCTTCGGGCATTTCCTGGTCACGTTGTTCCGCACCGCCGCCGACTTCAACATCGAGATTCAGCCGCAACTGGTGCTGCTGCAGAAGACGCTGCTCTACATCGAAGGCGTCGGGCGAACGCTCTATCCGCAACTCGACCTCTGGGAAACCGCCAAGCCCTTCATGGAGCGCTGGATGGCGGAGCGGGTCGGTCCGCTGGCCACCCTGCGCAGCTTCGCCGACCGGGCACCGGAGATCATCGAGCATCTGCCGCGCCTGCCGGAACTGATAACGGACACCAGCCGCGCCCTGCGGCGCCTCGAATCCGGGCTCAAGGAGCAACAGGTCGCCACCGGCAAGATCGAGGCGGACCTCGCCCATCAACAGCGACGACGACGACGCCATCGCTTGGCCGGCACCGCACTCATCCTGCTCGCCGCCACCCTGCTCTGGGAACCCGCCGGCCAAACCTTAAGCGTCTCCTTCGGCACCGTGGCGGGCGTCGCCGGCGCCTTGGCCGGCGCCTACCTGCTGCTGGCCAAGACATGAGCGAATTCGCCCGGCAAAGACCCCGCAAATGCCTATAATGAAGGCCACCCAATAGGATCAGCCGGGAGACTAACCATGTTTGGCGGATTCGGCGTCACTGAGCTACTCATCGTTCTGGCCATCGTGCTGCTCATCTTCGGCCCCAAGCGCTTGAAGAACATCGGCTCGGATTTGGGCAACGCCATCAAGGGCTTCCGCAAGGCGGTCACCGACGAGGAGGCCGAGGCTGCAGCCGCGGCCAAGGCCGGGGCGCAAGCGCAAAGCGACCCAAACGTGATCGAAGGCGAAGTCGCCTCGCAAGCGTCGCAAAAAGAGGACAGCCACCAGCAGAGCCGTGTTTGACATCGGCTTTCCTGAATTGATGCTGGTGGCCATCGTCGGCCTGCTGGTCATCGGCCCGAATCGGCTGCCCGAAGCCCTGCGCACCATGGGCCTTTGGCTGGGACGCATGCGGCGCAGCTTCAATACCGTCAAGGCCGAAATCGAAAAGGAGGTCGGCATGGACGAGGTGCGCCGGCAACTGCACAACGAAGCCGTGATGGACGAAATGAAGCGCATCGAACGGGAGGTGAAGGACGCCGGCCAAGCAGCCCGCATCGAGCCCCCGGCCAAGCCCGAAAGCGCAGCCGGCCCGCCGGCCCAGCCCGAGAACGCAGCCAGCCCGCCGTCCAAGGTGAACGATGACTGACGGCCCCAAGCCCCCGGAAGCCGAGTCGGCAAACAGCCCAACCCCTGCCCAAAGCGATCGCGACAGCGAGGCCCAAGCGCACGACGCATTGGTGGACAGCGCCGAGATGCCGTTCATGGCGCACCTGATCGAGCTGCGCCAGCGCATCCTCAAGGGCCTTTTCGCCGTCGTGGCGCTGTTTCTGCCGATCTATTTCTTCGCCAACGACCTCTACGTGCTGGTGGCCGCGCCCCTGATGGCCCACCTGCCGGGGGACGGCACCATGATCGCCACCGAGGTGGCCTCGCCGTTCCTCACCCCCTTCAAGCTGGCCATCTATGCCGCCATCTTCGTCGGCATGCCGGTCATCCTGCACCAAGCTTGGTCATTTGTGGCGCCGGGCCTGTACAAGCACGAGAAGCGCTTCGCCCTGCCGCTGCTGCTGTCGAGCATCGGCCTGTTCTACCTGGGCATGGCCTTCGCCTACTTCGCGGTCTTTCCCTTAGTTTTCCAGTTCATGGCTGCGGTGACGCCCATCGGCGTAACCATGATGACCGACATCAACCGCTACCTGGACTTCGTCCTAACCATGTTCCTCGCCTTCGGCTTTGCTTTCGAGATCCCCATTGCGACGCTGCTGCTGGTTTGGTCCGGCATCAGCACCGCCCAAGGCATCGCCAACAAGCGCCCCTACGTCATCGTCGGCTGTTTCGCCGCCGGCATGCTGTTAACCCCGCCCGACGTGATCTCCCAACTGCTGCTGGCCCTGCCCACTTGGGTGCTGTTCGAAATCGGCATCCTGTTCGCCCGGGTGGCGGAGAAGCGCAACGAGGTGGCTTGAGCCGTGCCAAGGCCAAGGCTGATCATCGACTGCGATCCGGGCCACGATGATGCGATCGCGCTGATCGTGGCCCACCGCCATGCCGAAGTGGTTGGCATAACCACGGTGAGCGGCAACGCGCCGCTCGACGCCACCACCGCCAATGCGCTGATGGTGACCGCGCTGCTCGACGCGGAGACTCCGGTACACCGGGGGGCGCCTAAACCCTTGGTCGGCGAGCCGGCCCACGCCGCAGCGGTGCATGGCGAATCGGGACTGGGCGGCGTGGCCCGGATCGCCCACCAGCACAGGGCAGCCAGCGACGACGCCGTGGGCTTCCTGCTCGATGCGGCCGATGAAGCGCTTTGGGTGGTGGCCGTCGGCCCGCTCACCAACCTAGCCTTGGCCCTCGAACGTGATTCATCTTGGGGCCGCCGCTTGGCGGGCATTTCCATCATGGGCGGCAGCACTGACATCGGCAACGTCACCCGGGTCGCCGAATTCAACATCTTCGCCGACCCGGAAGCGGCCGAACGCGTTTTCGATTGCGGCGCCCGTCTGACGATGTGCGGCCTCAACCTCACCCGTCAACTGCGCTCCAATGACGCCTTGGCCGAACGCCTCCGGCGCGCCGATTCCCCCTTGGCGCAATTCGCCGCCCAATCCTTCGACGACCTGCACGATCGCATCGAGGGCCTGACCGGCGTTCGCGAAGCCGCGCTCCACGACCCCTGCGCGGTGTTGGCGGTCACTCATCCCGAGCTGATCGAAACCCGTCCTAGAGCCGTATCGGTGGAACTTGAAGGCAAACTGACCCGAGGCATGACGGTGGTGGACCAACGGCCCCAGCCACCCGACGGCAGCGCAGCGCGACGGGGCGCAGATGCACCGACGGCGAACGTCGCCTACACCATCGATGCGGATTCGGCCATGGCTGTGATCCTAGAAGCGCTGGAGGAGGGCGGCAAAGGGTAAATCCAACCAATTTTGCTGTTAACATTGCAAATTCTCAGCCTGACTTAAAATTTGCAATTTTAATAAAACGCACAAAGTTCCAAGAAGTGCTTGCGCGGCTGGATCAATTTCCCGCCGTCCTTTTGCTCGGGCCACGTCAGGTCGGCAAGACAACGCTCGCCCGACGCATCGCCGACCGTGGGTTCAAGGAGCGCAAAACTGTCTATCTCGACCTAGAATCGCCGCAGCAGCGAGAACGCCTTGCCGACCCGGAAATGTACCTATCCGAACATCAGGATGCGCTCGTGGTGCTCGATGAGGTTCAAAACCTCCCGGAAGTGTTTCAAGTGCTCCGAGTGCTCATTGACCAAGGCCGGGAGCAGGGCATCCGCAACGGTCGGTTCCTAATCTTGGGTTCGGCTTCCATCGCGCTTCTCAGGCAAGCCAGCGAGTCCTTGGCCGGCAGAATTTCCTTCGTGCATCTCCAACCCATCGATGTCGTCGAGGCCGCTGATGGCGACCAAGAGGTTCTGTGGAACCGCGGCGGCTTTCCAGACAGCTACTTGGCGGGCAGCGACCAGGAAAGCGCGCAATGGCGCTCCGACTTCATCGCCACCTACCTGCAACGGGACATTCCGCAATTCGCGCCTCGCATTCCAGCGGAAACCTTAAGGCGCTTTTGGGTGATGCTTGCACATCTGCAAGGCGATCCGCTCAACGCTTCCAAGATCGCCCGCGGTCTCGGCGTTTCGAGCAATACGGTGAGCCACTACCTTGATCTGCTTGTGGACTTGCTGCTGGTTCGGCGTCTTCCTCCCCATCATGCCAATGTGAAAAAGCGGCTTGTGAAATCACCCAAGGTGTATGTCCGAGATAGCGGCTTGGTTCACGCACTCCTGCGGCTCGGCAGTCGAGACGCGTTGCTCGAACATCCAGTTGCCGGTCCGAGCTGGGAAGGCTTTGTCATCGAGAACATCCTCGGAAACGCGCCCGATGCTGCCGACGCCAGCTTTTTCCGCTCGTCGTCAGGGGCCGAAATAGACCTGCTTCTGGAAATGCCCGGCGCAGAGCTCTGGGCCATTGAAATCAAGCGAGGCCTTGTGCCCAGACTGGACAGAGGCTTCCACGTCGCATGCGAGGATCTGGCACCCAATCGGAAGTTCGTAGTCTATTCCGGGCAAGAGTCCTACCCCAAGCCCGGAGGGGTGCAGGTGATCAGTCTCATGGAATTGGTGCGGGAGGTTGCTTCGCACCAAGGGTAGGCATCAAGCTGAAGTTTGAGGGACTCCCCTATTCGCTTGCCGCGCTGGCCTCAATCAGCGGGGCTACCTCATCCCAAACTGCTTCGCCGTTGCTGCGCATCATGCCGACCATGGGCGGCGCCAGCCACTCGGATACGCCGGTGGTGAAGGCGGGCAGGGCCTGCACGCGCTGGTACCAATCGAGGACCTTGGGCCGTGCCTCGATGGCCGAGGTGATGAACAAGTGGTCCAAGCGCAGGACATAGGGCAGCACGCCTGCGTCGGCCAGCCCGAAGGCCTCTCCGGACAGCCAGCCGGCTGACGCTGGCAAGACCGTCTCCATTCGGTCGAGCAAGCCGACCATGGTGTGCAACGCGCCGGCGAACTCCGGCGCCTTGACGCCATGTTCGATAACGCTGCGGCGCACGGCGCGGCGCGCAGGGTCCGGGATGGCGTTGACGTTGGCCTCGCGCACTTCCTTGGGCTGCCGCAGCAGGATCGAGCGGGGGCCAATGGCGAAAGTGACCACCCCCGTTGCCGGATGGATCTTGTCGTCAAGCAGCTTCGGCCACAGCCGCGCCCCGTGCCTCGCCGCAGGGTCGGCGGGCAGCATGGCCGGTTCCGGGAAGGCGTCGTTGACGTATTCGTTGATCAAGCTCGACTCGATCAGCACCGCACCCTCATGGACCAAGGTGGGCACGACATGATTGGGGTTGAGCTTGACGTACTCCGGCGCATGCTGGCCGCCACCGAGCAGGTCAACTTCATGGGATGTGAATTCAAGCCCCTTGTGGGCCAGCACCAAGCGCACCTTCTGGGAGCAGGTGGAAAGGGCGTTGTGGTAAAGCTCAAGCATTGCATTGCCTCGGTCTATGGAAAAGTCGCAGTACAACCCAATCGCGGTCGATTGTCGATTCTTGGGCTTCACGGTGAAACTCCCGATCTTGGGTTAGTTTGAATCCGCTATTCAACGCTCCAGCAGGAAGGTGGCAGGCCCGTCGTTGACTAGGGCCACCTGCATCTGTGCCCCAAAACGTCCGGTTTGAACATCGGCGCATGAGGCCCGAAGGCCGCCAGCATAGGCCTCAACCAACCGTTCGGCCTGGTCGGCGGGCGCGGCATTGCCAAAGCTCGGCCGCTTGCCGCGGCTCAAGTTGGCCGCCAAGGTGAACTGCGAGACGACCAAAATCGCGCCGCCCACGTCAAGCACTGATCGATTCATCGGCTTGCGCTCATCGGGGAAGATGCGCAGGCCTAGGGTTTTGTCCACCAGCCAATCCACTTCGGCCATCCCGTCATCCGGGAAGACGCCGACAAAGGCAAGCAACCCCGGCCCGATTTCGGCAATGGTTCGGGACGCGACCACCACCGACGCCTCGGCCACCCGCTGCAGCAACACTCTCATCGAGCGCAATCAAAGCCCACATTCAACCCCCTGTCCAGCAGCCCCCCGGGCCGCGCCTAGGACGAACCCGCGAGGCGGTGGCCTCAAGCCGCCCGATCCCCTCCGCCGCTGTCGGAGTTTCGCGCCAGCGAAACTGCAAACGCGGCCGTCAGGCCGCGCGTTTGCGCCCACTAAGCCGCCACACTAAACTTCCCGGCCCCGCGAGGGCCAAGGCCATGACCGAACCAATCAAAGCCGTTGCGCTCATTTCCGGTGGGCTCGATTCCATGCTGGCCGCCAAGGTCGTCATGGACCAAGGCGTGCATGTGGAGGGCATCAATTTCTTCACTGGCTTCTGCGTCGAAGGCCACACCCACGCCATCCGCGCCCGAAAGGGTAGCGCGCCGAAGCGCAACAACGCCCTCTGGGTGGCTGAACAACTCGGCATAAAGCTGCACATCATCGACGTCATCGAGGAGTACAAGAAGGTGCTGCTGAGCCCCAAGCACGGCTACGGCCAGCACCTCAATCCCTGCCTGGACTGCAAGATCTTCATGGTCCGCAAGGCCTTGGCCTGGGGATTCATGGCGGAGCACGGCTTTGACTTCATCGTCACCGGCGAAGTGATCGGGCAGCGGCCCAAGAGCCAGCGCAAGGCGACCATGCCGGTCATCGCCAAGGAGTCCGGCGCCGACGACCGACTGCTGCGGCCCCTGTGCGCCCAAAACCTGCCCCCCACCCTGCCGGAACGGGAGGGCTGGGTGGACCGCGATGCGCTCTTCGGCTTCCAAGGGCGCAACCGCAAGCCGCAAATCGAACTCGCCCAGCGTCTGGGATTCACGGAATGGGCACAACCCGCAGGCGGCTGCTGCTTCCTGACCGATGCGCAGTACAGCCGCAAGCTCACCGACCTGTGGACAGCGCAGGGTAGCAAGGACTACGAGCTTGACGACATCATGCTGCTCAAGGTGGGGCGCCACATTCGCCCCGCGCCCCACTTCAAGCTGATTGTCAGCCGGGAGGAAGGGGAGAACCGCTACCTCGAAGGCTACCGCAAGCGCTTCCTCAACCTGCGACCCATCAGCCACCTCGGCCCGCTGTGCTTGGTTGATGGCCATCCGGAGCCGGCCGACTTGGAGCTCGCCGCACGGGTCGTGGCCCGCTACAGCCAAGGGCGGGAGGCGGCGGCCGTCACCGTGGCCGCCGAAGACCCGAACGGCGAACGCCGTGAATTGACGGTGCCCCCCTTGGCGCCGGCGGAGCTGCCCTCGGCTTGGCATGTCTGAGCCCGGCCCCGTTGAGACCTTGGATGCCCGGGGCTTGCTCTGCCCCATGCCCGTCATCAAGGCCCAGGACCGAATTGCCGGCTTGCGCCCCGGGACGGTGCTCGAAGTGTGGGCCACCGACCCAGGCACGCTGGCCGACGTGCCAGCCTGGTGCCGGGTGCATGGCCATGAGGTGCTTGAGGCGACGCAGGCCAACCATGAAATCCGCATTCGGATCAAAGTCAATTAGCAGCGGACTGGTCCAGCAATTCTCATTTTGGCTTTTCGTTGCGTCAGGCGAATCTCCCCGGAGATAAGGGCGTCCCGCCCTCGATGGATTCCCCGGTTCATTTCGAGGGCAAGATGCCCTCGCTCCGACAAAACGAGAATTGCTGGGAGTGGTCCACTTCCCAGATTTGGTGCATGCAGCACTGTGCGAGCACTGAATCTGTGCATGAAACGGTCGCATAGACGCCACATTGCCCCTATCCCTTCGATATCAGGCATGGCATATTTGTTGCTTCGCCCACTATGGTG
>JAPPIX010000016.1 GCA_028820495.1 Gammaproteobacteria bacterium
GGGCAGACGTTGTACATGGCCTTGACGCTGCCGTCCGCTTGGCGAACGCAGATGATCTCCTCGTGGCGGATGCGGTACAGCAGGTAGTCGCCGGGCTCGGGAATGTCGGACTCCACCCCGGCGATCAGCCACACCCGGGTCCACAGCCGTTCCCACTCCAAGGCCATGAACGCCTCGCTATGGTAGCGGGCCGGGTCGAGGCGGGCGTGGCCGTTGTCCACCGGCGGCTGCTTGCCCTCGAAGTCCGACTGGGACAGCTTTGGGTTAACGATCCAGGATTCCACGACATTGGGCGGGTTCATTGGCGGCGACTCCAAACTCCATGCTTGTGAGTGGGCAAGCCAGTTTGGCTCCCCCGTCCCAATATGATAGCGGCTCCTAGGAAACAGATTTTGAATCTCCCGATGAAGAGCGCATTCTGTGTTAACTTGCCTGCTCCCGGAGAGCAACCAACAACCAACAGCGACCCGAGAGTCAACTATGAGGGATGCCATGCTTGGAGAAACCCGTTCAACCTCAGCAACTGGAGTCAAGGGCGTGGTTCTGGCTGTCGCGGCCTTGGGCCTGCTGCCGCTGGCGCCGCTGCCCGCCTTTGGCCAAGCGCAGCTCGAAGAGGTGCTGGTCACCGCCACCCGGCGCGGCGAAACCGACATCCAGATCACGCCGGTCTCGGTGACGGCGCTGGATGACGAAGATCTCGACAAGATGCTGATGCGCGACATCGGCGACATGACCGCCGCCGTGCCGAACCTCGTCACCGGCAACGCGCCGGCCTTCAACTCCTTCAACCCCAGCCTGCGCGGCGTGGGCAAGGACGGCATCATCCTCTACATCGAATCGCCGGTGGGCGTCTCGGTGGACGACTTCGTGATGATGTCCACCCAGACCCAGATGCTGGAACCCTTCGACATCGCCTCCATCGAGGTGCTGCGGGGTCCGCAAGGCACTCTGTTCGGCAAGAACACCACCGCTGGGGTCATCAACGTCAAGACCAAGCAGCCGGAACTCGACAGCCAAAGCCTGGAGGTCTCCACCTCGTATGCGGAATACGATAGCTGGGACACCAAGTTCGCCCTGAACATGGGTGGGGAGACCTTGGCGGTGCGCGCCACGGGCATCTACCAAAAGAGCGACGGCTACTACAAGAACGGCGCCTCCGCCACCAGCTTCGACCCGGCGGCGCTGTTCGGCACCGGCGAATTCGTGCCCCAGACCTTCGAGGGCGATGGCCGCAGCATCGGCGGCGACGATGTGTTCTCCGGGCGCCTGAAGCTGTTGTGGGCGCCTCAGGACGGCATCGAGGCGCGCCTGACCTACGAGATGATCCGCGACAACATGGACTCGCCGCCCATCGTCGCCGAAAACGCCCCGAACTCAGTGTTCACGGCGTTCCTCGGCTTTGGGGGCAGCTTCGACGGCGACCCCATCGACCACGCTGCCGTGTCTGAGCGCGACGATTTCTTCTCCATCGCCGATGGCCACCAAGTGGATGTGGACGGCGTGTACGGCCACTTGGATTGGGATCTCAACGAGCGCTTCACGCTGCACTCGGTGACCGGCTACCGTGAGCAGGAATCGCGGTTGCCGAGCACCTATGTCGGCCACACCCGCGCCTCGCTGTTCGACGCCACCCGAGATGACGACCGCAAGACCTTCCAGCAGGAGATCCGCATCGATTCAAGCTTCGATGGCCCCGTCAACTTCGTGGCCGGTGGCTTCTACCAGAAGGACGACAACAAGTTCTGCGTCACCCAGATTCTCGGGCTGGTGGACTTTTTCGGCCCCACGGCGACGCCGCTGAACGATCAGTTGACGGGCCTCGGCTACCCGGCGCTGTCTTCGGGCACGTTCAACGACAACGCCTCGGTGCTCTGCAACGAGCAGAACGCCAAGGCGTTGGCCGGATTTGCGGACGCCACTTACCAAGTCACCGAGCGGTTGGAGCTCGGCGCCGGCGTGCGGGTCACCTACGAGAAGAAGAAGTGGACCGGGCGGCCGCAGATTCTCTACCAGTACCTGGACGGGACCGACACCGCCAACGAGGGGCTGTTCGCGTCCTTGGATGAACCCCTCGATGCGGCGGACTTCGACCGCTTTCCGATCAACGTTGCCAGGGAGAAGGGGTCCTGGACCGAGCCTAGCTTCCGGGCGACGGCGGGCTACCTCTTTCGCGACAATGTCTTCGCTTGGGCCACCTATTCGCGCAGCGTCAAGTCCGGCGCCTTCAACGACCAGACCGGCACCTTCACGGCGGGCCTGCCGTTTCCATTCGGCAACCCGCTGCAGCTGCAGCCCATCGACCCGGAGTTCGCCGACAGCATCGAGGTTGGCCTGAAGACCGATCTGCTCGACAACACGGTGCGCATGAACATCGTTTACTTCAACGTCCGCTACGACGACGCCCACCGCCAGCTCAACGCCACCTTCGCCCTGCCGGGCGGCGGCTCCTTCCAGGAGACCCTGTTCTTCAATGCCGCCAAGCTCGATGCCCAGGGCATCGAGTTCGAAGGCAGCTGGGTGGTCAACGAGTATCTCACCTTCAGCGGCAACTTCAGCTACCAGGATGCGGAGTTCGCCGCCTACGAGGCCGACACCGACTTCGACGGCACCATCGACGTCGATTTCAGCGGTCGGCCGGTGAACCGCTCACCGGACTGGACCGCCTACCTCATGGCCACCTTCGAACACTCGGCGGGCGCCATGGGCGACCTATCCCACGCCTTGAGCTGGTCGTTCGTCGATGATTCGGTGTTCACCTACTCCGACCTAGGCCCGGAGTACGACGCCATGTCCAACAGCCGCAACCTGTTGAACTGGAGTTCCACGTTCACCACCAAGGA
>JAPPIX010000289.1 GCA_028820495.1 Gammaproteobacteria bacterium
GGCGCCGCAGCCATGCGGGCGCGCTCATGCCGAAGCGCGGACGCAGGTTGGGCGACCCGGCTTCATTATAACGCGAAGCTCAAGCCAGCTTGTCAACCCCCGGCTTGGGAACAAGCCGCCCAAGGCGGCCGCAACCGCCGCCCACGCTCCGCGCATCGAGATCATGACGGCCACTCCCTGTCGTTCCGAACCCCAAGCAGAAGACGGATGCGGCCTCCTCGAAGGGCGGCCAATCCAATCAGGGCGCAGTGTAGCAGACTGATCAGGGGCAGGGGTAGGTGGAGTCCGTCGCGGTCGTCGATCCGTCCGTGTCGTTGCAGCAATCTCCAATTCGGCTGATGTTCTGATCCTTTGCGGTTCTCGGGGGGTGCGGACGATGCTTGGGCACACCGCTACGCCCAGGCCGCCAAGCGACGGCGACGCTCGCCGTTACAGCCGTGTTACGGTCGCCGGTTCCAAGCGTCCCCACCTCCCCAACATTCCCGTCGACCGCTTGCGCAGAGCCACTCCGGTAGTCGGCTCGCTGCGCTTTCGGATCGCGTTTGGGCCAAGGTCCGATCCACGTCTGCGGTGGTCAGGGTCTCGCCTTCCGTTTTCGTAACAGCGATCAGTGAGGTGCCGGAACGCCTGAACGTGATCTCCGCCGGAACCGGTTCGATCTCCACGCAGCCATCAAGCACACGAAATCGCACCCGAGTCCCGGGGTGCAGTTGCGCCGCTTCTCGGACTGGCTTGGGCACGACGAGACGCCCGGCGCGGTCAATGGTTGCATCCATGGGGACTCTTTTACCACCTTTCATGCCATTCGATCAAGGTCTGGTGGTGGGCGATGTTGGGCGATTGGTTACCCCAGGGTCATTTCACGCTACGAAAAACCGCCTTGCCGGGGCGGAACCGGGCTAAAATTAGCCGCTTAAGGAGAGTCTGAAGGGGCTTTGGGCGGCATTGGAGCTAGCGTGAAACGGCCTTGCCCTCCCGCAAATGCAGTGAGTGCTGGACAAACGGCTGTGAGCGCGTAGAATTGCCCCGACCAATTTGGTAAGACCAAAATGGTCTTACCAAAATCCCTTGTGCAAGGAACGCGAATAGACCATGAGCGCCAAACACAATCAGCTGGCCGGCACCCTCACCGATGAAATCCTCTCCGGACGCTATCAGGCTGGCGACCGGCTGCCGTCGGAGCGGGAACTGGCGGTGCGCTTCAACGTCAACCGAGGCGCCGTGCGCCAGGCGATGAGCCGCCTGTCGCAGCTTGGCGTGGCAGACATCCAGCCCGGCGGCGCTCGCGTTTCGCCCATCAACGAGGCCAGCCTCGACATCATCGGCCACATGCTGGCCGCCACCCGGGTGCCGGATGCCCAACTGCTGGAGCAGATTTTCGAAGTGGTGGAGCGGCTGCTCAGCATGGCGGCTGAAGCCCTCGTGGAACGGGGGCGGGATGCCGACATAGAGGCCGTTCGCGCCCGACTGTCGCGGCTGTTCGACAACGGCCTGGACGGCGAAGCCCACGCCGCCGCCCGCATCGAGATGATGCGCACGATCATGATCACCAGCGGCAACCTGGTCTGCCAGCTCATCGCCCACGGCCTGTTCAAGCAGTTCGCCCCGACCCTGGAGGCGGTCAAGCCCTACGCGCAGCTCGATGTGGCGGCGTTCAACCGCATCGCCCGGCGGCTTGAAGGCGCGTTGGCCAACCGGGACCGGCGCGCCGTGCGGGAAGTGTTCGACGAGTTTTCCGAGTTGCACGCCCGCACCTTGGCACCGGCCATCAAGGCCGCCGCCCGGCAATCCGTTCGGCATTCTGAATCCCTACCGGAGGTGGCCGCCTCATGAAGCGCAAACTACTGCTCCCCGGCCTCGAACTACTCACGAGGCACAAGATGGTGCTGCCTGGCTTGGTCATCCTGGTCGCCACGTTCGGCGCCGTGGCGCTCATGGCCACCAGCCCCGAGCTTGACCCCGACATTCCCGAGCCGGTGGCGCCCACCGTGCGGGTGCTCGACGTGCTGCCGGAGTCCATCCAACTCCGGGTCCACTCCCAAGGCACCGTCGCGCCCACCCAAGTCACCGCCCTGTTTCCCGAAGTGGCCGGACGGGTGGTATGGATTTCCCCGGCCTTGGTCAACGGCGGCTACTTTGAAAAGGGCACCGTGCTGTTGATGCTCGACGAACAAGATTACCGATCGGCCCTGCAGCGCGCCCAAGCGGCGCTCACCCGGGCCGAAGCGGAACATGACCACGCCCGCTACGAGCACGAGCGAATGCTCAGCCTGGAAGAGCGCCAACTGGCCAGCCGCTCGCAGATGGAGAACACCCTGAAGGAGCAGCGGGTCAAGCAGGCGGTCCTTGAAGACGCCCGCGCCAATTTCGACCAAGCCCAGCGGGACCTCGAGCGCACCGAGGTCCGGGCGCCCTTCAACGGCTTGGTGCAGAGCGAATCCGTGGACGTCGGCCAACTGGTGGGGCGCAACATGTCGGTGGCCACGCTCTACGCCAGCGACCAAGTGGAGGTGCGCCTGCCCATCGCCGACCGGCAACTGGCCTTCCTCAACGTGCCCTTGGGCCAGCGCGGCGCCTTGCCTGAGGCGGCGCAGCCCCAAGTCACCCTCTCCGCTCAATTCGCCGGGCGGACGCTGCAATGGTCCGGCCGCATCGTGCGCACCGAGGCGCAGATCGACACCGCCAGCCGCATGGTCAACGTGGTGGCCCGAGTCAACAGCAGCGACCACGCCGAGCCGCCCGCCGTGGGCTTGTTCGTGGATGCCGACATCGAAGGGCTGACCGTCGATGACATCGTCGTGCTGCCGCGCATCGCCCTGCGCAACGGCAATCGCGTGCTGGTGGTGGATGAGGAGGAGCGCCTGCGCTTCCGCGACGTCGAACCCTTGCGCCTGTACCAGGACGACGTGCTGATCGTCGGCGGGCTCGAGCAGGGCGAACGGGTTTGCGTCTCGCCCATGCAGACGCCGATCGAAGGCATGCGGGTGCGCCCCGTCGCTGACCCCGACCAAGCCGCCACCTAGCCGGCCCCCTTATCATGCACACTGCCATCGCCTGGTTCGTCCGCAATCCGGTCGCCGCCAACCTGCTGATGTTCATCCTGTGCGTCGGCGGGATTCTGGCCCTGCTGACGGTCAATCAGGAGGAGTTTCCCAACATGGAGGTGCCGGTTGTGTCCGTCACCGTGCCGTACCTTGGCGCCGCTCCGGAAGAAGTGGAACTGGGCGTGTGCATCCGCGTCGAGGAGGCCATCGACGGCATCGACGGCATTGAGGAGATTCACTCGATCGCCAGCGAAGGCTCCTGCCAAGTGATGGCGGAACTGGCGCTGAACGCCAATGACATGGTGGCGCTCAACGAGATCAAAAGCCACGTCGATGGCATCAACAGCTTCCCGGTGGAAACCGAAAAACCCATCGTTTCCAAGCTCTCCATTGTCCGCAACGTCGCCCAAGTAGCCCTCTCCGGGGACGCCGACGAGCGCATTCTTAAAGGTTGGGGCCAGCAGTTGCGCAACGAAATCGCCGCCATCGACGGCATCTCCCAGGTGGGCATCAAGTACGTGCGCCCCTCCGAGATCTCCATCGAGGTGTCGGAACGGGCGCTGCGGCGCCACGGGCTGACCCTGGATCGCGTGACCCAGGCGGTGCGCAGCACGTCCCTCGACATGCCCGGCGGCACCATCAAGTCGGAAGGCGGCGAGATTCTCATCCGCTCCAAGGGCCAAGCCTACTGGGGCGACGAATTCGCGGATGTGGTGGTCCTAACCCGCCCCGACGGCACCAAGGTCACGCTCGAAGAGGTGGCCGACATTCGCGACGGCTTCGAGGAGGGCGACCTCTACGCCCGCTTCAACGGCGAACCCGCGGTGGTGATCGAAGTGGCCCAGATCGGCGATGAGGACATCATGCAGATCGCCGACGATGTCTATGCCTACCTCGAGGAGGTCCGCACCCGCCTGCCCGAGGGTTTGAGCGCCGCCATCTGGACAGACACCTCCAAGGAGTTGGTGGAGCGCTTCAGCGTCCTGAACACCACGGCCGGCGGCGGCTTGGCCTTGGTGCTGATCATTCTGGCGCTGTTCCTGCGCCTGCGCCTGGCCATGTGGGTGGCCGCCGGCATCCCCATCGCCCTGCTCGGCTGCATCGCCACACTGCCCTACATCGACATCAACATCAGCACCCTGACGGTGATCGCCTTCATATTGGTGCTCGGCATTCTGGTCGATGACGCCATCGTGGTCGGCGAGCGCATCCACTCCCAGGAGCAAATCGGCAAACCGCCCATGCAAGCCGCCATCGACGGCACCTGGGAGGTTTCCATTCCGGTGATTTTCGGGGTGCTGACCACCGTGGCCGCATTTCTTCCTTTGGTGCTCGTGGAAGGCGCCATGACCGAA
Organism: Gammaproteobacteria bacterium; assembly: GCA_028820495.1. GTDB lineage: Bacteria > Pseudomonadota > Gammaproteobacteria > Pseudomonadales > Azotimanducaceae > Azophilus. Next base: position 4,400 of record JAPPIX010000289.1, read on the forward strand.
TTCTTCGGCAGCATCGGCATCGTCGTCATGGTTGCGCTGGTGTTCAGCATCATCGAGTCCCAACTCATCCTCCCCGCCCACTTGGCCCACCGCAAACGCAGCCGGTCGCAAAAGGGCCTCGGCCACTTTTGGAACGGCATTCAAGGCCGCATGGCGGACGGCCTTGAGGCCTTGGCGGTTCGCCACTACCTGCCGATGGTGCGGCGGGCCATCGAATGGCGCTACGTCACTGCCGCGGTTGGCCTGGGGGTGCTTATCCTGGCCTTGGCGCTGATCTTCAGCGGTCGCGTCACCTTCGGCTTCTTTCCCTCCATCGAAGGCGACCGCATCTACGGCCAACTGGAACTGCCCCAAGGCGTTGCGGTGGAGCAGACGGTCGAGGCGGCGCGCCAGATCGAAGCCGGCGCCGCCAAGTTGAACGAAGAGCTGACCCGGCAGCTTGGGCGGGACAGCGACATCGTCCTCAACCAACTGACCAGCATCGGCACGGCCGTGTCCCGCGACGGACCCAGCATGCGGCCGCGCCCGGGCCGCAGCCACTTCGCTGAAGTGGTGATCGAACTGCCGTCGGCAAGGCAACGGGACAACCTGAGCAGCAAGGACATCGCCAAACGCTGGCGGGATCTCACCGGTCCCATCCCGGATGCCGTGAAGCTCAGCTTCAACGCGGATTCCTGGTCAGCGGGGGAGCCCATCAACTACGAGATCAGCGGCACCGACGTGGATCAACTGCGCACCGCGGCGGCGGAACTGCGCATCGAACTCGCCCGCTACGAGGGCGTGTACGACATCAGCGACTCCTTCCGCGCCGGCAAGCAGGAAATCAAGCTCAGCCTGCTGCCCGAGGCCCGCAACCTAGGCCTGACCCTCGGCGACCTTGCCCGCCAGGTGCGCAGCGCCTTCTATGGCGCCGAAGCGCAACGGGTGCAGCGCGGCGAGGACGACGTGCGGGTGATGGTGCGCTTCCCGGAGGCCGAGCGGAAGTCCATCGGCAACCTGGAGGACATGTACATCCGTACCGCCGACGGCAAGGAAGTGCCCTTCTACAGCGTCGCCCAGTTCGAGTTGGGCCGCGGCTACTCCTCCATTCGGCGCGCCGACCGGCAGCGGGTGGTCAACGTGACCGCCGAGGTGGACCGTGGCGCCATTGCCCCTGAGGACGTGATGCGCAGCATCAATCGCGACGTCCTGCCGGGGCTGGAAGCCAAGTTCCCGGGCGTCCGCTTCGGCATGGCGGGCGAACAGGAGGAGCGCCTCGACGCGATGGGCGGCTTGGCCCAGGGCGCCCTGCTGTCGCTGATCCTCATCTACACCCTGCTGGCGGTGCCCTTGAAGAGCTACATCCAGCCGCTGGTCATCATGAGCGTGATTCCCTTCGGCGCCGTCGGGGCCATCTTCGGCCACTGGGTGATGGGCGTCGAGATGATGTTCTTCTCGCTGCTGGGCATGGTGGCCCTGTCCGGCGTGGTGGTGAACGCCAGCCTGGTGCTGGTCGACTTCGTCAACCGCCGCCGCCGCGAGGGCATGCCGGTGGAGGAAGCGCTGGTCACCAGTTGCGGCACCCGCTTTCGCGCCATCATTCTCACTTCGGTGACCACCTTCGTCGGCCTGATTCCCCTGATGAGCAACATGACGCCCGCCACGATGCCCTTCGTCCCGATGGCCATCTCGCTGGCCTACGGCGTGCTGTTCGCCACCTTCATCACCCTGTTCTACGTGCCGGTGCTGTACCGCATCGTGGAGGACCTGTTCGGTTGGGACCCGGTCGCCCAAGGCATGCAGGAAGTCGCCGAACCCGCTGCTCAGCTCTGACGCCAAAGCGGGCACCTCGGAGCGAGGGCGTCCCGCCCTCGAAAGGGTTCACGTGATTCGGTTCGAGGGCGCAAACCTACGGTTCGTTATGCCCTCGCCCCGGAGAGTTTCACTCGATTCCAACCGAGTTTCGCGCCAGCGAAACTCCAACGAACCGAAGGTTCGCGCCCTCGATTGGATTCGGGCGATTCCACCGAAGGACAAACAGTCGTTCAGCTCACGGAGCCGGTTCGAACCTGTCGTTGAGCACCCATCGGGACCATGAGTAAGGAAGCCACAGGTTTGCCCACCACCCCCAGGCAGTGGCACGGCCGAGTCTGGGCGCTCTCCTGGCCGATGATCCTAGCCAATCTGGCCATTCCCCTAGTGGGCGCGGTGGACACCGCGGTCATGGGACGGCTGCCCGATGCGCGCTACCTAGGCGCCGTGGCCATCGGCGCGGCCATCATGAACGCCCTGTACTGGATGCTGGGCTTCCTGCGCATGGGCACCACGGGCCTCACCGCCCAAGCGCTGGGCGCCGGCGACCGCCCGGCGTTGGCCGCCACGGCGTCGCAGGCGGCATTGGCCGCGCTCGCCTTGGGCGCCGCGCTGATTGCATTCCAAGCGCCGCTCAAAGGACTGGCGTTGTGGCTGTTCGAAGCGAGCCCCCATGTCGAGGCGCTGACCGGCGACTACTTCAGCATCCGCATCTGGAGCGCACCCGCCCTGCTGCTCTACTTGGTCGAAATGGGCGTGCTGTTCGGCCTGCAGCGGATGCGCGCGGCCCTAGCCCTAAGCCTGCTCCTAAACCTCTCCAACGCCGCGCTCGACTTCACCTTCGTCATAGGCCTCGGCTGGGACGTGAAAGGCGTCGCCGCCGGCACCCTCATCAGCGGGTGGCTCGCCGCCCTAGCTGGCTTGCGCCTCGTGCTCGGCGCACTGGCCCGCCAAGGCTGCCAGTGGCCGCGGCTTGAGGCGGTGCTCGACCGGCACCGGCTGGCCCATCTGTTTCAAATCAGCGCCAATCTGGTCTTGCGCACCTTCTTCGTGCAACTGCCCTTCTTCCTCATCACCGCCTTGGGCGCCGCGCTCGGCGATGCGGTGCTGGCCGCCAACGCAGTGCTGCTGCAATTCATGCACATCATGGCCTACGGCCTCGACGGCTTCGCCCACACCGCCGAAACCCTGGCGGGCTACGCCTTCGGCAAACGTGACGCCAAGGGCCTGCGGCGAGCCAGCGGCTACAGCGCCATCTGGGCGGGCCTGACCGCCTGCCTGTTCAGCGCCGCCTGCGGGCTGTTCGGCGAATCCCTGATCGCGCTGTTCACCGACTTGCCCGAGGTGAGAGCCGCCGCTGCTGCCTATCTCCCTTGGGTGGCCGCACTGCCCCTTGCGGCGGTCTGGGCCTTCATGCTGGATGGCATCTTCATCGGCGCCACCCGCACCGTCGAACTGCGCAATGCCATGATCCTCGCCGCCGCCATCTACCTCGCCGTGCTGTGGCTATCCTTCGAACCCTTGGGCAACCACGGCGTCTGGCTGTCGATGCTGGCCTTCATGGCAGCGCGGGGCTTGATTCTGGGGGCGATGTACCCAAAGCTGGAACGCCGCACCCGTTCGGCCCAGCACTAACTTACCCTAAGGGCGCCGCTGACGGTGCATCGGTCGAGTTTCACCCTAAAGAAGCGCACGGCTTGGTGGGCGGGCGGGCCCCGAAGGGACCCGCGATACGCCCGTGTGACGTCACCAAATGATTGGCTCCCACGGCATCGGTCGGGGCCGGGGCGAGGAAATGGGCCTCACTGAGGTCGGCTGATGGATTTGGGGGGGCCAAGGTTGAACTGAGAAGTTGATCGCGGGAGGCCACTGGAAGCCGCCGCTGACTTGGTGCAGTTCGGTTTGGTCAAGAGTGCGCATGAGTTTCTCCTTTTTGGAAATGTTGAAAATCGGACGCCCAATTTGCTGGCCAGCCCTCAGAAGCGCAACATCTGAGCATCTGATTCCAGCAAACCTTCAAGTTGCGATGTCCCGGCGATGGCGGCCTTGGGGCAATGTCTGCGGCGCGGTGGTGGATTCCAGGGCGCTCAATTGGTCGATAGCGCACACTGGCACCCCATATGACATCGCATAGTGGAGATGAGCGTGAAATCGGCCTGATGCACTTGAACGGCATCGATCAATGGGCGACTGTCACCACCCCAATTTACTCACAGGAGAAATTCTCATGAAGGAACTCACAACTCAGGAAATGGGCCAAGCCAGCGGTGCCTGGCTGCCACTTGTCGGCGTCGCCTTGGCAGTGATCGGCAAGACCACAGCGTCTGGGCCGGTCGGTTGGGCAGCGGGTTCAGCTGGCATGATACTCACCGTTTACCAAGCGGCTGAGCACTATGGGCCCCAACCGAACCTCGGATTGAATGGTCCACATTGCATCGCACCCGGGGGTTGAATTTCCAGTGCTTTGCCAATGTGCGAAAAGAGGGGGCTTGCTCAAAGCCCCCTCATCGTAGGCATCGCACAGCCATATAGAACTACGACTCCAACAACCAAAAGCAAAGGGACACGTCATGAAAGGGTTATGGTTTAGCGTTTGGGCTGCATCCTGCGTGGTACTCGGGCTATTTATGGCCTACGTCGACGGCATTAGTTTGCAAGGAATCATCACCAGCGCAACGATTTGGTCAACAGTGATCGCCGGAGTAGTCGCTTCGATCTATGTTTTTCGCCTAGTGAAGCGAAAGCGGTCTCCGCAACGGTCAAACCCGCACCAATCCCCAAGCCAGCAAGACACAGAAGAGGAGGCAATGAACGCGGCCGATTTCAGGCTAGCTGCCATGATGATTGCGGGCACCGGGGTCGGCTTTACGATTGGTTTGGCGCTCTTTACTGAGACCTACGCCCTAGTCGCCAGCAGCATAGTCGGCTGCGTCGCCGGCCCGATCATCGCAAAGTGGCTCGATCGACGGATGCGGGAATAGCAAAAGAAAGCACGATGGAAGGGAGTCACGGATGCTTGCCCTAGCCGCGAGTCCCCCTTCAAACCCGCACCTCGTAGTACAAGTTGCTTGGGTCGTCGAAGTCGTGCATGCGAAAGCGGGTGAAGCCGGCTTCCCGCACCATGTCTTCCGCCACCGCTGGGTTGAAGCCCAAGGTGCCGAGCCCAGCGCCGTCCGGCTCGGATAGGGCTGAGGACATGCAGGCGGAGACGGAGAAGCCGTAGAACATCGCCAGCATGGGGTTGCGCATGTTTTGCTTGAAGTCGGGCGTGCTGCGGATGTCCTTGATCAGCCAGGTGCCGTCCGGCTTCAGTGCCCGGCGGATGGCGGCGATGACTTCGGCGGGGTGGGTCATGTCGTGGATGCAGTCGAAGGTGATGAGGAAGTCGTAGGTCGCTTCCGAGGGCAGGGCCTCGCCGCCAGCGACGAAGGTTGTCAGGTTCTTAAGCCCCTGTTCGGCCACTTTCTCCCGGCAGCGGTCGATGGCGTGATTGCTCGGGTCGTAGCCGTGGAACTCCGAATTGGGATAGGCCTCGGCCATGGCGGCGATGGCGAGGCCACCCCCGCAGCCCACATCGGCCACCACGGCGCCCTGCGTGAGCTTTTCCGCCACCCCGTCCAACGCCGGCAGAATTTGCGGCACCAAGGCCTGGCGCACCCAAGGGCCGAGCATGCGCTCCGTGCGATGGGCCGCGTTCGGCCCCAACTCCTCGTAGGATAGGCCGATGCCGGTGCGAAAGGCGTCCACCAGCTTGTCGGTTGTCTCCGGTGGAATGGGGCTGCTGAAGGCACCCGCGGCAAAGGCCAGGCTGCCCTCCTCGTCCGCCAGCACCGCCGCCCCCACGGGGCTGAGCTCAAAGCGGTCGCCGTCTGAAGAGTCGAGCAGCCTCGCCGCCGCTTGGCCGCGCAGCCATTCGAGCAGCCAGCGCTCCTTGAGCCCGGTCTTCGCCGCCAACTCCCCGGCCGTGACCGGGCCAGCGTCGGCCAAAGCCTGGTAGAGCCCTAGGCGGTCGCCGATGTGAATCATCAGCGAGACCATTTCGCCCTGCTTGAAGCCCCACACGTTGAAGCTGTAGCGCTTCAGTTCATCCGGATCGATCGTTGCGCTCATGATGTCCTTGTCTGTTGTTGGTAAATGGTGCTGTACCTGCCCGGCAGCCATTCCGAAAAGGAAAGGCGCTTCGCGCCAATCGAGGGCAAGATGCCCTCGCTCCGGGATTCCGCATGAACCGTGCGTTCAACCCCGGAGCGAGGGCGTCCCGCCCTCGATTTGGTTTTCGGAAGGCGCTTTCCGCTGGGGGGATGGGAGTTCGTCCCATGCCAGTGTCTTGCCTCACAGCGCGTCGGCCAAGGCGGCGATGAAGGCTGCCCGATGGCTGCGCAGGGCGTCGTCACCGGCGTTGGGCCAAGCTGCATGCTGGGCAATGACGATGTTCCGGGCCGGGTCGATCCAGATCGTCTGGCCAAAGATGCCCAAGCCGCCGTAAACGCCATCGTCAAACAGCCACCAATAGTAGCCGTAGCCGTCGTAGCCCGGTGACGGGGCGACCGAGTCCTGCATCCAGCCCTCGGGCACCACCCGATCCCTTAGCGGCGTGACCCCGCCGTTTAAGGCAATGAGGCCGATTCGGGCGTAGTCGCGCAGGGTGGCGTTGATGCAGCAGCCGCCGTACTCGTGGCCGCCCGGCGCATCGATCAGCCAGCTCGCGTCGGATTCCATGCCGAACGGACGCCAGATCTTGTGCGTCAGGTAGGTGGCCAGGTTGTTGCCGATGGCGGCGCGCAGCACGGCCCCGGCGATGCTCGTCTCGCCGGTGTTGTAGTTGAACTTCACGCCCGGTTCGGCCACCCGCGGCAGTACCTTCATGTACTCGATCAGCGCCATGCCGCCGCCCGGCGCCAGCGCGGTGTCCGATTGCGGATCGGCGTAGTCCTCGTTCCAGGCCACGCCCGACGACATCTGCAGGATGTGTCGGATGGTCACCTCGTCGTAGACCCCGCCCTTGAGGCGTGGCAGGTAGTCCACCACCAAGTCGTCCACGCTCTCGATGTAGCCGTCCAGGATGGCCGCGCCGATCAACAGGCTGACCATCGACTTGGCGATGGAGAACGAGATCCAGCGGCTGTCCGCGTCGTTGCCGAGGCCATAGCGCTCCAGCGCCACCTTGCCGTCCTTGACCGCAATCAGGCCGGCGATGCGCTGGGACGCCATGTACTCATCGACGGTTCTGCGCACCCCCTCGTGGCGATAGCGGAACGTGCTGAAGTCCCGCTCCGCCGGAATGAGGGGATAGGGATGCCCGCCCGCCTTGATCTCCCGCGTGGGATACAGGTCGTCAATGGCTCGATAGCCGACGATCTGCTGCTCCGGGGTCCAGAACAGGATGCCCTCGCCGCCATGCAGGTCTTCCTCTTCCGTCCAGCCCAAGGCCGAACCCAGGCAAGCTGCAGCCAGCGCCCACGCCAAAAGCCAATTGCGCATTTCAATGCAGCAATTCTCACTTTGTCGGAGCGAGGGCATAACGAACCGAAGGTTCGCGCCCTCGAAATGAACCGGGAAATTCCATCGAGGGCGGGACGCCCTCGCTCCGGGGAACTTCGCTTGACGCAACGAAAAGCCAAAATGAGAACTGCGCATTTCAGTGTGCCTCCCTACTGCCAATGGGGCAGACTAACGGTAGAATGCAAGGTTTTCCAATGCCAAAACTCAATTGGGGGTTTCAATGTCCGATGACAACGGCCTGAACGCCGACTTGTATGACCTGACCATGTCCGCCGAGGCGGAGCCGCTGATGGCGGCGGTGAAAAAGCACATCGATGAAAACGTGGAGCCCATCGTCGAGGAGTTCCATCGCCTCGGCGAAGGCCGCCAGGACCGCTGGAGCTGGGCGCCGGGCCAGCTTGAACTGCTCGATGGCGCCAAGAACAAGGCCAAGGAGTCGGGCCTGTGGAACTTCTTCCTGCCCGACGCCGAGACCGGCGAAGGCTTGAAGAACCTCGACTACGCCTACATCGCCGCCGAACTCGGCAAGTGCCCGCTGGCCTCCGAATCGCTCAACTGCAGCGCCCCGGACACCGGCAACATGGAGGTGCTGGAACGGGTCGGCACCCCGGAACAGAAGGAGCAGTGGCTCAAGCCGCTGCTGAACGGCGAAATCCGTTCCGCCTACGCCATGACCGAGCCGAACCTGGCTTCGTCGGACGCCAAGAACATCGGCACCCGGGCGGTGCTCGACGGCGATGAGTGGGTCATCAACGGCGAGAAGTACTACATCTCCGGGGCGGGCGACCCCCGTTGCAAGATCATGATCTGCATGGTCAAGACCAGCCCGGATGCGCCGACCCACAAGCAGCAGTCGCAAATCCTGGTGCCCATCGACACCCCCGGGGTCGAAATCCTCGGCCCCATGCATGTCTTCGGCCACGACGATGCGCCCCACGGCCACATGCACCTCAAGTTCGACAACGTCCGGGTGCCCAAGGAGAACATCCTGCTCGGCGAGGGCCGCGGCTTCGAGATCTCCCAAGTGCGCTTGGGGCCGGGCCGCATCCACCACTGCATGCGCTCCATCGGCCAAGCCGAAAAGGCCTTGGACCTGATGGTCCGCCGGGGCCTGAGCCGCGAAGCCTTCGGCAAGCCCATCGCCCAGCTCGGCAAGAACGTCGAGGTGATCTCCCGGGCCCGCATCGAGATTGAAGCCATGCGCCTGATGGTGCTGCAGGCCGCCAAGGCGATGGACGTGCTCGGCAACCAGGAGGCCCGCATCTGGGTGCACATGGTCAAGGCCATGGTGCCGGAGCGGGTCTGCCAGATCATCGACCAAGCCATCCAGATCCACGGCGCCACCGGCGTCTCCCAGTGGACCCCCTTGGCTGAGATGTACACCGGGCAGCGCACCCTGCGCCTGGCCGACGGCCCCGACGAGGTGCATCACCTCGTGGTGGGCCGCGCCGAACTGCGCAAGTACGGCGGCTCCGCCTAGCGCGTCAGGAAACGGACCAGTTCTCCCCGTAGGGGCGAATCAACGCATTGAAGGTCCAGGCCGACCGGGGCTGGTGCGCCAAGTGCCAGCACTCGGCGGCAATGTCCTTGGGTTGGCAGAAGAAGTCGTCCGGCTTGTCGGCAAAGCGCTTGCGGGTCCAAGGCGCGTCGATCACCGCATCGATGCCGACGAAGGCCACGTGCACGCCTTTGGGGCCGAGATGGCGGGCCATGGATTCGCAGAGGATGCGTTGCGCCGCCTTGGTGGGCGCGAAGCCGGCGAAGTTTTCCACGCCCCGGTAGGCCGAGGTGTTGCCCGTGCACAGGAACGCGCCCCGCCCAGCGTCGATCATCGCTGGCGCAGTGGCCTGGGCCAAGCGCAGCAGGGCCATGGTGTTCACTTGGAAGTTGCGGTTGAGCACTTCCGGGTCAAGCTCCAGGAAGTTGGCGAAGGCCCCGCCCACCGCGTTGTGGATCACCACCGAGGGCGCGCCCAGCTCGGCCTGCACCGCAGCAAGGGTCGATTCCAACTGCGCAGGATCGCTCACGTCGCAGGGGTAGCCCCGCGCATTCGGCGTGGCGCCTTCGATTTCCTCGAGGCGCTGCGCGTTGCGCGCCAGCATGGCCACCCGATAGCCTTGGGCAAAGCGCTCAACGAGGGCCTTGCCCGTGCCCGGGCCAACGCCAGTAACGAGGCAGACGTCTTGGGACATGGGTTGTTTCTCCTTCAGTCACTTGCCGGAACCGGGCCAGAATAACGGCAATGTGGGCGCAAGCCCAAGCGGCGGGAAGTTGGTAACATGGCATCAAGTTAAGAATAGCTTCCCATGTCCGACCCCCACCTCCGCAAAATCCACGTCAACGGCGTGGAGCTGGCCTACTTTGAACGCAACCAGCCGCAACCCGGCGAGCCGACGCTGCTGCTGGTCCACGCCACCGGATTCCACGGGCGCATCTGGGATCGGATCCTCGAGCCGTTCGGCGACTGCCATTCCATCGCCTTGGAGCAGCGCGGCCACGGGCGCAGCGAGAAGCGCAAGATCGAGCACTGGCGGGTGGTCGGAGAGGACGTTTCGGCCTTTGTCGAGGCCTTGGAACTCAGCAACCTGATCGGCATCGGCCACTCCATGGGCGCCCACGCCCTGGTCGATGCGGCCGCCGCCACGAGCGCTTTCGCCCGTCTGCTGCTGCTCGACCCCACCATCCCAGACCCGGAGGCCTTCGCCAACCCGTCGCTGGCATTCGACCTGCCCGACGGCATGCATCCGGCGGCGCGGCGCTACAACGCCTTTGCCTCGGTGGACGACATGATGGAACGGCTCGCCCCCAAGAGCGCCTTCCCCCTGTACGACCCGCAGACCTTCAGGGACTACTGCGAGCATGGCTTGGTCGCCTCCGCCAACGGCGGCATGACCCTGGCCTGCCCGCCGGAAATCGAGGCATCGGTGTACATGGCCTCCAGATCCAATGCCGCCATCTTCGACAGCGTGGCGAAGGTGGACGTGCCCGTGCTGGTGGTGCGTGCCAAGGCCCCCGAAGCCGAGCGCGGCATCATGGACTTCGCCTCCTCGCCCACCTGGCCGGGCTTGGCCGCATGCTTTCCCCAAGGCCGGGAACTGCACTGGCCCCATGTGACCCATTTCATTCCCATGCAGGCACCCGATGCGGTGATCGACCTGATGGCGCAGGAAATCGAGGCCTGGCGGACAGAAGAATCGGGTTCCCGTTCGCCGGAATAGAGAAGACGCTTGAGGTTGAGGGTTGTCAACGGCGGCAATATGACTGCGGAGATTCAAGCAGGGCAAGTGGCGTTGCTGATCGACTTCGAGAATTTGGTGAGGTCGGTCGAAGAAGAGGACATCGACTGCGAAGCCGTGTTCCGGCTGGCTGACGAGTATGGGAGGGTGCTCGTTGCAAACGCCTATGCCGACTGGCGCATAAAGGATGTGAACCAGTATCAGACGGAATTGTACGGACTCGGCATCGAACTGGTCCATGTGCTTGGTCGCCGTCACGGCGCGTTGATCAAGAATGCAGTGGACGTGAAGATGGCGGTGGATGCAGTCAGCCTGATGTCGTCGCTCCCGCACATCGACGTCTTCGTCATCGTGTCAGGCGACCGGGACTTCATCCATGTGCTCAAGGAACTCCGGCGCCACGGAAAGACGGTTATCGGTGTGTCGCCAAACAAGGCAGTGAGCAAGGACTTCTCGGCTCTGTGCGATCGGTTCCTGCGCTACGAGGCGCTCACGTCAACGTTGGAGCTGGCCGATGCGGAGGGTATCGAAGAGGTGCGGTCGGCCTTGACCGACGTGGTGCGGAACAATCCCAACGGCTTGAAGGGTTCGGAACTCAAGACGGCATTGCGGCGTCTCCTTTCTTCGAGCTTTGACGAGAGCGCCTACGGCTTCAGAAGTTTTGCCAGCTTCTTGAACAAGATGAACGACATCGTGCGGGTCGTTCCAGCGCCCGCAGCCGGTGGCGACCTCAGAGTGTTCCCGCTTTCCACTGGCAGTGCGGCCACCAGCGAACAGGAGAGCGAGGCCGTTCGGCTCATTCACCAAGCCAAGCTGCACAATCTAGGCTACGACGCGGATGTTAGGCGCCGCCGGAGAGTTTTGTCGCGGTTGTTCGATATCGTAACGAGTTCGGGAAAGCCGATGGCAGTGGCCGAGGTTCATGCCACCATGGAAACAGACGACGCCGAAACGCCGACCTTGGGTAAGCTCGTGAAGTATGCGCGGGTTCTATCGATGTGCGGGGTACTGGTAGTTGAACATCGTCAAAATGACGCATTCTTCCGCGACCAGCCTATGTCACTGGCATCCCACATCGACAAGTTGGAGTCTCTCGTTCTAGCGTACGAAACTGCCGTAGTTGCCCGGCTACTGGCGTTTAGTGGCGGGATGCCCGCAATTGAAGCGGGGCAAGTCTGCGCTGTGCTGGGGCTGGATGGCAGTTCGCCGGACGATCTGGACTATTGCAACGGAGTGTTGGAGGAGGCGATGCAAGGGGCAACAGATGATCCACTTAGCGATGCGGGAAATCGAGACTCAGCGGCGGCGACCCGGAAAAACGGTCAGTCCCAAACTTAAGCTAGAGGAGACGCGCAATGGCCTGGCTGAAGTGGACCTTCATCATCATCGGCGTACTGGGTGCCGTCTTTCTTGCCATTCGCGCCTATACGCTGCTGCTGTACAACCCGCGCGTTGTGGCCGAACTGCACGACAATCCCCAGGGCGAGCGGGCGGGGATCGTCATGCTGCTGGAACTGCCGGATGGCCGGGAACTGCCCGTCAACTACCGGCGCGAGGGCGATCAGGTGTTCGCTGGCGCCGACGGCCGCTGGTGGCGTCCGCTGCGCCAAGGCAATGCGCCGGTGCGGATGCTGATTCGCGGCGAAACGCTGACCGGCAAGGCGCGGGTGGTGCTTGACGACCCCGTCTACAAACGCGACGTGTTCGGCCGCCTGCGGCCAAGGGCGCCGAAATGGCTGCCGGAGTGGCTCGACGCGCACTTGGTGGTCATCGATCTCGACCCGGCCTCCTAGCCCGGTCAGAAGGGATCAGTCCCATGCACATCGACCTGCTTAGCCCCGCCAGCTTCGTCGGCGGCCATCCTCACGACCAATACGACTGGTTGCGGCGCAACGCGCCGATCCACTGGCATGACGACGGCGCAGGCGGTGGATTCTGGGCGGTGACCCGCTTTGATGACGTCAACCGAATTGGCCGCAACGCCGAGATCTTCTCCTCCGAACCCACCATTTCAATCGCCGATCCCGACTTGGCGCAGGCCAACTTCCAAAGCGACTACAAGATGATGCTGATGATGGACCCGCCCGAGCACACCGCCTACCGCAAGCTCATCAGCCGGGAGTTCACCCAAGGGCCGGCGCGCCAGTATCAATCCCGCATTCAACAGTTGGCCACACAGATCGTGGACGCGGTGATCGATCGGGGCGAATGCGAATTCGTCTCCGAAATCGCAGGTGAAATGCCGAGCTTCGTCATCGCCGACCTGATGGGGTTGCCCTTGGAGGACGGTCGAAAGCTCTACGAACTGACCGAGGTGATCCATACCGCCCCAGAAGAGCAGCCGGAAGGCGCCGTTCTCACCGCCGTAATGAAGATGTTCGAGTACGGTAGGGGCGTGATCGAGGAGAAGCGCCGCCACCCGGCCGACGACTTGGCCAGCAAGCTGCTGCATGCGGAGCTCGATGGCCGGCGCCTGACGGACGAGGAGTTCCTGCTCTTCTTCATGCTGCTCATCGACGCCGGCGGCGACACCACCCGGAACCTCGTCTCTACCGGCATGCGCGCCCTATTGCAGCACCCGGACCAACTCGCCAAGCTCGCCGCCGACCCCGACCGCCGGATGCCCGCAGCGCGGGATGAGTTGTTGCGCTGGACCTCCCCGGTCATCTACATGCGGCGACGGGTGAAGCAGCCGACCACCTTGGGCGGCCAAGCCTTGGCGGCGGAGGATCGCGTGGTGATGTACTACGGCGCAGCCAACCGCGACCCGGACGCCTTTGACCGCCCGAACGTGCTGGACTTAGAGCGCTCGCCCAATCGCCATCTCGCCTTCGGCAGCGGGCACCACATCTGCCTCGGCCAATGGTTCGCCCGCCTGGAGATCGACGCCATCCTGACCGAGGTGCTGCGCCGCATGAAGAACATCCGCATCGTCGGCGAACTGGCGTGGATGCCCAGCAACTTCATCTGCGGCCTCACCCGAATGCCAGTGGCCTTCGACGCCAAGTAGCGTACCGGGGAAACGGCGCTACGCGCCGTGCGAGGGCGCGAACCTTCGGTTCGTTATGCCCTCGCTCCGGAGGTTTCTGCTAAATCTGTTCGGCAATCTCATTCCCCTTGCCCATTCGTGGGCAGGACGCCCTCGCTCGGAGGAATCCCGCTCCGGAGCGAGGGCGTCCCGCCCTCGATTGGGAGTCATGCGTTGCCGCCGAACAATCGGTCAACGATGATCCTAGTCAGTACAGAATGCCGTCTTAGATTCCCAGTGCTCCTGCCAAGGCATCCACGGCCTGCAAGCGGGCTGCAGCGTCAGGGCTAGTCTGCGCTTCGGAAACCAACGCCCGAAGCTCGTCGTATTGGCCCTGGGGCAACTCCCCCGCGGCAAGGGCTTCCTCCAAGCTCAAGTGCAGCGCCGCGAGGGAAGCAGCTTGACCCGACGCCCGCTGGCCTCCCCGTAACAACGCCCCGTGCCAGACTACCAGTTCCTTGAAGTAGTCAAGGAACGACGCCGGATCGTAGGCCACCAAGCTGCCGTGGGGCTTGGGGGTGTTGCGCATGAAGAACGGCATGTTCGGGTTGGCGCCGTAGTGGGCAATCGAGGTGGTCACGCTCAAGGTGGTTGCGTACATGCGGCCATCAAGCCCCATCACCACCAACGCGCCATCGTCCACGAAGGGCGCCCTGCTGACGAAGTTGCCGTCGTAGTCGTAGTGCACTAGGAAGTGCTTAATCGGCTGCTTGAAGGTGTCGACGGGCAGGCCGGCCACCGGCGGCTGAACCATGTCTTGCTGGTCTTCCGGAATCTCGATCTCAATGCCAGCCTTGATGATGAACCAGACGCCATCCACCGTGGTCGTGACGCCGGACACGATGTCCGCCTGCGGCCGGCCGAAGATCGTCGGCCAGCCGGTGATCTCCTCATCGGCGATCCAGTTGAGATCGTGGCGCCAGAGCACGTCGCCGTTCGACCCATCCCAGCAAATCAACTCGTTGAACTGGAAGGTGAACACCTTGCCATCGGGCATGGTCGAGGACGACACTCCCATCACCGAACGCTCCGAGGACTGCCAGACAACGCTGCCGTCGATGGCAGACACCCCGGTCAAGTGGCCCTCGCCATCCACCACGTAAACCGTGCTGCCATCGAATGAAACGGTGGGGCTGGTGCCGCTGCCGGAAACCCCGAGTTGGGTTTCAAAGGCGATCTTAATGCCCGCTACGGAACAATCGGAATCCTCCTCACCGCCAACTTCCGATGGCACCGGTTCGTCACATTCAGACAATCCGGGCTGCACGTCCAGCCCGTAAAGCACCGTGTGGTCCGGCTGCCGCCCGGTGGCGACGATGAAGATGCGGCCGGTTTCGGGGCTCACGGAGGGCGTGTTGGCCACCTCCATGTTGAAGCCCCAGATCGCATCCCAATTGTCCTGTTGCAGCGCCGGATCGATGAGGCCGTCGTCGAGCAGCCCTGGCGGCATGGGGCTCGACGGCACCCCATCAACGCCCGGCAAATCGAGGATCGGCAGCGCCAGTTCGCCGCTGGCGCGATCAAACAACGCCACCTTGCCGTCGCTGGAAATGAGGCCGACATGGCCCTGGTGGGTGAAAAAGGCGGAAAAGGCGTAGCCATGCACGCCGAGCGCCGGCAGGTCGGTCACCCAACGCACCGTGCCCTCGTTGGTGAACGACCAGAGCTGGTTGGCATCCGGCAGGTACAGGTGGTCATCCACATCCACCACCGGCGCGGAAAAGTAGGCCGCGGAATCGAGGTCGTCCATCGACTGCATTGGCGCCGCCGTCCACAGCAACCGGCCGCCCGGCGTGAACGCATGCAGGTGGCTTTCCCCCGGCCCGCCCGCCGAAGTCGCATAGACGTTGCCATTGGCGCCAATGACCGGCGGCATGAAGAAATTGCCCCCCTCTATGCCGGTCCAAGTGCGCCGCACCGCGTTGGGCGACGGCACCGGCACATAGTCCGAGTTGCGCGCATCCCGATGCGCCCCCGACCAGGTGGTGCGGCCGAAGTAGGGCCCGTTGCCGAACTCCGCTTGGTTGACGTGCTGATAGGCGGCATCCCGCACCGCATAGCCGGTCGGCGCCGGCGGCTCCGGGGGAAACTGGGTCGAGAACCAGTAGCCCCCTATGGCCAGCACCGCCACCACGGCCAACAGAACGCGCCAGATCATGAGCCCGCCCCGGGCTGTCGAAGGAATCGAAAGACCCGCCCCAGCGCTGTGCAGTATCTGCGCCAACTTTCGTACATAAGGATATCGCTCCGGAAAAGGGAAAAATTATACATAGGCCCCGCTGCAGGGCAGGCATCCGAGGGGCAACGGCGCTTCGCGCCGTCCGAGGGCGGGACGCCCTCGCTCCGGGGCGGAACGCCAGCTTCAGCCAGTCCGCAACTGGCTTGATTGCATTGCAATCACCAAGTACATTCAATGCTGGTGACCCGTGTGAGGAAATTGTCAATGGCGAGCATCACAATTCGCAATCTCAACGATGAGATCAAAACCCGGCTGCGAGTGCGCGCGGCTGGAAATGGCCGCTCGATGGAAGAGGAAGCCCGCGTGATCTTGGGCGATGCGGTCAGCATCCAGCCCGAAATACGCGACCTCGCGAGCATTATCCGGTCGTACTTCGGGCCTACGAACGGCGTGGACCTGAAGTTGCCTGCCCGAGACAGCTCACGCGAGCCACCGTTGTTCGACTGAAGCTGGAATGCGAAGTGATACTACTTGACACGAATGTCGTGTCCGAACTGATGCGCCCGGCGCCGGAGCCCAATGTCGAAGCCTGGGTGGCTGGTCAACCCTCAACGAGCCTTTTCTTTTCGACCGTGAGCGAGGCCGAGCTTCGCTACGGCACTGCAATACTGCCGAAAGGGCGCCGCCGCGAGATGCTGATCTCGAACATTGAGGGGATGCTGCACGAAGCCTTCAGGGACCGCGTTTTGTCCTTTGATCGGGCAGCGGCACACGTCTATGGCGATCTCGCAGCGATGCGCCGTTCGGCAGGTCGCCATGTCGAACCCATTGACTGTCAGATTGCCGCCATCGCACACTCACGCGGGCTGGCGGTCGCAACGCGAAACCTAGGCCACTTTGAGGTCATGGAGGTCGAACTAATCAATCCGTGGACTGCCGAATGAGCGGAACTGCGAAGGCTCTCGACCGCATCAAGATCGATATGCTCCGTACGCCCACTGCAACTCAGAACAAGTTGGCCCGAGGGGTGTAAACCTCCTCCAGCCGCTGCTTCTCCTCGGCGGCCAGCTCAACCTCAAGCGCCGCCACCGCCTCCTCCAAGTGGCTCATCTTGGTGACGCCGACGATGGGTGCGGCGACGACCGGATTGGCCAGCACCCAGGCCATGGCAACTTGGGCCCGAGACACGCCCTTGTCCCGCGCCACCTCGCCGACGCGCTCGACGATGGGCCGGTCCTTGGCTTCGTCGAATCGCCGGGCGGCCATCGGGTCGCTCTGCGACCGGCGGGTCACGGCTTCCCAGTCGCGGGTGAGCAGTCCCCGGCCCAAGGGGCTCCAGGGGATCGCGCCGACGCCTTGGTCGGCGCACAGCGGCAGCATCTCGCGCTCCTCCTCGCGCTGCAGCAGGCTGTACTGGTTCTGCATGCTGATGAACTTGGTGAAGCCGCGCCGCTCGCTTAAGTAGAGCATCTTGCTGAACTGCCAAGCCCACATCGACGAGGCGCCGATGTAGCGCACCTTGCCGCAGGCGACCGCATCGTGCAGCGCCCCAAGGGTCTCCTCAACCGGGGTCCGGTCGTCAAATCGGTGGATTTGATAGAGATCGATGTAGTCGGTGCCCAGGCGGCGCAGGGAGGCATCGAGCTCCGCCATGATCGACTTGCGGGAGAGCCCGCGGGCGTTGCGCCCTCTATGCATGGGGAAGTACACCTTGGTGGCGATGACCACCTCATCGCGGTTGGCCATGTCGCGCAAGGCCCGCCCGACGATCTCCTCGCTGGAGCCCAGCGAGTAGGCGTTGGCCGTATCGAAAAAGTTGATGCCGAGCTCCAGCGCCCGCTCGATGATCGGGCGGCTGGCGGCCTCGTCGATGCTCCAGTCCTGCATGCCGCCCGACTCCTCCCCGAAGCCCATGCAGCCGAGGCAGATGCGGGAAACATCCAGGCCGGAATTGCCTAACTTGTTGTATTTCATTGTGATTACTCCATTGGGGTGTTCGGTGTGGCGCTGGCAATGGTAACAGCCATCTGGACTCCCAAAGCGCAGGCCACTAGCATCGGCTTGGTTTCGATGTTCTTGGTGACGGGAGGGTAGTGGAGACCAAGCATCTAGTGGTCGACGGCCAGCTAACGGGGATTTTCCGAGTCCGCCGGTCGTCCATGCGGTCGCTTGATTTGTTTCAAGGTGCGGTGAGCATCATCTTTTGACATGACCCGTCGCCTTTCATTAAGTGACTCCGATTCCAATCGAGGGCGGGACGCCCTCGCTCCGGGGAGCTCGCATGGAGCGGGGGCGTTCCTGCGGCCCTGTCGAGGGCGGGACGCCCTCGCTCCAGGATCACGCTTCGGTCCGGGATCACGTCCGAAACAGGCGTTCCCCCCCGGAGCGAGGGCATTACGAACCGAAGGTTCGCGCCCTCGGACGGCGCGAAGCGCCGTTCCCTTCCGCCTGGAACGCTGGTTGCTACTCGCAGCCCTCGGCGCAAGCATGGCCGGCAGCGCAGTTGCCGAGACCATGACGCTCCGGGTGCACACCTTCAACTCGCCCAAGTCCATCGCTGTCAGCGAGTTCCTGCAACCTTGGGCCGCCGAGATCGGCACCCAATCAAAGGGCCGGGTCGCCGTGCAGGTATTTCCCGCCATGCAGCTCGGCGGCAGGCCCGCCGACCTCTACGGGCAGGCGCGCGACGGCGTGGTCGATGCGGTCTGGACCCTGCCCGGCTACTCGCCGGGCCGGTTTCCGTTGACGGAAGTCTTCGAACTGCCCTTCGTGTGCGGTGACGCATAGGCCACCAGCCAAGCGCTGACGGCATTCCACCGCAAGTGGATGCGTGACGAGTACCAAGACACCACCCCCTTGTGTTCCATGCCACCGCACCGGGCCAACTGCACACGGTAAACCACCCAGTCCACGGCTTGGCCGATCTGCGCGGACTGAAGGTGCGTGCCGCCTCGCAAACCGGCGCCGCCGTGCTTGAGGCCTTCGGCGCCATCCCTGTCGGGATGCCGCCCCGCAGGTTTACGAGGCGCTCGCCCGCGGCGTAGTGGACGGCGCCTTGCTGCCGTGGACGATCATGCGGTCGTTCCGGCTGCATGAAGTGACCCGCCACCACACGGAGGTCTTCCTGGATGCACGCCGTTCGTGCTGACCATGAACAAGGCGCGCTACGAGGGGCTGCCGGCAGAGATCCAGCAGATGTTGGACAGCACCACCGGCATGGCGCTGGCCAAACGGCTGGGCCATTTGTGGCAGCAGGACGAACTGCTCGGCCGCGGCCTTGCCGTCGAGCGCGGACATCCGATCCTGGCGCCGGGCGACCCCGAACAGGCGCTTTTGGGGACGGCCGCCGCACCGGTGATCGATCGCTGGGTCGCGAAGATCGACGCCATGGGCCACGACGGACGAGCGCTGCTTGAAGACGCCAAACGTCTGGTCGCAGACTATGCCGATGGACGGGAGCAGCACCGTTAGCCAGGCCGAACGACTGGACCGAGGCTTCGAACGGCTGGCGCGGGTGGTGGCGATGGCTGGCGGGGTGCTTCTGGTTGGCGTGGTGGGGATGACGGTGGCGAGCATCGTCGGGCGCTACCTGTTCGACGCGCCGATCCCGGGAGACTACGAACTCACCGAACTCGCGTGCGGCATCGCGGTGTTCGCGTTTTTTCCCTACTGCCAGGCCACCAACGCGAACGTGGTGGTCGGCTTCTTCACCAGCCGGCTGCGGCCGCGCTACCAAGCCGCGCTCGACAGCGTCCACGGGGTCGCCGCCATGGTGATGGCGGGCGTGATCGCCTGGCGCCTGTTGGTCGGCGGCATCCGCAAGCTGGAGGATGGCGAGACGACGCTGTTCCTCGAGATTCCGCTCCACTGGGCCTACTTCCCGACGTTGATTGCCGCCGGGTTGCTCGCTGCGACCTGCTTCGTGGTCGTCCTGCGTCACCTGCGCGCGCTCCAACGATGACCCACATCGAACTGGGCGTTGTTCTCTTCGCCGTATGCCTGCTGCTGATCGGGCTGCGGATGCCGGTGGCGGTGGCCATGTTCGCAGTCGGCGGCTTCGGCTTTGCATCGCTCGCCGGCTGGTCGGCCTTTCTCAACCTGCTCAACACCGCCCCGTTCGGCCGAGTGTCGAGCTACACCCTGTCGGTGCTGCCGCTTTTCCTGCTGATGGGCCAACTGGCCATCCGGGGCGGGCTCAGCTACCAGTTGTTCGACGCGGCCCGGGCCTGCTTCGGCCATCGCCGCGGCGGGCTGGCGGTCTCGACCATCGGCGGCTGCGCAGGGTTCGGCGCCGTTTGCGGCTCGTCCATCGCCACCGGCGCCACGATGGCCGCGGTGGCGCTGCCGGAAATGCGCCGCCACGGCTATTCGGGCGCGCTCGCCACCGGCACGCTGGCCGCCGGCGGCACCTTGGGGATCCTGTTTCCGCCGTCGATCATCCTGGTGATCTACGCGGTGATCACCGAGCAATCCATCGGCAAGCTCTTCCTGGCCGCGCTGGTGCCCGGCGTTCTCGCGACGCTCGGCTATGCGGCGGCGATCGGCGCCTACGTGCGGCTGAATCCATCTGCTGGGCCAGCGGCCCCCGCCGTGCCGTTCCGTGAGCGGGTGGAGAAGGTCGCCAAGGTGTGGCCTGTATTGGCCATCTTCATCGCGGTGATCGGCGGCATCTACGTCGGCGCATTCACCCCAACCGAAGCCGCGGCCGTCGGAGCGGCGACCATCGGCTTGGTGGCGTTCGCCTCTGGACAGCTCGATTGGCAAGCTTTCTCAACCAGCCTGCTGGAAACCGCAAGGGCGACCGGGATGATCTGCCTCATCCTGATCGGCGCGGAGGTCTTCAACGCCTTCCTAGCCCTGACCCAGATTCCATCGGCCTTGGCCGATGCGCTGGCGGCCTCGGGGCTGGCACCGATGGCCATCCTGGTCGGCATCCTGCTGGTCTATCTGCTGCTCGGTTGCGTGATGGACAGCCTCGCCATGATCCTGCTGACCGTCCCGGTCTTCTTCCCGCTGGTGACCGGGCTCGATCTCCCCTACACGGCGGAGGAGGTGGCCATCTGGTTCGGCGTCATGGCCCTGATCGTCGTCGAGATCGGCCTGATCACGCCGCCGATCGGCTTGAACGTCTATGCGATCAACGCCATGGATGGGAGCATCCCCTTAAGCGATTCCTTCCGGGGTACGATACCCTTCCTGTTGAGCGGGTTCGCGCT
>JAPPIX010000022.1 GCA_028820495.1 Gammaproteobacteria bacterium
ATTATCAGGGGCATTCCGCCGTTCCTCAACTACATTCGTGCAATATCCGGGTTAAGGCTGATAGTCATAACGTATTTGTCGTCACTCATGAGCAGCTTCCATCAGAGATTCGCCGATGGCCTGAGCCAGACTCACTGGCACCGCGTTGCCGACTTGCCGAGCCAGCTTGTGGATGGGGAGCGGAGCATCGGACGATTCAATCAGCGCGTAGTCGCGGGGAAAGGTCTGCAGTAGGGCGCCTTCCCGAACCGAAATGGCGCGGTGCTGCGCTGGGTGGCCGAATCGGCCCGTGCTGTAGTAGCAAAACTGCGTGGTGATGGTCGGCGCTGGCGCATACCAGCGCATTCGCCCATAAGGGGCTGGATAGTAGGACTTCTTGTGGCATTTGCTCACCAAATGCGGCTCCCAATCGCGCCATGAGCCGCCGGGCTTGGACTGGTGGATTCGGGACCGATTGGTTTCCGACAGCGGCATGCAAGTATGAGCGGGATCGGTGGAGCACACGCTGCCATCGCCAATAGGTGGCAAGCCGTTCAGGAAGTCGTGGACCGTCTTCTTGTTCTCCCCTGGAGTCGGCGATGGCAGCGAGATTTTGCCGAGGCGTGACGCGACTAACACCAACCGCTTCCGATTTTGGGGCACCCCGTAATCAGCACACGACAGAACGCCGGATTTATGTGTGTAGTCCAGTTCAGTCAACTGGTTGCAAAGTGCGCCGAAAGCTTCGTGCTTGGCAAGACCAGGCACGTTTTCCATGGAAACGAGGTCTGGCAAACCTTCGGTGATCAGGCGGGCGAATTCGTCAATGAGGGAACAATCATCCGTTTCAGCGCCTTGCTGACGCCTTGTGTGCGCCGAGAACGGTTGGCAGGGGGCGCACCCTACCAGCGCCTTGAGGTCAGCGTCCTGATAGTGTGGTTCGAAGTCTGAGAAACTGAGAGTGCGGGCATCGGCCTCCGTGAACACCGCCCCGGAGTTGTTGGCTTCGTAGGCGAAGCGGCACGAGGGGTCGTTGTCAAATCCCGCCTTGACGTCGATTCCAGCTAGCCGAAGGCCGTGCGTCAAGCCGCCGATGCCGCAGAAGAGATCCACGGCCCGAATATTGATCCCGTCGCCCCGCCGCATGGCTTCCTGACTCCTGTTGGTCCGCCTGAGCCGCGCCGCGAAAGCACTCACGGCTCCGCCCAGCGGCGTCTTTGGCGGCTCGCTTGGGTCTCGAATCATAGTGGCCGGGAGGGGCTTGGGCAACAATCAGATTTCGGCAAAAATATTGACGGTTAATTCAGGCCTGTGCCGTGTCGGCGTGTGGGCTACCTATGCAGCACAGTATTCAACTGATGCTCCCACTCATCCTGGTCGACCACCTTGAAGCGAACCACCTTGTTGCGCATGGCGGGCACGAATTCGGCCCAATCGGTCTTTCGGGCGTACTTGGAGCAGAGGTCGAACACGGAGCGCTTGTAGTTTGTGTCGTCCGCTTGCTTCAAGTGGAGGCCCTTGGTCTCCAGAACGTACACCTGATGGAAGGCATCGCTGGAATCCGCTTCGTCGGGCCGCAGGGTGACGATGAAGTCGGCGTAGATGCGGCCTCGTTGCCAGCCCTGCACGTAATAGTCCTTGCGGGAGCGGTTGCGGTACCAGAAGAACAGGCGCTCCTGTCGGTCCAGATAGGTCGCTACCTTGTTTTCCAAGCCGTTCAGGTCGTCCTCGGCGGTCCAGTCAAACAGATTGTGCTGGTAGGGGACGCCATCTTCCCGGTTGGCCTGCCTCGTATGCGGCGTTGGTGGCGGCGTTTCAATGGTCGCAGGCAATCGATGGAAGGTCAGGTCGTCGGTCATCACCATGAACCGCATCAGGCCGGAGTCGAGTAGGTCGCCGAACACGCGTTCGGCAAGTCGGTCCCGTTCGGCTTGAAGCTGCTTGCGCATCTCCTCCAAGATGAAGACCGTGTTCGCCGCCACCCGCTCCTTGTCGTGCTTTTCGACCAGTTTCGTGAACACTCGGCGAGCCAACTCATGCCCCCGCCACGGATTGGGCATGACGTCGAGGAGATGGTTGGCGGCGAAGTAGAAGTCCACCTCGTCCTCATTGGTGGCTGGATGCTCGGTCGCGTCCGGTTCGCCCATCAGCGGCTCGTGGTCTAGCCCGGCCCGCAGTTCTATCTCTCGGCGTTCGTCCCGCCCCAAGGCAAGATCGTAGAGCGGGGACACATCCACCTCGTCCCAGGGCACCCTTGAGAGAATGTCCGCCTCGTAGTACACGAGCCGCCATTCGTCCCGGTCTTCGATCATGAAGGCTGGTAGAACGAGGTCGCTAGCGGCTTGCTGGAACGGTTCGCGTTGCTCATGCCGGATCAAGTCAGACGGGTGGGCGGGAGCATCCTCGCCCAATTCGATGCGTCCCTCTAGGCCGTGCAAGCCCTCAAGGCCAAACCCCTTGCGCACCTCCTTCAACAGGTCTTTGCCCCGGCGCTGGAAGCAGAAGACGTAGCTTTCATCCAACGAACGGACGTGGGTTTTGCGGGCAGCGGGCTGCCGCAGGATGCGGCCAACCAACTGGGTGAGGGCGCTGCGGGAGCTGGGGTTGGTCAACAGGCACAGGACGTAGGCAAACGCGCAGTCCCAGCCTTCCTGTAGTGCCTGCTTGGTGATGATGTAGCGAATTGGGCAGTCACGGGACATCAGGCCGCCCACTTCGTCCACGTCCTTGAGTTCATCGCGTTGACTGGTCTTGACGGCGACGTGTTCGGGCCGTAGTCCCGGTGCCCGGATCAGGTATTCACGCACGTCGTCCGCATGAATCAGGCCCGCCCGCCGTTGGTCGCGCCCGGTGCGTTCGACCTGAATCACGCAAATCGGTCGGATGTATTGGCCGCTAGCCGCCTCGTGGGCTTTTGCTTCTTCCTCAAGATGGTCACGGTGCCTCATCGCGGTGAGTAGCGTCTGCTTCCAATCGACGCTGGCACTGTTGCGGATGTGCAGATCGAGCTTGATCATCTCTTCGGCCAGTAGATCGCGCCCCGATACCTCCACCAGCACGTTGGCGGTCTTGGGCGGGGTGGCTGACAGCTCAACGATCAAGTTGGGGTTGAAGCCCTCCAGTGTCGCCTTGGCACCTGTGCTGTACGCCTTGTGCCCCTCGTCGAGGATGATGAGCGGTTCAAGCAGGCGCAACGTATTGCCGAGTGAGGTCTTGATCTGGCGTTCCCAAAGGCCCGTGCCGCCGTCGAAAGTGTCGAGATTGGGCACGTCTTCCAGCAGTTGTCGCTGCCCCGCCACGTCGTCATCTCCGGGAAAGAAACGTTCAAATCCGCCGCTGTCCCGAAACATCCGAAGGGTCTCCTTGGTCACCCGATTGGCGGATGGCAGCATGAGCATCAATACGCACAGGTTTTCTCGCACGTCGGCAGGACTGAATCGGCTGTTTTTCTCCAGCACCAAGGTATGGCCAGCAGAAGCCAAATCCAGTTGTTGGCGGTAGGGGTGATCGCGGTCCTTCAATGCCCCCAGGGTTTGGTTGTAGATTTGCGTGGTGGGGACGATCCACAGCACCAGGCCGGTCTGGCGTCGCCGATAGTGGATATTCACGAGATCGATGACCTTGATCGCCAGCAGGGTCTTGCCCCCGCCGGTGGGTATTTTCAGGCAGAACGAGGGCAGCGGCCTGCCGAGCGGGTCACGGCGCGGCAGATAGGAGCGACCCGGCGCCGTCTTGCGCCACGCGCTCTGCACCCAATCGTAGTGCGGATCCTGTTCCAATATCGGCTTGGCCGTCTCACGCCATTCACTGAGCCGCTCAAGGTAGGTTTGAACGGCCTCCAGCGTGCGTTTCTGGAAGTCCTTGAGGATCATCGCGTGAGCGTTTCCGCGGCCTCGTAGATCTCGAACGGCAATTGCTGGAAAGTGATGCGGTAGCGGTGCAGGAATTCCGGGTCCATGTATTTGGTGGGCGCGAACACCAGCTTTCGCCGGTCACTGCTGGGCAGCTTCTCAGCAACTTCGGTCGTCAAGGCGAGGTTCTTGAGAGCCTTGATGTCATCGGCGTAAATCAGGAACAGGTCGTAAAGTGGGCTGCTGCCGATGAACCAATTGGCCTGATCGACTTTCGTGGGGTCGAACTCCTCGCCGGTGGCGGTGAAGAAGACGTAGCTAGCCAGCTTCTCATAGGCGGGCAGACTTGAGCCATCGAGGATGGCCTGCCGGCGCATAGGGTCGCCGAGTTCGAAGTAGCTGAATGAGCCGCCCAAACCCGCCTTGAGGACGGGGTCCTTTGACGTGGGTACACCCTTGATAACCCGGCGGACACGCTCAGCGGTGATGCTGTCAGCGTAGGCCTCGCACTCGATGAGCACGAAGCGGCGATTGCCGCCGTCCTTCTTGTTGAGGGCGAGGACGGCATGGGCGGTGGTGCCGGAGCCGGCGAAGGAGTCGAGGACGATGGAGTCCTTGTTGGTGGCGATTTGAAGAATGCGCTTGATCAATCTAGTCGGCTTTACGGTATTGAACGTCTTCTGAACGTTCGAAGTTCAGCACCGCAACGAGTTCCTTTTTTGCCTCTTGCGTGTGTCCGACGTCCGCATATTGCCAAAGGGTTTGGGGCACCACGCCCTCTCTTACATCGGAAAGGTAGCGCTTCAACCGCGGCATACTGCTTCCTTTGGCCCCCCACCAAATGCGGCCTTCTTGGTCCAATTCCTTGAATTTGCTGGGGGAGACACGGAAGTAATTGCCTACTGAGGGTGCAAATGTCTTGCCGGACGGGCTTTCGACTTCGTATGTGCCTTGGCTGTAGTAGTTGCGGGCAGTGAGGTCGCTCGAAGACCAAGGCCCGCGAGGGTCATCGTCGGGATTTCGGTAGCGACTACTGGCTTGGTCACTTCGCTCAAGCAAATTGGGAACCCAATTCTCTATGTGGCGCGAGTAAACAAGGACGTGATCATGATCTTCCGAGAAGTTCTTGGCGGTGTTTTTGGGCGAGAACACCTTTTGCCAGATGGCATTGGCAAGAAAATTCTCCTCCCCAAAAACCTCATCCATCAAGCACCGCAGACGATGCACTTCGTTGTCGTCGATAGCGACGAAAATCGCCCCGTCGTCGGTGAGCAACTCCCGGAGCAGCTTTAGGCGCGGCAGCATCATGCAGCACCACTTGTCGTGCCGGGTCAGATCGTCCCGGTCCACCACCTTGCCGAGCCAGTCCTGCATCATTGGCGAGTTCACCCGATCGTTGTAGGCCCAGCTCTCATTACCCGTGTTGTAGGGCGGGTCGATGACAATGCACTTGACCTTGCGGTGGTAGGTGGGCAACAGCGCCTTCAGTGCCGCCAAGTTGTCGCCGTGGACAATGAGGTTGTCGTGCAGGCTTGCCGTCTCCGACAGGCCCTTGGCCTTTACCGGGGTGAGTTCGTGATAGGGCACCGCCAAGTGGTGATTCTCGACGAAAACCTTGCCTTTGAAGGTGAAGGTGGGCACGACCCGCTTGCCCCTTGAAGTTGCCGGCCATTAGACAAGTGGGCGAAGCGCGGCGTCAAGGCGTTTTGGGGCAGGTGCCTCTTTGTGAGGGGAGCGGTCGTTCCTCATCCTCGCTGGAGAATGACACCGGCCTGTAGCCACAACGGGCCGGGCTCGGAAGCTCGACACCGTGCTTCTCCCCGAAATGCCGCGCGAAGGCCTCGGAAGGCTTGGGGCGGCGGACCAGTTCTTCCGTCGACGCACCGACTCGCCGGTCCTCGCGCCGGAGCCAACGCTTTTTCTCGGAGTTAGTGTTTCGGACGGTGATGCTGGCGCCCCCTGTTGGGATTGAAGCCTTTCTGCGGCCCATCAACCAGTGAAGTTATGCTACCAAAGCGGCAGGCTGGCAGGAGCATACAGCTTGCAGTAGATCAAAAAAGACAGGCGTTGAGCAGTAGCCAGAACATCGCGATGAAGTGCCTTGAGTGACGTCATGTTGAAAGGTATTTTTGCGGCATGGAGGCAACTATAGATCGTGCTGGGCGCTTGGTGGTGCCAAAATCCATTCGCGAAGCGGCCCATCTGCAGCCTGGAACGCGGGTTCGATTCCAGTTGGTGGATGGGTGCGTCCAGATTGAACCGGTGCCGTTGGCCGTAACCCTTGAGCGTTCCGGAGGGATGGTGGTTGCAGTCCCCAGCAGCGAAGCTCCGGCTTTGACCGCCGAATCGGTTGATGAAACCCTCGCTGTCGTGCGCTCCCGTCCTAACCGGTCGTGACCTGTTAGGTCAACGACGGAACGCGCCAGCTAACCAGAAGGCTGGTGTTGAGCGGTGACTAAGGTACGACGACAATAGTCCCCTTCGTTGCCCATGACGCCAAACAGGCGGGAAACAATTCGATTGGCGGCTAGAAGTCAAAGGTGTGCCTCCGGACTCCCGGACTCCCGCATCATCAGATATTCCCGCCCCAAGTCCTGCTCCCGTTCTTTCGCCCATAGCTCGCCCTTAACCGAGCATCGTGTCCGAATAGCGTCCGTTTGCCGGTAACTGGAAGTAAAGCGTCATTCTCCTAGCCTGGGCCTCCCACATCACGTAAGGTCTCCCGTTAACGAGTAGTCGCCAACACACTGTTTTTCAGCCTGAACTCTCCCTATGCCGGACTCTAACGACGTCAAACTCTTCCTGAGCGGTGTCCACGCATGGAACGCTGGTGTCAAGGACCGGAAGGGTCAGAGGCATCTCGATAGGCCATGGCGATACAAATCCGACTTGAGCAACGCTCCCATTGGTAATCTCATGGTCCAACGTGTGTTTGACGAGGCTGGCTACTATCTCGAACAAGGAACAACCTACCCAAGAGCCGACCTGAGCCTATGCGATCTCCGAAGGACCGACTTCTCGACTATCTTCTGTGGTTTCGACTTCCGGGGTGCGCATTTCCTCCTTTCCAACCTTACCGGTGCGAACCTGCGCGGGGCCGACTTGAGCCATGCCGAGTTCGTCGGGGCAAATCTGCAAGACGCTTCCCTCGTTGGCGCGGTCCTAGATCGAGCCCGCCTCGACGAGACAAATCTCACCGGGACCGACCTGACCGCCACCAGTCCGTGGAGAGCACACTTGTTCGCCGCCGTCAAGCCAAACGCACAGATTTTCGACACGACTCCCAAGCCAATCGAAAGTGGGTCTGACCTAATCGCACTCTGCTCCAAACTTCGCGGGGCAGTTTGTCCCGACCGCGGGCCGTTGAAACTCTACTATCGGGGCGAGGCGAAGAGGTGGAAACTCCGTCCCTCGGTCATGCGCTCGCCGCGTTACCGTGGCCAGGAAAGCCAGATGCTCTTCGAGCTGATGACCCGTCGCCCCGCAGAGTTCGAAGGGAACGACACCGCACTGGCACAATGGGTACTTGCCCAGCACCATGGCCTCAAGACGCGGCTATTGGACGTCACCAAAAACCCCTTGGTTGCGATGTTCAACATCTGTGAGGATGGTTCGCTTGCACAGCATGACGGGCGCCTGCATGTGTTTGGCGTACCCGACCCGATGATAAAGCCCTACCACAGTGACACCATTAGCGTGATCGCCAACTTCGCCAAGCTACCTCGCGCCGACCAGACCGTATTGCTTGGAAAGCGACGCGGTATCAAGCAAACCTACGAGGAAGCACTCGGCAAGCTGTACCACCTCATCGGAGAAGAGAAGCCGCATTTCAGGAGACAAATCGACCCTAGGGACTTTTTTCGAGTGTTTTTGGTCGAACCCCAACTGTCGTTTAATCGCCTGAATGCACAATCCGGTGCGTTTCTCCTTTCCGCATTTCACGAGCGCTTTGAACGCGAATCCGTGCTCCGCTGGAACGGTGGTATTCCAGTTTACGACCATGTAGTACTCGATGTTCCCGCCGCCAGCAAGTCGACCCTACTGAAGGAACTCGAACTCCTAAACATCACCCGCGAAACACTGTTTCCCGGCCTAGATGCTGCGGCCAAGGCGATCGATGGCCGCGTTTCTCGCGGCGCGCTTCGTAACAGCAATGCACACATCGAGAACATGACTTGGAAGCAGCAACACAGTCTTGCGGATCTGCCTCGACCAGATATGCCACCCGATCCTTGGTTGGAGGGCATCCCTACCTCAATCACGGAACTCGACGATCACGACTTGCTTGACAACCACTAACAGGGCCGGACATCCCGCCGCCATAATTCTTGCAGCCTCGATATCCGTGCTGGTCGCATTTAACACCGCCAGACGCCAGACTAACCCGTACCGAACTCAAGAAACTGCCCGACCTCTCCACGTCCGTGCGCTCCTGGCTCGTGGAAGAGGATTTCAATGTAACGGACGATCCTGCCGTTTGGGTTCGGGGTGATATCGAGCAGGATCACGTGGATCCGGACACGATTGACGGTTCGGCTTAAACCCCGTGGCGGGGACTGCGTTGCGTGCCCAACATCCCACCACCTTCACGCTGTAAAGTCGCGCCGTGTGAGGGCGGGACTCCCTCGAGCCGACCTTCGATCGAAGCTGTTCTCAAGTAGCTGACGCCCGCCCAAACCGGATCGGGATCAGCCTAGGTACGCTCGCTTGGTAGTCCTTGTAGCTGGGGTACTTGCCGCTTGAGATGGTCTCCGCCAGGTTCGTCGAGCCGTGGAAGAGCAGGGTTAGCAGAATGAATCCCCAGCCGGTCCAGTGCAGCCGCTCGCCGGAAGCCGTGACTGCGAAAAAGTACAGCGTCCACCACATGCCGAGTTCGCAGAAGTAGTTGGGGTGGCGGCTGAAGCGGTACAGGCCGGTGCGCAGGAAAGGCTCGGCTTGCTCGCCGTTTTGCAGCTTGCGCTTCTTGTCCTGCTGGAAGGCCCACATCTGTTCATCGGCCACGGTTTCGCCGATAAGGAAGGCTAGGAACAGCGCCCCCAAGGCCGCGTCCATCCAAGTGAAGGGAGCCTCCTGCCACAGCCAGGCGGTATGGATGGGGGAGGAGAACAGCCAGATCAAAAGCATCTGCCCCGGTGCGATGAAGGTGGCGTTGAGCACCTGAAAGCCCACCGGGCCGGTGCGCTCCTTGACCGTCGCCCAGCGGTAGTCTTCGCCGCCCTTCTGGTAGCCTCCCTTGCGGGCGAAGTTGAAGGTCAGGCGCACGCCCCAAAGGGTGACAAGCCCGGCCATTAGATTTAGCCTGGCGTCGTCGAAGCCCGCCGCCCCGGCCACCCAGAGGCAGTAGATGGGCGGGGCAATGGACCAAGTGCGGTCCACCCAGGAGTATTCCTTGGTCAGCACGGAGAGCAGCCAGCACAGCGCCGCCAGCACGATGCAGAGGGTCAGCATGTCGCCGAACGGCGTTCCGGCTAGGGGGTTGAGATCAGTCATCGTTCATCCGCCTGGGTCGATTGATTCAAGTCAATCATGCCCTAGCATTGCGCGCTTCGTCACGGGGCAGCGTCGCCCTGCATCGCCACCATGCGCGCCACCATCTCGTCCAAGTAGCAATCCGGCATATCGTGGCCGGCGCCTTGCAGCGTCAAGAGCTCCGCGCCGGGGATGGCGTCGGCCACCGCCTCGCCGTGGGGGTAGGGCAGGATGGGGTCTTCGGTGCCGTGCACCACCAAGGCGGGGATGTCCAGATTCGCCAGCAGCGGGCGCCGATCCTTGGGGCGTGAGGCCATGATGGCCGGAGTATGGTTGTTCATGGCTAGGAAGTTTGGGGCCCGGTCCACTTCACGGGTGGCGATGTCCCGTTGCTGCGCTTCGTCGAATGGCTCGATTGAACCGGCCATCTGCCGAAAGGTGTCGATGCGCAGTTGTATCTTTTGCTCCCGCGTCTCGGACGGTGACGCGATGATGCCCAGGGTCTTGGCCAGCCATGCCGGGTCCGGCGGCGGCAGGTCGGCGCAGCCCATGTTAGGTTCATCCGGATTGGTGACCAGCGGCGTTGACATAATGATGGTTGCTGATTGCAGGCGCGGCCGGTGGTTGATGGCCAGTTGCTGAACGATCATGCCCCCCATGGAAGCGCCGGCCACGTGGGCCGATTCCAGCCCGTAGCCGTCTAGCACGCCCACCGCGTCCAGGGTCAGGTCATCCAAGGTGTAGGGGTTTTTGGCGAAGTCGAAGCAGGTGGATTGCCCGGTGTCGCGATTGTCGTAGCGGATGACGAAGCGGCCCCGGTCCACCAGCCGCCGCATTAGGCCGTCGGGCCAATAGAGGCCTTGGGCGCTCGCACCCATGATCAGCAGCAACGGCACGCCGTTGGGGTCGCCGAAACTCTCCGTCCAAAGGGTGATGCCGTTGGCTTTAAGGATTCGTTCGCTCACAAGATGCCTCCACTGTCAGTCCTCAAGTCGTCGATAGATCAGCCATTCCGCAGCCAAGGCCGGCGCCAAGTCATCGTCCTCGATTTCGATAGAGGCGTCCAAGTAAACCAAGACGCCGTGATGGCCCTTGGCCTCGATTTTGCGCAATTCAAACCGGCCCCGCACCCGGCTGCCCACGGGCACGGGCTGCACGATGCGCAACCGGTCGAAACCGTAGCTGGTGCGGTAGGCCACGCCGCCAGTGGGCAGGTTGGTGGCTTGGGCCATGTCGGTCAGCAGCGACATCAGCAGGAAGTTCTGCGCGATGGTGCAGCCGAAGGGGGTCTCCTTCGCCGCTCGGGCGGGGTCGGTGTGGATCCAGGCGTCGTCGCCGGTGGTGCGGGCGTGGGCGTCGATGCGCTCTTGGTCGATGCGCACCCAAGGCGACACCCCGATTTCGCGCCCAATGAAAGGGGCGAGCAAATCAATGTGGGCCTTGATGCGCTGCGCGTTCATGGGTGGTCGTGGGGCCGTTCCACCCCGGCGGGCACTCGGATGGAGGCGATGAGCGCCTTGACCGGCGCTGGCACGGCGGGGGTGAGGCGGCTGACGGTCAGGGCGGTGGCGAAGTTCAGGGCAGCGCCCAGCGCGCCGATGCCCTCGGGAGAGATGCCGAACCACCAGTGGTCGGCGTTGTTGCGCCCCGGTTCGACGAACTTGAAGTAGGCGATGTAGGCGAAGGTGAAAATCAAGCCCACCAACATGCCGGCGATGGCCCCCTCCTTGGTGGCGCGCTCGGAGAAGATGCCGAGCAGGATGGCCGGAAACAGCGATGCCGCGGCCAGGCCGAAGGCGAAGGCCACCACCTGCGCGACGAAGGCCGGCGGATTGATGCCCAGGTAGCCCGCGATGACGATGGCGGTGGCCGCGGCGATGCGGGCGTAGCGCAGTTCCTGCCGGTCGCTGATGCCCCGGGCCAGGGTCTTCTTCATCAGGTCGTGGGAGACCGAAGTGGAGATTACCAGCAGCAGCCCGGCGGCGGTGGAGAGCGCCGCTGCCAAGCCGCCCGCCGCGACCAGCGCGATCACCCAGCCCGGCAGGGCGGCGATTTCCGGGTTGGCCAGCACCATGATGTCGCGGTCCACGTAGACCTCGTTGGCGCTCGCGCTGGGGAGGTTGGCCAGCGTCCGCTGACCCTGTTCGCCACGCTCGCCGGTGAACACGGGCGGCCCATTGAAGGGCACGCCAGGCGCGTACTGAATGGCCCCGTCGGCGTTCTTGTCCTGCCAGCCGACCAAGCCAATGTCCTCCCAGCGCTTGAACCAATCGGCCACCTCGGCGTAGGGCGCATCCTGCACCGTGTCGATGAAGTTCAGGCGGGCGAAGGCGCCGACCGCCGGCGCGGTGGTGTAGAGCAGGGCGATGAACAGCAGGGCGTAGCCGGCCGAACGCCGTGCATCGGAAACCTTGGGCACCGTGAAGAAGCGCACGATCACGTGGGGCAGGCCGGCAGTGCCGATCATCAGCGCCAAGGTGATGGCGAAGACGTCGATCATCGCCTTGCTGCCGTCCGTGTAGGCGCCAAAGCCCAAGTCCACCAAAGTGCGGTCGAGCTTTTCCAGCACCATCAGCCCGCTGCCGTCGTTGACTGCGGCGCCAAGGCCGATCTGCGGAATGGGAATGTCGGTGATTAGCAGCGAAATGAAGATGGCGGGCACGAGGTAGGCGAAGATCAAGACGCAGTACTGGGCGACCTGGGTGTAGGTGATGCCCTTCATGCCGCCCAGCACCGCGTAGAAGAACACCACCGCCATGCCGATGACCACGCCCCAGATGATGTCCACGTTGAGGAAATGGCTGAAGACGATGCCGACGCCGCGCATCTGTCCGGCGACGTAGGTGAAGGACACCACGATCAGGCAGACCACCGCCACCACTCGGGCGGCGTTGGAGTAGTAGCGGGCGCCGATGAAGTCCGGCACCGTGAACTCGCCGAATTTGCGCAGGTACGGCGCCAGCAACAAGGCGAGCAGCACGTAGCCCCCGGTCCAACCCATCAAGTAAACAGCGCCGTCGTAACCCATGAAGGCGATGATGCCGGCCATGGAGATGAACGATGCCGCACTCATCCAGTCGGCGGCGGTGGCCATGCCGTTGGCTACTGGATGCACGCCGCCCTCGGCGACGTAGAACTCCCCGGTGGAGCCTGCTCGCGACCAGACAGCGATGCCGATATAGAGGGCGAAGCTGCCAATGACGAAGAGGTAGGTCAGGGCCTGCACGTCCATGGCGTCAGTCGGCTCCGGGTTGGTCGCCGTCGTCGCTGACGCCGTGCTTGCGGTCGATGCGGCGCATGGCGGCGGCGTAGATGAATATCAGCGCGACGAAGATGTAGATGCTGCCCTGCTGAGCCCACCAGAAACCGAACTTGAAGCCGAAGAACTCAATTCGATTAAGGGGTTCGGCCAGCAGGATGCCAAAGCCGAATGAGACGATGAACCAGATCGCCAGCAACAGGCCCATGAGCTTGAGGTTGGCGCGCCAATAGCGCTGATGGTTGGCGTCGGGCGGGGGCTGC
Source organism: Gammaproteobacteria bacterium (assembly GCA_028820495.1). Lineage (GTDB taxonomy): Bacteria > Pseudomonadota > Gammaproteobacteria > Pseudomonadales > Azotimanducaceae > Azophilus. The sequence goes on from JAPPIX010000022.1 coordinate 12,822, forward strand.
TGGCTCATGATTCCGTTTCGCCTCGTTAGCCCGCGGCTTGCGCTGGGGCGCCGACTTCAGCGCGGATGGCCTGATGCAGTTCGCCCAGCTTGTCGATCATCGCATCGACGCTGCGAAAGCCCGCCTGAAAGATGGCCGTGGCGTTAAGCGAGATCCACTCAAAGCCCATTTCAGCAACGCTATTCGCTCTCTGCACGACCCGGCTGGCATCGCCGTAAAAGTCCTTGCCGGCGTCGTCCCGGGGCGGCATGCCGAGCATCATCTGCAGGCCGATGCGCTCTGGGTCGCGGCCCGCCGCCTCGGCGTGACCGCGGATGGTCTCGATCATGCGCGCTGCCTGCTCGGGCGCTTCGATTGCGGGGGCCAGCCAGCCGTCGGCGAGTTCGCCAACGCGCTTGAGCGCTCGTGGCGCTCCGCCCCCCACCCAGATGGGCAGGTTGCCGCCTTGGGGTGGCTTCGGCTCCATGGCCATGGCTTCGGCTCGGTAGAAATCGCCTTGGAAATCGACCTGCCCTTCGTTCCAGTAGGCGCGGATCAGCTTGATGGCCTCGTCCATGCGCTGCCCCCGGTTGTTGAAGTCCTCCCCAAGGGCTTGGTATTCCGAAGCCTGCCAGCCGACCCCAACGCCCAAGCGGGCACGCCCTCCGGACAGCGTGTCGAGGGTGGCAAGCTGCTTGGCGACCAGCACCGGTTCGCGCTGTGGCAGCACCAGCACCTCGGTGCCGAGGCCGATGCGCTCGGTGACCGCGGCGGCGTAGGCGAGCGTCATCAGCGCCTCCATGATCGGCATCTTGGGCGGATAGATGGACGTGTCGCGGCCCTCGGTCGGATAGCCCATGACCACGTGATCAAAGATGTCGAGCTGATCGAAGCCGATCCTCTCGATCGCTTGCGCCAGCCGAGCCACCGCCGCCGGTCCCTCCCGGTAGGCGACGCTCGGAAATTCAACTGATAGCTTCATAAGCCCACCGCTTCCCAAAAGAACGCCACTCTAGCCGCGCAATTCCGATTGTGCCAGTGTCCGGGCGCGGCGGGCTTGGCGTCGGGTGAAGGCGCTGCGCAGGTTGGCCAGCCGCTGTGCGGAGAGGGGATAGCGCCAGATCACGAAAGCCGCGGAGCCGTACAGAATCATGGGCACCACCGTGATGTTCAGCGACAGCGCCAGCAGTTCGCTGGGGCCGTTCTCGCCGTTGGGATCGAATCCGGACAGGGCCAGCACCGGCAGCGCGGCGCCGATGGCGATGGCCTGGAACAGCTTGGTGCCCAGCGACCAGACGGCCATGTAGGAACCGGCCACGTGATTGCCGGTGCGCATGGCCGCCACGTCGATCACATCCGCCTTCATGGAGAGCGATATGGCGGTGAAGTTGCCGCCGGCGACCCCGTACAGCGCCAGCACGATGCATAGCTCAACCACGTCCCCGGAGCCGAGCAGCATGTAGCCGGGGCTGGCGAGGCAGTAGGTGGCGGCACCGAGCAGCCAGGTCTCCTTCTTGCCGATGCGGTAGGACACCTGCAGCCAAATCGGCAGCGACAGCAATTGAATGATGTAGAACCCCAACAGGATGGCTTGGATGCCGCTCTCCACGTTGACCACGAAGGTGGCCAGCATCATGAACATCGACGAGGCCCAGGTGGTGCCCATGGAGAGCATGAGAAAGCCGGTGAACAGCAGCATGAATGAGCCGTTGGAGAACATCTGCCCGCTGCTTTTGAGCAGGCTGGCCTCGGTGGTGCGGTGCTTGGTGGGTTCGGGCACCCGCCACAGCGCCAGCGCCATGAGCGTTGGCAGGAGAATCAAGGCCATGAAGCCGACAATGGTCAGCCCCTCCTTGGGCAGCGAGCCGTAGCCGAACAGCTCGCCCGACAGGGTGGGCACGAGCAGCACGCTGACGTTGCCGAGATAGCCGAAGAACTGCCGCCAACCGGTGATGCGGGTGCGCTCGTTGTAGTCTTCGGAGAGCTCAGCGCCCCAGGCGAAGTAGGGGATGTTGATCATGGTCCAGCCCAGCCACAGCAGCACCGACCAGATCAGTAGATGCCAGTTGTCCACTGCGCCGCTGGGGGCGAACAGCTGCCAAGCGGAGAACATCATCACCACTGTGCCGGCGGCCAGCCAGGGCTTGCGCTTGCCGAAGCGGGTTCGGGTGCGGTCGCTGAGGTAGCCGATCAAGGGGTCGGTGACCACGTCGCTGAGCCGGGCCAGCATCAGGATCAGGCCGATGTCGGTGAGTTCCAGCCCCAAGTCCCGGGAGTACACGAAAGGCAGGTAGAGCGACACCGGAATGGCCGCCAAGTACACTGCGTAGTCCGGCAAGCCGAAGTACAGCAGGGTGGATCGTTTCAGCGGCTTTGCCGGTTGCGCGCCATCGCTCAAGGCCCGTCTCCCCTATATCGCCTGCCTATACTCCCCCATCGTGACGCCGGTTGCATCCCATCGCGCAAATGGCCATGCTCGCCGGGCCAGCGGTTTGAGGGCGTCCCGCCCTCGTTTTATTGGGAAGTGGAACTGGAATGCAGCTTTTGGAGTCACTGATGCGTAGTTTTGTCTGTGCCGGGCTCTTGGTGTGCCTGTCCAGCACCGCCGAAGCCACGGTGGTCAGCACCGAGCAAGGCCAGTTTCGCGGCGCCCAGGCTGATTGGGGATGGAGGTTCCTAGGGCTGCCTTACGCCCGCCCGCCGCTGGGTGATTTACGCTGGCGGCCGCCGCAGTCGGCAGTGGCCCACAAGGGCGTCAGGGCGACATCCGCATACGGCCCCGCGTGTCACCAGCCGCAAGCTGTGCAGCGGGGCCTTGACGCCACCAGCGAAGACTGCCTGACCTTGAATGTCTGGACGCCGGGGCTGGATGACGGCAAGCGCCCGGTGATGGTCTGGATCCATGGTGGTGGATTTCGCGCCGGCTCCGGGCGGATCGCCGGTGAGGCTCTCGCCGCCCGCGACGTTGTCACCGTCTCCTTCAACTATCGTCTCGGTCCGCTTGGCTTCTTCAGCCATGAAGCACTGGAATCCCAGGAAGCGAACTTCGGCCTGCTGGACATGGTTTTGGCCCTGCAGTGGGTGCAGGCCAACATCGGCCAGTTTGGCGGCGACCCCGGCAACGTGACGATCTTCGGTGTCTCCGCCGGCGGCATGGCGGTGAGCCTGTTGATGGTCAGCCCCCGAGCCGAAGGGCTCTTCCATCGCGCCATAGCCCAAAGCGGCTACGGCACTTGGGCGCTGCCGCGCACCCGCCATGCCCCCCAGTCGAAGGTGCTGAGCATGGCCATGGCGCCGCCGCCATCGGCGGAGCGCATCGCCCGCGGCTTGGTGGCCAAGGTGACCGACCAACCAGCCACGCTGAGCGGCCTGCGCGGGTTGGACGGCACAGCGCTGGCCAATGCGGTGGAAGGGTTTCACTTGCCCGTGGTCGATGGGGCCAGCTTGCCGGAAGAGCCGGGCTTGCTGTTCGCCCAAGGTCGCCAGCACGACGTGCCGATGATCACCGGCGGCAACAGCAACGAGGGATCAGTAATGCCCGCCTCCGGCATATCGGTGGCCGAATTCGCCGGTTACCATCAAGACGACCAAGCGGTGGTTGAGCGCCTGTATGCAGAGGACTATCGGCGCGGCCGGGAGCAGGGCGTGGCGCGCATGTTCGGCGACAACCGATACTTGCTCGCGGCGCGGGTGGCGGGGGCTGGCATGGGCCATGTGGACAGTCCGGCTTGGCTCTACTACCTCGATTTCGTGCCCGCCGAGCGGCGCGGCGAGTGGCTGGGCACCCCGCACGGCTACGATGCTGCCATCCTCTTCGCCGGCGCCCACGCCGAAGACCCGGCCGAACGGGCGTTGGCGTCGCGCATGCAGGGGTTTTGGGTGCAATTTGCACGCACGGGCGACCCCAATGGCGAAGGCGAGCCGGCTTGGCCCCGCTATGACCGGCGCACGGACCGCTGGATGGTGTTGTCAGCCACGGACCGCGCCGAGACGGGAGTCATCGCCGACAAGTTGGACATCCTCGAATCCCACTACCTGCGGCGGGTGGGCCTTGAATAGTCCGCTGTCCGCACCGGCTTCAGGCAAAGTGCAGCCGATTCGCCCGGCGGCCACGGTGATCCTGCTGCGCGAAGCAGAGCGCGGATTCGAGATTTTCATGCTCAAGCGCACCAGCCGGGCGTCCTTCGCCGGCGGGATGTACGTGTTTCCTGGCGGACGGGTGGACAGCGACGATCACCTGCACAAGTACGACGCCATCCGCACTGGGCCCAGCGAGCGTCAGGCTGCCCAAGCCGAGGCCTTGGGCGCGGAATGGCGGGGCTATTGGATCGCCGGCATTCGCGAGAGCTTCGAGGAGGCGGGCCTGCTGCTCGCCTACCGAAACGGGGCCCTGCTGTCCTACGCCGACGCCAGGGAGCGCCGCCGATTCGCCGCCTATCGCCAGCCCTTGCATGGCCGCGACCTGCGGCTGTTTGACATCTGCCAGCGGGAAGGGCTTAAGCTGGCGGTGGACCGCATCCACTTCCACAGCCGTTTTGTCACCCCCTTGGGCCGCCCGAGGCGGTTCGACACCCGCTTCTTCATCGCCGCCGCCCCGGAAGGGCAGGCGGGCCGCCACGATGAGCACGAAACCGTGGACAGCGTCTGGGTGGCTCCAGATGAAGCTTTGAGCCGCCATCAGGACGGCGCCTTTGGCCTGATGAACGTAACCCGCTTTCAGTTGGAGGGGCTGGCCCGCCATCGTTCGGCCCAAGGCGCTATCGATGCCGCGGCAGGCAACAGGCACTTCCCGGTGCATCGGCCCGTGTTGCCGCCGGATCATTGACAGCGCGGTAGGCGGATTGCAGGCTGGGGTTATGGAAATCAGACCATTTGAAGCCGAGCGGGACCTGAAGGCCATCCAGCGCATCTGGTGGGAAATCGGCTGGATCGACAGTGACGTTGGTGAGGCGGCGGTGGCCGACATGCTCGCCACTGGGTGCTGCTTGACGGCGGCCTTGGACGGCCAGGCGGAGTGCATGGCGCATAGATCGCTTGGCGCGATGCGCTATCAGAATTCGGCTAGAAACCGAAGTTTTGTCCCAAATCTCGCGCCGGGCGTACACGAAGACCTGTCGATGTGCGCGGTCACCGCGGTCATGACCAGCCGGATCGCCCGCAAGCTTGGCTTGGCGTTGCGCCTCACCGCCCGCCAACTGGCCGCCGGGGCCGAGGGCGGCGCGGCGCTCGCGGTGCTCGGCGTCTTTGATCAGGGCTTCTACGACCGGCTCGGTTTCGGCACCGGCAGCTATGAGCACACTTTCCGTTTCGACCCGGCGACCTTGCAGGTTGATGCGTCCTTCCGGCCGCCGAAGCGCTTGACCAAGGACGACTGGCAGGCTGTGCATGGCGCGATGATGAACCGCCGCCGGGGCCACGGCGGCTGCCTGCTGCCCGAGGCGGGATTGATGAAGGCGGAACTCGGCTTTCGCCCCAACGGCTTCGGTTTCGGCTATGAGCGCGACGGCGCGTTGACCCATTGCGTTTGGCTGGTCGCCGAGGAGATGGAGCACGGCCCCTACCTAGTCCAGATGCTGGCCTACCAGGATGGGCCGCAGCTACTGGAGCTTCTGGCCTTGCTGAAGTCCTTGGGCGATCAGGTCTCGTTGATCGAAATGCGCGAGCCCCCCGATATTCAAATGCAAACCCTGCTCAGGGAGCCGTTCCGCAATCGGCGCAAAACGCGCAATTCTGACTACGCCGCCTACCATCGCACCGCCGCATGGTGGCAGTTGCGGATGCTGGATGTGGAAGCCTGCGTGGCGGCGCGGCATTGGCCGGGCGAAAAAGTGCAGTTCAACTTGAAGCTGACCGATCCGGTGGCCGAGTTTCTGTCGGACGGTCCTTGGCGGGGTTGCGCGGGAGACTATTGGATTTCGGTGGGTCCGACCTCCTATGCCGAATCCGGCCATCGCGACGACCTGCCCACCCTGCAGGCTTCCGTGAATGCCTTCAGCCGCCTTTGGTTCGGGGTGGTGCCAGCGACGGGCTTGGCGGTGACGGACGGCTTGGACGTGGAGACACCGGCCCAGGGCAGCGACTTCATGGCGTCCCCGGCTCCCCTGCTGGACCGTTTGGACGAGGCGCTGTGCCTGCCGCCGCCGCGCACGGGCTGGGATTTTTGAGCGCCGGAAGCCTTTAGCTTGTCTCCGTGCGCCAATCCGCTGAAACTGAAGGAACCGACTGATCGCCGCAAGACCGTCTCCAATTGTTGCAAAGAGGGGCTTGATCGCCCTCGGCTGGGGGCCGTTCTTCGCCGAACAGTTGGGCTCTAGCGAGGGTGCGCCGGGACGCATCATGGCCATGGAGCGCACCGGCGTGGGCATCGCGCTTGGCGACCACGAGCGAATGGCACCGTTAGGTGGACGCTGGTACCGGCTGGCCCCGGAAGATCGGCCCACGGTTGGCGACTGGGTGGCGTTTGACTTGGCCGCGGGGCGCATTGAGCGCCTGCTGAAACGCAAAACCGTCCTCAAGCGCATCGGTGCGGGCACCCGGGGCGAGATCCAATTGATGGGCGCCAACATCGACACGCTGGTCATCGTTGCTGCCTGCCATGAGACCCTCAATCTCGCCCGGATCGAGCGTTACCTCAATCTGGCGGAGCAGGGCGGCGTCGAGGCCGTGATGGTCCTGACCAAGCGGGATCTGGCCGCGGCGCCGGAAGAGCAAGTCCAGAAGGCCAGCGGTCTGCGTCCGGATTTAAGCATTGAGTGCGTGGATGCGCGCAGTGCGGAGTCAGTCAAGGCGCTCGGCCCGTGGCGGCGACCCGGCGCGACGATCGCGCTCGCCGGTCCGAGCGGCGTGGGCAAATCCACCTTGGTCAACACCCTAAGCGGCGCACCGGTTCAAGCCACGGGAAGCACCCGCCAAGGGGACGGCAAGGGTCGCCACACCACCACCCGGCGCTCCCTGCATCTGTTGCCCGGCGGCGGCTTGCTGCTCGACGCGCCCGGCCTGCGGGAACTGAAGATTCCCGCCGCCGCGGAGGAGGACGTTGCGGAGGTGCTTGCGGCCATCGAAGCCCTTGCCAAAAAATGCCGCTTCGCCAACTGCCGCCACGGCACCGAGCCCGATTGCGCCGTGCGGGCGGCCATCGCCGCCAGCGAACTCGACCCGCACCGGCTGGACCGCTACCGAGAGCTTAAGGGCGAAGTGGCCCGACGCTGAACGCCCTCGCCGACGGCGGCAACTTCAATTGGAGTTAGGAGCGGTGGTGGGCCACTTCCGCCACAGCGGCGAGAGCTTTTGCGGCTTCCTCCACCCCGGCCGCATCCACGTCGAGGTGGGTGACCGCCCGCATGCGATGTTCGCTGGTGGCACCGATGCGCACCCCCAGCTCAAGCAGCCGTTCGGCGGTTTGAGGTGCGGTCAGCCCGGTACCGGACACCTCAAAGTAGATCATGTTGGTCTCAATGACATCCGTCACCAGTTCGATGCCGTCGATCTGGGCGATCAAGCGGGCGAAGCGCTGGGCGTTGGCGTGATCCTCGGCCAAGCGGCCGACGTTGTGCTGGAGGGCGTAGATGCCAGCCGCTGCAATGATCCCCGCTTGGCGCATGGCGCCACCGAACTGGTGCTTGAATCGCAGGGCTTCGGCAATGAAGTCCCGGCTGCCCGCCAGCACGCCGCCCACGGGGGCGCCGAGCCCCTTGCTCAGGTCGATCCAGGCCGAGTCGTAGCCGTGTGCGAAGGCTGTCGCAGGCTGGCCTGACGCCACCACCGCATTCATCAAGCGGGCGCCGTCCATGTGCGTGGCCAACCCCTGCTCCTGGGCCGTTTGCGCCACCTCGTTAAGCGCGTCGATGGGCCACACTGCACCGCCACCGATGTTGGTGGTGTTCTCAACGGAGACTAAGCGCGAACGCTGAGTGTGGGGCGCGCCATCGCGCACCGCCGAACGCACCTGTGCCGCCGTGAAGATGCCGCGCTCGCCCGGCAGGGTGCGCAGCGTCACGCCGGACAAGGCGGCTGGCCCGCCGGCTTCGTAGTGCACGGCGTGGCTCGTCTCGTGCAGGATGATCTCGTCGCCGGGTTGCGTGTGGGCGCGGTAGGCCACCTCGTTGCACATGGTGCCGGAAGGCAGGAACAGGGCGTCCTGCTTGCCAAGCAGGTCTGCCACCATGGCGCAAAGCGCCCGCACGGTGGGGTCTTCGCCGAGCTGCTCGTCGCCCACTTCGGCGTTGGCCATCGCCTCCCGCATGGGCCGGGAGGGCCGGGTTTGGGTGTCGCTGAAGAGATCGATGCGCGGCCGTTGGCCCATATCAGTTCCTCGTCTCCAGTCGAGGGCAAGATGCCCTCGCTCCGGGAAGCTCCTTCGGAGCGAGGGCGTCCCGCCCTCGAAATCCAACTGCGAGGCCGCTCGCCTTCAAGCTGCGCCCTCGCCGTTGGCGTATTCCCCCATGTGCGCCGCTTCCAAGGCCAGTTTCTTGGCGTGCTCCAGGTCGTAGTGCAGGCGGGAGACGATGCGTTGGGCGTAGAGGCCGCCGCCGGCCTGCAGGTTGGTCACCGCGTACCAGCCGCCCAAGGCGTCGGCGGTGTAGTCGCGGATGGCGTGGAACAGCTTCGAGCGGTAGATGCCGTCCACCGACTGCATGGTGCCCATGTACTTGCGCACCAGGTGGCCGGTCTGCTCGTTGTCCAGGTCCGCCATGCCCGGCGCCGTGAGGATGCTGCCGCCGGCAATGTCGTGCAGGTGGCGCACCATGAGCGCGTAGTTGGCGGCGCCGTGGTACTTGCCGACGTTGGTGTAGAGCTCGCTCGGAAAGGCGGCGCCGTCGGAGGTGATGCTGCAGTTCTCGATGGCGGCTTCGAGGCTGGCCCGAATCAAGGTGGCGTTGATCATCATGTCGCTGATCTTCTCCTTGATGTGGCCCACCCGTTCCAGGCCGTTGGCTTCGGCGATGAGCTGGGCAAAGCCCACCAGCCGGTCGTAGCCGGTGACGAAGGCGGCGAGGCCCCCGAGGCGCTCCCAAAGCCCGAGGGAGTGGGCGAAGACGGCGGCGAACTCCGGGTGCTCGCCCGCTAGGAAGACCCGCTCGTTGGGCACGAACACATCGTCGAAGATGACGAAGCCCTCCGGCGTGTGGTGGTTGCCGGACATCGGAAAGTCCCTTGTGTCCGCATGGCGCGGCGCGTAGGTGGTGTTGATGATCTTCACCCCCGGCGCGCCCACCGGCACCATGCAGGCCACAGAGTATTGGTCCTCGCCGGGCTTCATGCCCTTGGTGGGGATCGTCATCAGCTCGTGGCCCATGGAGGCGGCGGAGATGTGCAGCTTGGCGCCGCGAATGACGATGCCGTCCGAGCGCCGCTTAGTGACCCGCACGTAGGCGTCCGGGTCGTCCTGGTTGCCGGGCCGGCGGCTGCGGTCGCCCTTGGCGTCGGTGATGCACTGGGTGATGCGCACGTCGCGTTGCTGGGCGTCCTTCACCCAAGCGCGAATGCGCGCCGCCTGGTCGGGCAGCTTGGCCTCGATGCGATCGGCGGCGGTCAGCAGCGTCATGATCGACGCGTAGGTGACGTGGGTGAGCAGGTCCACGGACTCGTGGAGCTCCACCTGCTCGCGCAGCGCCTTGGCCGAACCCGGCACTGCCATGAAGGCGCCCACCGCGCCGGGGGCGGGGTCGTAGAAGCGCTCGTAGCCAGCCGCGGCGGAGTCCACGGTGATGCCGAGGATGGGATGGCCCGGCAGGTCAAAGATCTGTTCGCCTTCGAAGAAGGTGGCGCGCCCGTCGTCTAGGGAGGCGCGATACTCATCGCCGGTCATCATGACGAGATTCTCCCGTTGATTGCGGTGAATGGCAGGTTTGGACGGCGCTGCGCCCCAGCCGCCGGCTGGCGCGCAACTAGTGTGCTGTCCCGCAGATAAGTGTGATTATTCGTGGCCCTTTTGGCCCCCGGCTGCGTTGCTCCGCGGAGCCCTCAGCCGGGGAGCGCGAGGGGCTTGCCCATCGCATGAATATGTGTGGGGCCTGCCACACGGCGTCGTCGCGCCTTGCCGGGAGCCAAAACGGCCTAGCGCCTAAAACCCACTTATTTGCGGGACAGCACACTGAACGGCCTTATTCCGGCTGGGGAACGATGCGCAGGTATGGCTTGGGCGCCTTCCAGCCGTCCGGGAACTTCGCCTTGGCCTCCTCGTCGGACACTGCCGGAACGATGATGACGTCCTCGCCCTGCTTCCAGTTCACCGGCGTCGCCACCTTGTGCTTGGCGGTGAGTTGGCAGGAGTCGAGCAGGCGCAGCACCTCGTCGAAGTTGCGCCCGGTGCTCATCGGGTAGGTCAGCATCGCCTTGACGCCCTTGTCCGGACCGATCACGAACACGGAGCGCACCGTGGCGTTGTCGGCCGCCGTGCGCCCTTCGGCGGCGTCGCCGGCTTCGGCGGGCAGCATGTCGTAGAGCTTGGCCACCGCCAGTTCCGGGTCGCCGATCAGCGGATAGTTGACTGCGTGGCCTTGGGTTTCCTCGATGTCCTTGGACCAGGCGGCGTGGTTGCCCACCGGATCCACGGAGAGGCCGATGATCTTGCAGTTGCGCTTGGCGAACTCCGGCTCGAGGCCGGCCATGTAGCCGAGTTCGGTGGTGCAGACGGGGGTGAAGTCCTTGGGATGGGAGAACAGCACAGCCCAGCCGTTGCCGATCCAGTCGTGGAAGTCGATGCGACCTTGGGTGGTCTCAGCGGTGAAGTTTGGCGCTTGGGCGTTGATGCGTAGGGTCATGGGGCCTCCGTTTGGGTTGGCTGCGCAAAAAAGCGAATTTACCACTATCGAAGGTCGATGTGGGATTGCGGGCGGGTTACAGCAGCTTGTCAAAGATCATGGCGCCCGCCACTCCCGCCATGCCCATCGCGATGGATAGGGTGAGCGTGAACAACCGGGAGGTCTCTGCCCGCAGCTCCGCGCGCAGGGCTTCAAACTGCTTGTTCATGTCGGACCTCATGTCATTGAAACGGGCGTTGGTATCCGACCTTTGATCTTCGAACCGGGCGTTGCTATCCGATCGTTGATCTTCGAATCGGGCGTTGATGTCCGAGCGGTGGTCTTCGAATCGGGCATTGATGACCGCGGCCTGATCGTTGAACCGAGCGTTAATGACCGCGTTTTGGTCGTTGAACCGAGCGTTCATGAATGCGGTCTGCTCTTCAAACCGAGCGTTCATCGCCTCGGTCTGTTCCTTGATCAGGGCAGTCATCTCTGACCGGTGTTCGTCAAACGCCGCGCGCAGCACTTGGGGCGTCACCGCGAACTTTTCGATGGAGTTGGCGATGGCGCGTACGGTCGCATCCGCCTGGCGCCGCTCGAGTCCCGATGTCTCAAGGCTCTTGGTCATCGCCCCGATTTCTTCGACTGCATGCTGCATGAGTATATGCCTCCTGAGGCAGGTTGGGAAAACACCATCTAACCCCGATCCACCGAGGCTGTCTGTAGGCTAAATCCCCACTACCTGTGGGAGATTTACGCTTTGTGACCGCTAATTCGTTGAGGATGGCCGAGTGCAGGATTCACTGGTCGAAAGGCGTCTTGTTTGCCCAGAATCACGGGGTACTCTCGACATGCCGCTGCCGCGGTGGGTGCTTGTCCGCTCTGCAGGCGCCGCAGCCAGCCGGTGATTTGACTTTGCTTCGGCTGTTGTGTATGGTGCGGCGCTCTAGCGGGAAAACAACAAGAGTGCACGATGGCGAGAAGGCACTGAATCCAGCCTTGAGCACAATCAGACGTGAAGGCGGGGCTGGCAGCAAGAGTTGGCACCACTCCTGCCATTACCTGAACGATTGGGCCTTCCCGACCGTCGCACCGTCGTCAATCCCGACTTCCATCATCGAACCAGAAGGAGAAAGCCATTGATTCGGTTGACTTGGTGGCAGTGGCCTAAGCCGCTCAGGAATTGCATCGATTCAACCGCAGACGCACCTGGGACGGGAGTTCGCCGGCCCGCCCCCCGGTGGCCGCACGGGGAGCGGCGACACACGCGTCGCCCGGCGCACTGGGCAGCAGCTTGGCTCCTCGCCCCGCTGCTGTCGATGCCTTGGGCGGCGTCCCTCGCTGTGCATGTTCCACTGTTCGTGGATGGCTCGAACTCCGCACGGCAGAGTTTCGTGCGGGTCGTCAACATGGAAGATTCCCCAACGGAGTTCCTTGTGCGTGCGTTTGACGACGAGGGAACCCAGTACGGGCCGGTGTCGTTCCAAATCGACGGGCACGGTGCGCTGGGCATCAATACGCAGCGGCTTATGGAGCGGCTGTCCGAGGAGACGGGCATTTCCGCAACCCCTGGCGATCTGCGGCTATTGGTGACCAGCCACGACAACCGCCCCAGCATCGACGCCATCGGCTACATGCGCACCTCAGACGGGTTTGTCACGGAACTGCAGGGAACCGTCAGGTCGCGGTGCGGCGACGCTAGCCCGGATGTTGCACGAGTTGTCCAATTTAAGAGAGCTTGAGCCGGGTTG
>JAPPIX010000250.1 GCA_028820495.1 Gammaproteobacteria bacterium
TCGTCGAACAGCGGCACGGTGAATTCGGTGTCGCCGTGGGCGGGGCTGTAAATCATGCCCTTTTCGATGAGCTTGGCTCGAGTCGGCGCCACGGCCCCTACGCCTCTAGCCAGAATTCTGCTGATATCTCCAGAACGATGTGGCCCTGGACCAAGTTCCGCCATGGCCCGCAGGTAGCGCTTTTCAGATGGAGCAAGCCGGTCGAAGCGGGCGCGGAAGAAGCTGGCGTCGAGCTCCGCAGTGGCCTGCGCCGTGGCTGCGGAGACATCTTGCACCGTGATTGGAGATTCCTCAGCGCAATCCCAACTGTGCTTGCCCCACTCTTGAAGGAAGTACGGGTAGCACTGCGCATGCTGCACGATCATCGAAAGAGCATCGGGATGAAAGGCCACATTCAATTCCCCGGCTGGTCCCTCAAGGGCGTAACGGGCCGCGTCCTCCGACAGTGGGCCTATTTCGGGAAAGCGGAACAGCCTTTCGGCGTAGGTCTTTGCCGCAGCGGCGTGGGCCACGAGTTGGGGCAGTCCAGCGCCAATAAGCGTGACAGGAAGTTGCCGTTGGGCAGCGCGGTGAAGGGCGGCGATCAGGGCGGCAAGCTGGCTTTCCTCAACGTATTGCAGCTCATCGATAAACAGGGCGACCGCGGTGTTTTGGTCCTTTGCGGCTTCGCCTACCGCAGTGAGCAGATCGCTGAGATCGAAGTCCAGGTGACCGCTGTCGGCGACCCCCGGCTCTCCTTCGACATCGATGCCGATGCTGATGTCACCGAAATTGACCTTCATCGCCCCCACAAATCCGGCTAGCGCACTGAGCGCTCGCCTTGCGGCGTCCCCGGCAGCGGCTCGACGGCTCATCTTCACAAGGGCGCTGTGCAGTGGTGCTGCCAATAAGCCGGGCAGCGATCGATCCTCTGGCGCTTCGAGCAGGAGCGTGGTGAAGCCTCGGCACTCCGCATCCCGGCAGATACGGTTCAGAAGTACCGTTTTGCCCACACCGCGAAGCCCCACCATGAGCAGGCTCTTGGCCGCTAAGCCGTTTCGGATGCGATCTAAGGCGATAGTGGCATCTTCAATGAGGTCATCGCGACCGGCTAATTCGGGCGGGGGAGTACCGGCACCGGGTGCATATGGGTTGGTTCGAGCATCCATTTATGCCGAAGTTAACCCAAGTTATCTAAAATCGCAAAACTTGAGTTGGCGGCCAATTTGACCAAAGTTAGTCAAGGTTATCTAAATTCGATAACTTTTTGCCGTCTTCCATTCACTTCTCGGCTGACTTAGAAGTCTAAGCCGGGCTTTTCGGAGGCAGCTTGTCTGTCGGCTAAAGCGCCGCCCCTTCGCTGCCGAGTGGCGCCCACGCCAGCAGCGAAGCGTCGTGGGGGAACTCGTTGCGCACCAGCTCGGTGCCTGCGGCGTCGGCCATTTCCTTGTACTGCATCCAGGACAGCACAGCGGCAATGGGGGTGTCGCGGCCTTCATCGAACTGTAGGGGGCCATAGACATTGGCGGTGTAGATGAGGTCGTCCTCGCCGATGCGCTGGGTGGCGTCGTGGCGGGCGCCTGCCGGTTCGTAGAACCAAGTGCCGGGGCCGTAACCCTCCGAAGGCCCGGCCCGGTAGCCGATGTGCCCGGAGAGCACCATGAAGTCGGCGGCGCCTAGGTGGTAGTGGGGCGCTGCCACGCCGTTGTGGCGAACTATCAGGGAGACGACGCCGGTTTCCTCGCTGACGCGCAACACCTTGAGGCCTAGGTCCGGGGTGTCCGGGTTGACCGACCAAGGCACCTGCCGCGTGTCGATGAAGTGAGGATGGGTGGCCTGCTGCTCACTGGCCGCGACCGCCTCCGCAGCGCGCACCAGTTCCCCGGCATCGCTGTCGGCAATCGCCAAGGGTTCCGGCGGACCTTGGTAGGCGGGCGGGCGCGGCTGCATGCACTCAGCCAGCGTGTTGGGCACCAAGGTGATGCCACGCGCTTCGGCGGCGGCTTGGACATCCAGGCTGGTGAGGACACCGGCCACCGATTGCCCGTCATCGCCAAGAAAGGCCACCGGGCCATAGAAGTTGGCCAAAAACTCGGTGTCCTCATCGGCCACCCAGCCGTTGATCTTGGCATTGGCGGGCACGTAGCCCCAAACACCGGGGGTTAGATCGCCGGTCAACAGGCCATCCGAGTAGGACATGCGGCCCGAGAGCACCATCAGGTCCATGGCGCCGAGATGCACGAGGCCGTTCAGTTTGGTGCCTTGGGAAAGACGCGCCACCGTGCTGAACATCCCGGTTTCATAGCTGGCGCGCAGGGGCTTGATGGACAGGCCGGGCGCTTGGGGCAACTCGATCCAGGGGATGTGGTTGGTATCCACGCCGCCCTCGATGCCGGTGGGATTGAAGTCGGGGTTGTAGCCAGTGTTCATGATCCTTGGTCCCGGCCTTGCGGCCTGCTGATTCCGTTACCTGAACTTTATGCCGATGCCAGCCTGAGTCAAGCGGCATCGTCCAGATCGGCGCACGGCGATGGAATCTTCGCTAAACTAGCTGCCCAACTCCGGGTTCGAGTAGGAGCAAGCGCATGAAACTGGCAAAGACTTTCGCCATGCTGCTGATTCTGACCATGGTGCCCGCCCTCATGGAAGCGCAGCAGCAGCGGCCACCGTGGATGCAGCCCGATGTGGTCAGGGCGGCCGTGGACATCGGCATGACCGAAGAGCAGCTTGCGCACTTTCGCAGCCATGTGGCGGAATTCATGGATGGGCGCATGAAGGCGTTCAACAACCTGATGCGCCGCAACAACGTCACCAACATGGATCGCAAAATGAA
>JAPPIX010000156.1 GCA_028820495.1 Gammaproteobacteria bacterium
CAGGCCCGGTCGGCGGACGCCGCGCCGCCCGCCCCGAGCCGGGCAAGGCCGGCGTAAAATCACCCTGTTGCCTCTATTTGCCTCCCTCAACAACCTATCCCCTGATGGGGATCTGGAGGAGTCGCCCGAAGAGCAGTCGGTGGGTCCATAGTCTTGCGGACAAGACTTGCCGGACAAGACTTGCCGTTGCTAGGGCCTGTGCCATCACGTAGAGTCTGCCCCTCACTTCCAGTCACTGGCGGCAGCGCATGGCATACAAGCTCAAAATCAACGGCAACGACCAGTCGGTCGAGGTCTCGCCTGACACCCCGCTGCTGTGGGTGCTGCGCGACCACATCGGGCTGACCGGCACCAAGTACGGCTGCGGCGGCGGCTACTGCGGGGCCTGCACGGTGCACGTGGACGGCAGCGCCGTCCGGTCCTGCCAACTCCCCGTGGCCGACCTCGACGGCAAATCGGTCAGCACCATCGAGAGCCTGGAGGCGCGGCATCCGGAGCTGGTCAACACCTGGGTCGCCGGCAACGTCGCCCAATGCGGCTATTGCCAGGCCGGGCAGCTGATGTCCGCAGCCGCCCTGCTCGACGCCAACCCGGCTCCCACCGACCAGGACATCGATGCGGCCATGACCGGCAACATCTGCCGCTGCGGAACCTACGTGCGCATTCGCGCCGCCATCCATGATGCAGCCAGCCAACGCAACGCAGGAGGCGCCGGCGAATGAAATCGATAGCGAATCTCTCCCCCGAAATATCGCGCCGCCACTTTCTCGGCGTTTCCGGCACGCTGGTGCTGGGCGCCTGCCTGCCCGTGCGCGGCGCCTTCGCCCAAGCGCAAGCCGCCGCGGCCTTTGAACCCAACCTGTTCCTGGCCATCGACGGCGCGGGCACGGTGCGGGTGACCGCCCATCGTTCGGAGATGGGGCAGGGGATCCGCACCGCCCTCGCCCAAGTGGTGGCCGATGAGCTGGACGCCGACTGGTCGAGGGTCGAGGTTACCCAGGCCGAGGGCGACGAAAAATATGGCAACCAGAACACGGACGGCTCAGTGAGCATCCTGCTCAACTACGACCGGTTGCGGGCCACCGGCGCGTCGGCGCGCCTCATGCTGCGCCAAGCGGCGGCCGATCGTTGGGGCGTGAATGTCGAATCGGTAAGCGCGGTGAACCACAAGGTCATCCACGCCGCCACCGGCCGTCGGCTGGACTACGGCGAACTCGCGGCGGACGCGGCGCAGCTGCCCGTGCCCGAGGACACACCGCAAAAGAACGAGGCGGAGCATCGGTACATCGGCAAGCCCGTGGTGCATGTCGATGCCGGGGACATCGCCCGCGGCCAAGGCACCTTCGGTGCCGACTACCGGATGCCGAACATGGCGACGGCGGTGGTGGTGCGCTGCCCGTGGCTCGGCGGCGGGGTCAAGGCGATCGCCAACCCGCCCAGCGGCGAGCCGGGGCTCATCAGCATCGAAGCCCTTCCCCCAGCGCCAAGCGCCGGGCCAATATTCGCGCCGCTCGGCGGCGTGGCGGTGGTTGCCGAGGACACCTGGACGGCCATCAGGATCGCCCAGGGCCTTGAGATTGAATGGACCGACAGCCCCAACCGCAGCTTCGACAGCGAGGCGTTGCGCCAGTCCCTGCGCGAAGCGGTTATGAAACCCGGGACGCCCGTGCCGGGGTCGGGAAAGGGCGATGTCGATGCGGCATTCGCTGAAGGCGGCACGGAAGTCTCCGCCATTTACGAAACATCGTTCCTCGCCCACGCGCCCATGGAGCCGCCAGTCGCCGTTGCAGCCGTCTCCGAGAGCGGCTGCGTCGTGCATGCCCCACTTCAGGATCCCCAGTCGGCACGAGGGCTGATCGCCGGCTACCTCGGCATCGATCCGGGCAGCGTGTCCGTGACGCCAACGCTGCTTGGCGGCGCCTTCGGGCGCAAGTCGAAGCCGGACTTCGCCTTGGAGGCGGTCGAGTTGTCCAAGCGCCTGAAGCGTCCGGTGCGGGTGCAATGGCTGCGCGAGGACGACATCCGGCACGACTACTACCACGCGGCGGCGGTGCAGCATCACCGAGCGGTGGTTGACGACGAGGGCAAGCCCAAGGCTTGGCTGCAGCGGTCGGCGTTTCCCTCCATCACGACGGTGTTCGCCGCCCAGGCGGCAGCGCCCGCGCCCTTCGAGCTGGAGCAGGGCTTTTCCAACCTGCCCTATGCGGTGGAGAACCAGCGCATGGAGTCCGCGGGCCTGCGCCCCGGCGTGCGGATCGGCTGGCTGCGCTCGGTGTGCAACGTCTTTCACGGCTTCTCAGCCAACGTGTTCGCCGATGAGCTGGCCGCCGCCGTTGGCCGCGACCCCATCGAGCATCGCTTGGCGATGATCCCTGAGAGTGGCAAGCTGCAGCAGCCGGGAATGCCGGCGCCCGAGGGGCACGAACTCGACTTCGGCCGATTGCGCGAGGTCATCAAGCGGGTTCGCAAGCTCGCGGAGTGGGACCGGCCGAGGCCGGAAGGCGTGGGCTTGGG
Organism: Gammaproteobacteria bacterium; assembly: GCA_028820495.1. Classification (GTDB taxonomy): domain Bacteria; phylum Pseudomonadota; class Gammaproteobacteria; order Pseudomonadales; family Azotimanducaceae; genus Azophilus. The sequence continues at coordinate 2,515 of JAPPIX010000156.1, forward strand.
CTTCGCCGTCCACCACAGCTTCCGTTCATACGTGGCAACCGTGCTGGAGGCCAGCATGGTCAATGGACGGCCGCGCGTGTCGAACGCCTACGTGGCCCTCGACTGCGGCACCTACGTCAATTCCGACACCTGCGCAGCGCAGATGGAGGGGGCCGTGGTGTTCGGGCTGTCGCTGGCGCTGTACGGCGACATTGGCATGAAGGACGGCGCGGTCGTGCAGAGCAACTTCCACGACTATCCGATGCTCCGCATCGCCGAAGCGCCAGCCACCCAAGTCGAACTGGTGCCCGCCCAAGGCCGTCTCCCGGCCGGCGTCGGCGAGCCTGGGGTGCCGCCGGTCGCACCGGCGCTGGTGAACGCCCTGTACGCGGCAACCGGCACGAGGCACCGCGCTTTGCCGATCAGGGCGTAAACCGTGCGGCTGCGGTCCCGACGTAATCGTGCTCGGAGGCGGGCTTTCCGAACTCGATGGGCTGGCCACGGACATCGGCCACAGGATGGCAGGGTATGGCTTCTCGCACGAGGGGCGGACGCGCGTCGTCAAGGCCGAGCACGGCAATGCCAGCGGTGCGCTGGGCGCTTGCTGGCTGTGGGGCAGTGTGCCAGCCTGAAACGAAGTTCTGAACCCTGCCTCCGTTCAGGCTCATACCTCATTGGAGTTGATTGACATCCGGCCTCCCTAAGTACAGGCTAGCTGGCGAGCTGGCCAGGCAGCCGCTGGCGGCGGGCGCTTGCGCCTTGGCCGCGAGAGGAAAGTCCGGGCTCCATAGGACAGGGCGCCAGGTAACCCCTGGGAAGCGTGAGCTTACGGAAAGTGCAGCAGAGAGCAGACCGCCTCGAGGCCGGCGCCTAGGCGCCAACGGCTTCGCGGTAAGGGTGAAAGGGTGCGGTAAGAGCGCACCGCGCGGGTGGCAACACCGGTGGCTAGGCAAACCCCGCCCGGAGCAAGGCCAAATAGGAATCCCAAGGTATGGTCCGTACCGGATTCGGGTAGGCCGCTGGAGGCCGTCGGTGACGACGGCCCTAGATGAATGGCTGCCCGCCGGAACCGTTCGGCGACAGAACCCGGCTTATCGGCCAGCTCGCTCCCTCCCTAGCCGTTCCCAACCCGCACGAACCCCTGCCGGTACGGGTCCGGCACCGGGGGCAGGAAGGAGCCAAGCCGGCTCCGGCCCATGCTACCATCCCCTCATGGACGCTTTCGCGGGCATTGAAACAACGGAACTGCGGCCCGCCACCAAGCGGCGGCTCGCCCGGATGGCGAGGGAGCGCAGGTTCAAGGGCGTTTTCCATCCCGGCTCATCCGGCTGGCCGCCGCTGCTAGTCGGAAGGAAGCGCCAAGCCGAGCGCATCAACGGGCTGCTTGAAGAGTTGCTTGCCCCGCCCGCCGCAAGCCGGGACATTCACGCGGTGACGCTGCACGGGCCCAGGGGCGCAGGGAAGACCGTGCTGCTCGACATGGTGAAGCGCGCGCTGGGGGACAACCCCCAAGGCGTGGGCGTCTTGGGCATTGCAGGCACCGAGTTGACGGGCATGGCTGCCGTGGCCGAAGCCGCCCGCGCCTTGGTGCCCGCCGACGGCACGACCACAACAACCAAGACGGGCGGCGTCAATCTCGGCTTGGGCAAGGGAGGCATCTCCTCATCCGAGTCCAAGCCGGACGGCATGGCAGGGGCTGGAGGGGTCGCGAATGCGCTGCGCCGCTTTCACGAAGTGCGAGGGGAACGCCCCCTGTTCGTTGTTGATGAAGCGCACGCCGCCAGCTCGGAGGCGCTGGGCGCGCTTCTGAATGGCCTGCAGATGCTGAACGGGGAGGGGTCGCCCTGCGGGGCCATCCTGGCGGGCACGCCCGACCTAATCGGCGTCTTGCGCAGGGCCAAGGCCACTTGGTACTTGGACCGGAGCCGGGAGGCCAGGCTCGTCCCCGTCGGGAGCATCGGCGATGCGGACTGCGCCCTGGCCATCAGGGCCCCGCTCGACGCGATGGGCATCAAGCACGACCAACGCGCCCTGAACGAGGCGGCGCGCTGGTGCAGCGGCAATCCTTACTTCACGCAAGCATTGGGCGCCGCCGCGCTGGAGGCGGCGGCCCGGTGCGCGGGGCGCAAGGCCGACTTCAGCGCGGGCGGGCCCGTGTGGGAGCGATTCCGGTCCTTGGCGCACGGACGCTATGGCGAGGCTTGGCAAAACCTCGACGACCTAGGCCTGACCGGCTGCGCCCGACAGTTGGGGGCGCTGTGGCGGTGGGCTGAGGGGGAGCAGGGGCTGTCCCTCAACTCCAGGATGGTCCAGTCCGCAGTCAACTCCGGGGTGCGCAATCCCCCGGTGGACGTGGAGCCTGCCCTGTCGGCGCAGGAGGCGCACACCCACTTTCAGCACCTTGGGCTGCTTTGGAGTCCGTCGGCGTTGCCTGAGGGACCGTGGGAGTTGGGGCTGCCCAGCTTCTTCGACTTCGTGGAGGAGAGATACCGCGACCCCCGGTGGAATCACTACAACAAGACACTGAACGCCTTGGTTGAGGACGAGTCGGCCTTCATCCCGGCGGACGGCTTGGAAGCGTCGCCTGCCCCTTGACAGTCCCGCGGGCCGGCTCCATGACGCCGGCCAAACGAGATTGGCCGTTGCCCCAGGACAGTTGCCCCACGAGAGTGCCACTGGCAACGGGAAACACCTATACTTCGGAATCGATTGCGTCCGCCAACGGGTAGGTATGCCAATGCAAGAGGAGTTTCTGCCGGACGAGCTCCAGCCGGCTGTGCTGGAAGCGCTGCCGCAGCGGGACTGCCGGCAACTCGCCGCAGCCGGACGCGCGCCCGTCGAGAGCCTGATTGTTGCGGCCTACGAATCCAGGTTCGTGGGCGATTTCCGTAGGGCCATCGGTTTCCTGGAGCCGATGTTCGACGGCAAGCTCGCCGGCACGGGCCGCCAGTACGGCCGTGCCCTTTCATTGCTCTGCGACCTGTACGGCGATGTGGGCTGGACCGGGAAAAAGACGAGGCTTCTTGACCGGATCGTAACGGAAGCGCCACGGTCCGAGGTCAGCAGCGCCTTCAGCAAGTCGAAGGCGCGGTCGGGCGGCTGCTTGCCGCCGGCAAAGTCGAGAACCCTCGCCAGGCCCGGTTCCGCCAGCAACATCCAGGCCGGAAACCAAGCGATGGTCACCTCCGGTTCAATGTCCGAAGCCTTCGCGGCCCGCCACGCCCCAAGCAAGGCGGCATCGGGAACGCGCGGGGCGTCAAGCATGGCCTTGAACCGCTCCGGCGCCGACCGGCACAGTGCAAACCAATGGGCCACGGCCGCGATGCGGTCGCGCAGCCACCACTCCGCACAGGATCACGCTTTGGGGAAAGACCGCCGGGGGCGCTCGTCGTATCCCGCCCGCAACTGGCGCAACACTGAGATCAGCGTGTCGCCCACCAGCGAGTCGATCTCGTCGATGAACAGCACCAAGGGCTTCGCGTCCGCGGTCGCCCAGCGGCTCAGCAGTTCGTGCAACGCGCCGTCCGGCCCGGCGGCGTCGATGGCGCCTTCGGCCAAACCGGCAAGGACGCCATCGGCAAAGGTCGTCATTGCGCGGCGGCGCAGCTGGTTCAGAATGGCGCGCATGCCGCGCTCCACGTTCTCCCCAGCCGTCTGCCCGGCCTCGAAGTTGGCGTAAACGCAACGGTACTCGCCGCTGCCGTTCAACAGATCGCGCAGCGCCAGCAATGCGGAGGCCTTGCCGGTCTGACGTGGCGCATGCAGTACGAAATAGCGCTTGGCGCGGATGAGGCGCAGAACTTCGCTGAGGTCGAAGCGCTCCAGCGGAGGGATGCAGTAATGGTCGGCCGGCGCCACCGGATCGGAAGTGTTGAAGAAGCGCTCCGTCATCGGCATGGTTGCACCGGCATCGGCAAGCCCGCGCTCAAATCAGGATGCGAATTGTAGCGTGTTCGGGCAGCGGCATTGCAAGCCGGCCCGGCGCTCAGAAGCGTCCCCACAAAGCCCGCCGGGTTCCCTATCGGGTCTGATCGAGTGCTCTCGCGGCCTCCTCCGGTGTGTATTCGGCCAATCGGGCGAGCCCATCCCGCGAGCGTTTGCGCAGATTGAGCTCGCCAGTGCTGCTTTCCCAATTGGCCACGGCGGGCGGACTTACGCCAGCCAACTTTGCGAACTCCGATCTGCTCAGGCCCAGCCGCTTGCGTAGCTTGGAGACGGCCGCCGCCGTTGGCGCAAACGCGCTGCTGCCGGCCTTTCCCTTGGCAGCGCCGCTTTTGGCAGCGCCTCCACCCTCGCTGGGCGTTTCGGACTCTTCAATGTCCACGCCAAAGACATCGGAGAGGTCCGCTCCGGCCAGCCGGCGCCGTTTTCCTTTGGCGGACGCGGCTGATTTCACGTCCGGTTCCGTGGCGATCAGATCCTTATGGTCAACGTTGCGCAGCAGAAAAAGCAGTTCGGGTTGACGATCGAGCCGGGCGCCAACGCCGTACAGCAAGGCGGCGACGTGCTTGCACATCTCCGTCCAATCGGGGCAGTCGCAGGCCAGCTTAATCTCGCTGGGGCCGGGGAAGAGCCCCTTGTCCCGATCCGTCACGATCTCCATGACGTTGTGGGAGAGCCGGCCTTGCAGCAACTCCAGCATGGAGCCGATCTGGCCCGCGCAGCGCTGACGCATGTGCTTCCACTTCGTTGCGGGGACTGGGGCGACCTTGATCCTGACTTCATAGAGTTCCGTGCCGCTGACGATGCCCTCGACTTCGCCCTTGGAAATGGCCAGATGGCAAACCGAGCCGTTGCGAACATAGGTCCGCCCCCTGGGCAGACGGTTCGCAAAATCACTGAACTTTTCGAGGTGGCCGCACCAGGCTTCACCCCAGAAGGTGCGCGCGATCTTTCGGCCCTGAATCTCAACCGGTTCAATCTTCAGGCCCTTCTTTCGCAGCTTTTTCATCTCCCGAGCCGCTCGGGCGCGACGCTTCGCCACTGGCACATAGGGAGGCCACCGGTCGTATCTCATGTTTGACGGATTCCAGACTTGGATGGTTCTCAGACTTGCGCCCTGTCAATGTCGAGCGACACCAGATCAAGCAGGGCTTCATCGTCCATCTCCGTGAGGAGCGCGCCGGCGCCGCCATCCAGCAATTCCCCGGCGAGGGCCGTCTTCTCCTTGATCAAGGCGTCTATCTTCTCCTCAATCGTTCCTTGGCAGATGAACTTGTGCACGAGCACGTTCCTCTTCTGGCCGATGCGGAAGGCGCGGTCGGTGGCTTGGTTCTCCACCGCCGGATTCCACCAACGATCAAAATGGACGACATGGGATGCTTGGGTCAGATTGAGGCCCGTGCCTCCCGCCTTTAGGGAAAGGACGAGGAAGGGCGGCCCCTGTTCATCCCGGAAGCGCTCGACCAGAGCTTGCCTGCGCTTCACCGGAGTGCCGCCATGCAGCACCAAGCCGGGCCGACCGAACAGTTGTGCTAAAAACCCGGCAAGCGGGGCGGTCATTTCCCGGAATTGAGTGAAAATCAAGGGCTTCTCTTGGCGCGAGGCGATTTCTTCGCACAGTTCGGCCAGCCGTTGAAACTTGCCGCTCTTTTTCGGATCGTACTTATCGTCCCCAATCAGTTGCGACGGATGATTGCAGATCTGCTTGAACCGCAACAGGTAGGAGAGCACCAAGCCGCGGCGCTTCATGCCCTCAAGGTTGTCGATGGCATCCGCCATCTCATCAACGGCTTGTTGGTACTGGGCGGCCTGGACTCGGCTCAGGCCGCAGTACACGGGCACTTCGGTCTTGTCCGGCAGGTCGCTGATGATTGACCGGTCGGTCTTCAGGCGCCGCAGGATGTAGGGGCTCACCAGATTGCGCAACGGCGCGAATTGGTTGCTCTTGCGCTCGGAGATCGACTTCGCAAACGACTTGAACCGCTTGGCCGACCCCAGCAAGCCGGGATTCAGAAAGTCGAACAGCGACCAGAGATCGGACAGGCGGTTTTCCACCGGTGTGCCAGTGAGGGCGATGCGCGAACTGGCATTGAGGCTTTTGACCGCCTTGCTCTGCCTGGCCGCTGGATTCTTGATCGCTTGGGCCTCATCGAGCACCAGCAGTTGCCACTCCCGCTCCTGCAGCCACTCCTGGCGCATGAGCGTGCCATAGGTGGTCAACACGAGGTCAATGTTCTTCAAGGCAGTGTTTTCGTTTGCCATGGCCTCCAATTCAGGCTTGGGCAAATGTGATCTGTGCAAGAACAGGCTGCGCAGAGACGGCGCAAATCGCTCAAGCTCGGATTTCCAGTTGCCTAGCAGAGAAGCCGGAAGCACCAATAGGGAAGGCGTGGCGCACCGATTCCGCTTAAGGATCAGCAACAGGGCAATCACCTGCATGGTCTTGCCCAGCCCCATGTCATCCGCAAGACAGGCCCCGAGCCCCAACTGCGAAAGCAGCCACAGCCAGTTCACGCCTTCCTGCTGATAGGGGCGGAGATGTGCTTTGAGGGCGCTGCCGGGATGGGCCGCCTGCAATCGCGCAGGTGTGCGCAGTTCCGTCAGCAGCTTGGCCAACTGTTCGCCCGGTTTGACCAGCGACCAGGCTTGGCGCTCCTCAAGGGCGTCCTCGCCCAAGTCGGTGGGAGCGCCAGCCAGCAGGCGCATCCCTTCCGCGAAGGTGAGCCCGTCAGCGCCGGTCCGCGCCTCCAGCTTTTGCCAGTGCGCCAAGGCTTCGTCCAGCTTGTCTCGGTCCAGCTCGACCCATTGACCCTTGATCAACGCAAGGCCATCGCCAGCCTCCATTAGCTCACTCAGTTCAGCCCCGCTGAGCGGCTCATCGCCCAGCGCAACCTGCCATTTGAAGTCCAGCATCGAATCGGCTGTGAAGCCCTGCCGCTTTTGGTCGCCGATGGTGACCTTTACCTGCGGCCTGGCGCGCTTCCTCCACCAGTCCGGCAGCCGCACCACCACACCGCACTGCTCGTACTTTGCGGCATCCTTGAGGAACCCGTAGGCCTCCGCAGGCGACCAAGCCAATGGATGGTAAATGTCGCCGGAGTCAACCAGCTCCCTGATGGCCGGGCTGGACTCAGCGGCAAGCTGGATGGGCGAAAGAAGACGGATCAACGCCTTGCTGTTCTTCGCCCCCGCATACTCCTGCAGTGCGCGGCTCAAGGGTTGGTGACGGATGCGGCCCTGTGCGGAGACTTCCGGGGCGTAGGTCGCCATGAAGGCGAAGGGAAAGTCCGGGTCGATCTTGTTTTCCGCAAGGTGGAAGCAGACGCGGCCCACCTGATGCCAGTGCGGTGCCCGTTTCGACAGCAGCGCGCCAAGCCCCCCGTTGGCCCTGATCTGGTCGCACGTCCAATCATCAAGCGAGGACCGGATGGCCTGCAGTGCGGCAGCGGAGAGATACTCCGCCCCCTTCATGGGCGGCGCGCCCGTCAGCAGGGACTCGGCTTCAGCGCCTGACAGTTCGCCAAGGGGAACGGGCTGCTGCGGATCAGCCTGTTCCAGCAAACAGCGCTCGCTCAAGTACTTGCAGGCAAAGTTGCGCCAATACTGCAGTGCTGGGGAGAGGCCGCTGCCGTCCTTTCTTGCCGCAAGAGCGAACAGGCCCTCAGCCACGCTGCGCGAAAACGCCTTGCCGATGGCGGCGCCGGGAGCCGCGTTTCCAGCCATGCCGTCCGCTGGCGATGGGAAGCAGTGCAGACGCCCCGATGGAAGCAGGCCTAAGTCAAAACCGCTCACTGCCAAATCTTGCTTCCGGATCCCCCAGACAAGTCCGGCTCAGTCCAAAGCCATAGTCACGACCGCCGCGAGCGTGCCTAAGCTGATCGCCATCTGAATGCCCATCATCCATCGCATCGCCGACATTTCAGCCCGCAACGCCAGAACGTCCTCCCGCGTCGCTAGGTTACCTTGGCCTGCGCGAATGGCGGTCGCCACGGCCTCGGCTTGGGGGCGATCCATTCCGGCGCGCTCAAGTTCCCGGGCTGCGTTCAGCGAGTCAAAGGTCGAATCCATGTTGTCGAGGCTACCATAGTTCGACAGGTTGTGGCCCCAGAATCAGACTCTCATCACTGTCACTTCTGGCTCACTTCCTCGACGAGCACAGCCACGTCGAATGCCAAAATGGGACTCGCTGAGTGAATACAGGGAATTGACCGCTTGCATCACGTGTGCATGATTCTTGCAAATTGCCCTTGCGGAGTCGGCACATGGCAAGAGTTCATGTACGCAGTGGGACGACCGCATTCTCTTCGCACCGAGGCACGCAGGTTCTTTGCCGACGCCTTGGCGCGGCGGACGCCGTTGGCAACCTCAGCGAAGGTTCTGCAGTAACCCATTCACGCGGAATCTGAAGCGCTGCCTGGGGACATGCAGCTGCCGCAGCCGCTGGGGCAGCAATCGTTGACCCACTCCGCTCGGCGGGAAAACCGGCGGAAAAACCGCCTTGACACATCTAAAGGGGCGCAGTAGTGTCGCCAGTTGGGAAAAAGTGCGGTAAAGTGGGAAATCGTGGGAGAAAAGGGCTAAAACGAGGCTTCCTGTGTCGGCGACTGTCGGATTTCGCGGAATATCCAACGCCACGTTGGATGCTAAAGGACGTATGGCCCTGCCATCGCGTTACCGCGAGGTTGTGTCCGCCGTATCCCAAGGCCAGGTGGTGGTCACCATCGACCGGGCGGAGCCTTGCCTGCTGCTCTATCCGCGAACGGAATGGGATGCCGTGCAGGAGAAGCTTGAAGCCCTGCCCAACATCCGGCCCGGAGTGCGGCAGCTTCAGCGTCTTCTGATCGGGCACGCCACCGACTTGGAACTCGATGGCAGCGGGCGGCTGTTGCTGCCGGTGCAGCTACGGGAGCATGCCGGTCTTGACAAGAAGCTGACGCTGGCGGGCCAAGGCAACAAGATCGAGATCTGGGATGAAGCCAAGTGGAAGGAAGGCTTGGCCCAGTGGCGCTCCGAAGAAAACGGTGAACTGGCCGCGGAATTCGAAGGCATAACGGGGCTGTCAGTATGAGTGGCCTGCACGAGCCCGTGTTGCGTCGTGAGACCATTGACCACGTGGCCGAGCCGGGGGCGGGGGGCAACTTCGTTGACGCCACCTTTGGCCGCGGGGGCCACAGCCGCGCCCTGCTTGGGCGCCTTGGTCCCGACGCCCGGTTGCTGGCGCTCGATCGGGACGCAGAGGCCTTCGCGTGCGCCCAAGCATTGGCCGCTGAGGATGCCCGCGTCGTCGCCTGCCGATCAGCCTTTGGCAGCGTCCCGGAAATCCTGCCCGCCGTGGGCATGGAGGGCGTGCGGGGCGCGGTGATGGACCTCGGCCTCTCCTCCGCCCAGCTCGATGATCCCGAACGCGGCTTCAGCTTCCGCGCCGACGGCCCCCTGGACATGCGCATGGACCAGCGCGCCGCCACCACGGCCGCCGACTGGCTGAACGAAGCGCCGGTTGCGGAAATCGCCAGCGTCATTCGGCGCTACGGCGAAGAGCGCTTCGCCGGCCGCATCAGCCGCGCCATCATCGCTGCCCGTCCGCTTGAGACGACCGGTGAGCTCGCCAGCCTGGTCGCCGCCAACCAACCGCGCCGAGCGCCGGGCAAGCACCCTGCCACGCGGGTGTTTCAGGCCATCCGCATCTTCATCAACCAAGAGCTCGGCGAACTGCAATCGGGCCTGGAAGGCCTGTTCAACGCCTTGGGCGTCGGCGGCCGCTTGGCGGTGATCAGCTTTCATTCCTTGGAGGACCGGATCGTCAAACGCTTCTGCAAGGCCCGCAGTTCGCCGCCGCCGGTGCCAAGGCATGTGCCCATTCGCGCTGCCGAGGCGCGGGTCGAGGCGCGCATCGTCGTCGGTCCCGTGCGTCCAACAGCCGCCGAGGTGCGCCGCAACGGGCGCGCTCGAAGCGCAGTGCTGCGTGTGCTGGAGCGCATCTCGTGAAGTGGGGCGCCGCCGCCGTCGTGGCCATCCTGCTAGCGGGCGTCGTCGCCTCCGGGGTGCAGGTGGTGGCGCGGGCCCACGAAGTCCGGCAGCTTCACCAGGCCCTCGAGGCCTCCCGGCACCATCAGGATCGGCTCGCGGCCGAGCACAGCCGCCTGCTGCTTGAGCGGGGCGCCCGCTCCGCCTACTACAACGTTGAGCAGGTGGCGGAGGGCAAATTGGGAATGCGCTTCCCGGACCGGGTCGAACGGGTGCCCCGGTGAAGGTCTGGCGCCACCACGCCGTGCTCTGCCTGTTCTGCGCGGGTTGCGCGGCGCTTGCCGCACGGGTGGTTTACTTGGCGTTGCTGGACAAGGAATTCCTGCAGGATCAAGGGGACGCCCGTTCGGTGCGGGAAGTCGTCATCCCGTCCCGCCGGGGCCTCATCTACGACCGGCTCGACGAGCCGTTGGCGATCAGCACGCCAGTGGTGGCGGTCTGGGCCGATCCGGGCCGAAAAAAGCTGAGCCGTGCCGACATCAACCGCTTGGCGCCCCTGCTGGGCCGGGATGCGGAGCAGTTGGCGGACCATCTGGACCGCCATGCAAACAAGGCTTTCGTCTATCTGAAGCGGCGGCTTTCCTGGACCGCCGCAGAGCGTGTCCGCGCCTTGGGGATCGAGGGACTGCACTTCAGCGAAGAGTACCGGCGCTACTATCCCGGCGCGGAGACCGCCGCCCACGTGGTGGGCGTCACCAACATCGACGACCGCGGCCTGGAGGGCGTCGAGCTGGCTTTTGACGACCTGCTGAGCGGCGAGCATGGGCGCAAGGTCGTGCTCAAGGACCGCCTCGGCGCGACCATCCGTGATCTGGAGTACATCGCCGTGCCACGCCTCGGCCAGGACGTCGCGCTCAGCATTGATCTGCGCCTGCAGTACTTCGCCTATCGGGAGCTCAAGGATGCGGTGGCGGGGCATCGGGCGGCCTCGGGATCCATCGTCATTCTCGACGCCCGCACCGGGGAGATTCTCGCCTTGGTTAACTCCCCATCATACAACCCCAATGAATCCCTTGAACTGGGGTTTGCCGGGATGCGCAACCGGGCGGTGACCGACAACTACGAACCGGGCTCCACGATCAAGCCTTTTGCCGTGCTGGCGGCGCTGGAAACGGGCGAGTACCAGCCGGATACCGTGGTCAACACCGCACCGGGCTATTGGGCGGTGCGCCGCAAGCTGATTGAGGATCCCGTCAACTACGGGGAACTGACGTTGGCGGGCATCGTGCGCAAGTCGAGCCAGGTCGGCATTTCCAAGGTGGCCCTGGCGCTGCCCGAAAGGGCCGTGTTCGAGGTGCTGCAGCGGGCCGGGGTCGGCGACTTCGTCGGCAGCGGACTGCCTGGCGAGGCGATCGGCACCTTTGACGACTCGGGACTCCGCAGCGAGGTGGTGCGCGCCACCCTGGCCTACGGCTACGGTTTGAGCGTCTCGCCCTTGCAGCTTGCCCAAGCCTATCTGCCCATCGCCAATGATGGCGTTCGCCTGCCTCTCAGCGTGGTTAAGCTCAGCCAGCCACCCCCAGGCGAGCGAGTTTTCGCGGCGGCCATGACCCGGCAACTTTTGTCGATGATGGAAGGGGTCACGGAACGGACGGGCACGGCACCCGATGCCCAAGTGCCCGGCTATCGCGTGGCCGGCAAGACCGGGACCGCTCGTGTGGTCGTCAGCGATGGCTACACGGATCAGCGCCACGTGGCGTTGTTCGCCGGCGTGGTGCCGCTGACGGATCCGCAGATCGTCATGGTGGTGGTGATCAACCAGCCCAGCGGCCCCAAGATCAGCGGGGGCGCCGTCGCCGCACCCATTTTTGCCCGGGTCGCTGAACGGGCGTTGCGCCTGCTTGGGATCGCGCCCGATGCGCAGCAGTTGATTGCCGCCGTTGATGGGAGGGGGTGATGATGCGGTCGAGCTTGCGCGAGCTGATCGACGGGCCGGACACGCCCGACTTGGAAATCGCCGGGCTGTCCGAAGACTCCAGGCAGATCCAGCCGGGCGAAGCCTTCATCGCCACTCGGGGCGCGACCCTCGATGGCCACGACTACGCGGCAGAGGCTGTTGGCCGGGGCGCGGCCTGCGTGCTTGCGGAACGGTCGCTGCCGGGCCTCGGCGCACCGGTGGTTCAGGTTGAGAATCTGCGGGCGCGGCGGGGGGCGTTAGCCGATAAGTTCTACGCCGCGCCCAGCCGTGCGCTGACTTGCGTCGGCGTCACCGGCACCAATGGCAAGACGACCATCGCCCACCAGGTGGCCAGCCTCGCCAATGCCGTGGGCCTCGACGCCGCCTACATGGGCACCATCGGTTGGGGGCGGCCAGACCGGTTGGCGCCTTCGCGCCTGACCACGGAAAGCGCCATCCTCACCCACAAGCGTCTGGCTTGCCTTCGTGGGCGGGGCTGCTCCTGGGCGGCGTTGGAAGTGAGTTCCCATGCCTTGGCCCAAGGGCGCGCCGATGCGGTCGCCTTCGACTGCGCGGTGTTTTCCAATCTCACGCGGGACCATCTGGACTACCACGCCGACTTTGACGCCTATGGGGCGGCCAAACAACGGTTGTTCGAATTCCCCTCGCTGCGCTGCGCGGTCATCAACATCGACGACGAGTTCGGCCACGAGCTCGCCCGCAGCTTGGCGCAGGTGGACGTTCTGACCTATGGTCAAGGGCAGGCGGACATCTCCTGGAAGGACGTCGAGCATCGAGCGGACGGGCTGCGGGCTCGGCTGCGCACGCCTTGGGGCAGCGCCGCCGTCTCGGCGCCAGTGTGCGGCGACTTCGGCTTGGCCAACCTGGCCGCTGCCATCGGCGTGTTGGCCGCCGCCGAACAGCCCTGGGAGGCGCTCTGCGAGGCAGCGAGCGCCTTGCCCCCGGTGCCGGGCCGCATGGAGTTCTTCCGTGCTGCCGGGTGGCCCACCGTGGTGGTCGATTACGCGCATACGCCGGACGCGCTCGCCAAGGCGCTGGCCGCAGCCCGGCGCCATGCCGAGGGTGCCTTGGTGTGCGTGGTCGGCTGCGGCGGCGACCGGGACGCCGGCAAGCGGCCGATGATGGGGCGCATCGCCGCGGTCTTGGCCGACCGGGTGTGGCTGACCAGCGACAACCCTCGCTCCGAAGATCCGGTGGCCATCATGCGCGACATGGCCGCTGGGATCGAGGACGCGTCGCCGGTGACCTTGGAAACTGATCGTGGCGCGGCCATCGCGCAGGCCATCGCCGGTGCCGATGCTTGCGATTTGGTCATGGTCGCCGGCAAAGGCCACGAGGACACCCAGGAGGTCGATGGCCGCTGGCAACCGTTCAGCGACCGGGAAGCCGTGCGCCAAGCCTTAAGCCGGCGGGGAGGGGACGCCTGATGCTGCTCTGGCTCACCGACTATCTGGCTCAGTTCATCAGCGGCTTCACGGTCTTTCAATACTTGACCTTCCGCACCATGGTCAGCGCGGTGACGGCGCTTGTCCTGTCGCTGCTCATGGGCCCATGGGTGATCGACCGCCTCAACCGCCACCAGATCGGCCAGCCGGTGCGCAGCGACGGTCCGGAAAGCCACTTCAGCAAGGCTGGCACCCCGACCATGGGCGGCGCGTTGATCCTGATCGTCATTTTCTTCACCACCTTGATGTGGGGCGAGCTTGGCAACCGCTATGTGTGGACGGCGCTGCTGGTCACCTTGGCCTTTGGCGGCATTGGCTGGGTGGACGACTACCTCAAGATTCGGCGCCAGAGCTCCGACGGCTTGGCGGCCCGGACCAAATACGCTTGGCAGTCGCTGTTCGGACTGGCGGCGGCGCTGTTCCTCTACCTGAGCGCGGAGCTGCCGGCGGAAACGGACTTGATCGTGCCCTTCTTCAAAACCGTCGCCATTCCCTTGGGGATGGGTTACGTGGTGGTGGCCTACCTGGTCATCGTCGGCATGAGCAACGCCGTCAACCTGACCGATGGCTTGGACGGGCTGGCGATTCTGCCCACCGTGATGGTCGGGGCGGCCTTGGGGCTGATCGCCTACTTGGCTGGCCACGTGGAGTTCGCCAGCTACCTGCAGATTCCCCACATCCCCCATGCCGGCGAACTGGCGGTGTTCTGCGGCGCGATGATTGGCGCTGGCCTCGGCTTCCTGTGGTTCAACGCCTACCCCGCCGACGTGATCATGGGCGATGTGGGTGCCTTGGCCTTGGGGGCGGCCTTGGCGGTGGTGGCCATCATCGTCCGCCATGAGATCGTGCTGCTCATCATGGGCGGCTTGTTCGTGATCGAGACCGCGTCGGTCATCATCCAGGTGGTCTCCTATCGCCTCACCGGGCGGCGCATCTTCCGCATGGCGCCCATTCACCATCACTTTGAACTCAAGGGTTGGCCGGAGCCTCGGGTGATCGTGCGCTTTTGGATCCTGACGCTGGTGCTGGTGCTGGTCGGCCTCTCCACGTTGAAGCTGAGGTAGGCGTGACGCAGCGGACCTTAATCGTTGGCCTCGGCGTGACTGGCGTCTCCTGCATCAAGCACTTGGCCGGACGCGATGAATTGACCGTCCTCGACACGCGGGAGCAGCCGCCGGGATTGGCCGAGGCCCGTGCCCAGCATCCTGAGCTCGACTATCGGCTCGGCGCTTGCAACATCGATTTTGCGTCCTTCGACCGGGTGATCTTAAGCCCCGGCTTGAAACTGCGAAGCGCCTTGGGACAGCGCATTCAGGATTCGGGCCTGCCCGTGTTGAGCGACATCGACCTGTTCTGCCGGGCGGTGGACGAACCCATCTACGCGATCACGGGCACCAACGGCAAGAGCACGGTGACCGCCTGGGTGGGGCACGCCTTGGCGCAGCTCAATCACCGCCCCGGCGTCGGCGGCAACCTGGGCGAGGCGGCGCTGGACATCATCGGCCCCGATCGGGACTGCTACGTGCTCGAGTTGTCCAGCTTCCAATTGGAGCGCATGCAAACCTATCCCTACCGGGCCGCTACCGTCCTCAACGTCAGTGCCGACCATCTCGATCATCATGCGAGCTTGGCGGATTACGCCGCCACCAAGCGCCGCATCTACCGTCAGGCGGAGCGGCTGGTCGTCAATCGGGACGACCCCTTGAGCCAGCCGGATCCAGAAGCAGGGGGCAGCGCAGTCAGCTTTGGCGCCGGCCCGCCAGCGACCGGCCAATGGGGCGTTCGCACCTTGGGCGGGAGGCGCTGGCTGGCCAAGGGCGTGGAAGCCGTGGTGGAAGCCCGCAGGCTGCCCCTCGCCGGTGGCCACAACGAATGCAATGCGCTGGCGGTGATGGCCCTGATCAACGGCAGCGAAAACGGCGGCGGGCTTGCGGCCCTTGGCGAATCCGTCCTGGGCTATCGGGGCTTGGCGCACCGGTGCGAGGTGGTGGGCGTGGTGGATGGCGTCACCTACATCAACGACTCCAAGGCGACCAACCCCGGCGCCACCATGGCGGCGTTAAACAGCTTCTCCGGCGGACCGGGCCGCGTCGTGCTCATTGCCGGGGGCGAGGGCAAAGGTGCGGACTTTGCGGCCTTGGGCCAAGCCATCGCCACCCGCGCCCGCTGCCTGATCCCCATTGGCCAGGACGGGCCTGCAATTGCCAGGGCTGCGGGCCTTGAACCGCAGGTTGGCCAATCCCGCCACTTGGCGGAGGCGGTGCGCCAAGCCGCCAAGTGCGCCCGGCCGGGGGACAGGGTGCTGCTGTCGCCGGCCTGCGCGAGCTTCGACCACTTCAGCGACTTCCGCGCCCGCGGCGAGGCGTTTCGCGCCTTGGTCGAGGAGCTTAAGCCGTGATTCGCCTTGATGCGCCGCTCATGGTCTCCTGGGGCCTGGTGCTTGGCTTTGGCCTGGTCATGGTGGCGTCGGCCTCCGTGGCCATGGAGACGCCCTTTCTGGCCCGCCACGGCATCTACTTGGCCATGGGGCTAATGGGCTTTCTCCTCATGTTGTGCGTGCCCCTCAAGGTCTGGAACCACACCTATCAGGTGGCCCTGCTCGGCGCATTGACGCTTTGCGCCTTGGTGGTCGTTCCCGGCTTTGCCGAGGAGGTCAAGGGTGCCCGGCGATGGATCGACTTCGGAAGCTTCACCCTCCAGCCGGCGGAGATCGCCAAGGCCGCCATGATCCTGTATTGGGCCGGGTTCCTGGCCCGGCGTGACGAGGCATTGCGCGAATCACCCCTGCCGGCGCTCCTGCCGCTGGTCTTCTTTGCGGGCTTGGTGGCGCTGCTGATCCTGCAACGGGACTTCGGCAACGTGGTGGTGCTGAGCGTGGTGCTTGGCGCCATGCTGTTCCTGGCCGGGCTGCGGCTGCGCTACTTCGGCCTGTTGGTGCTGGCTGGGATACTGGCGTTGGCAGGGTTGATCTGGATGGAACCCTACCGCGTGGAGCGGCTGGTCAGCTTCAGCGATCCTTGGGCTTCGGCTTTCGACAGCGGTTATCAACTGACCCACTCGCTGATCGCCTTTGGCCGGGGCGAAGTGTTCGGCCTAGGCCTTGGCGAAGGCATCCAGAAGCTCTGGTACCTGCCCGAGGCCCACCACGACTTCATATTCGCCGTGATCGCGGAGGAACTGGGCTTGGTCGGCGCCTTGGCTCTCATGGCGCTGCTGGGACTGATTGTCGCGCGCATCTTGTATGTCGCCCGCATGGCCATCGCCGGCGGCGACAAGTTCGCGGGCTACCTATGCTACGGGGTGGCGCTGCTCTTGGGCGTGCAGACGCTCATCAACGTTGGGGTGGCCACCGGCAGCTTGCCCACCAAGGGCCTGACCCTGCCGTTCATCAGCTATGGAGGCAACAGCCTCATCGTGTGCGCAACGCTGGTGGGCTTGGTTGGCCGGGCGCAGTTGGAGCGGGATACGCGATGAGTGGCGGCAACGGCCAAACGGTCGCTGGCGGCGAAGTGCCGGGGATGGGGCGTGTGCGGCGCGTCCACTTCGTCGGCATCGGCGGTGCCGGCATGTCCGGCATCGCCGAGGTGATGCGCAATCTGGGCTATGCGGTGTCGGGCTCTGATCTGCGCCAGTCGCCGGCCACCGAGCGGCTGGCCGCGCTTGGCGCAACGGTCCATGTCGGCCACGCCGCCGAGCAGGTGGCAGGCGCCGACGTCGTGGTGCGGTCGAGCGCCGTCGAAGAGTCCAACCCGGAGATCGCCAGCGCCCACGAGCGGCGCATACCGGTGGTGGCCCGGGCCGAAATGCTGGGCGAATTGATGCGCTACCGGCATGGCATCGCCATTGCGGGAACCCACGGCAAGACCACCACCACCAGCCTGTTGACCGCCATCTACCAGGCGGCCGGGCTGGATCCTACGTTCGTCATCGGGGGGCTGCTCGAAAGCGCCGGCGCCAACGCCCGTCTGGGAGCGAGCCGGTTCATCATCGTCGAAGCCGACGAGTCCGACGCCTCCTTCCTGCACTTGCAGCCCATGCTGGCCGTCGTCACCAACATCGACGAGGACCACATGGCAACCTACGGCCAAGACTTTGAGCGCCTGTGCGCGACCTTCATCGAGTTCATCCACCGCCTGCCCTTCTACGGCACGGTGGTCCTGTGCATCGACGACCCGGTGCTGCGCGGCCTGCTGCCCAAGGTGTCGCGGCCCATGCTCACCTACGGCTTTGCGCCGGACGCGGACTATCGCGCCGGCGGGCTGGCTGTGAATGGCCGTTGCTGGCGCTTTCGGGCGCACCGTCCGGGGGGGCGAGAGCCTTTGGACATCAGCCTGGCGGCACCGGGCGAGCACAATGTGCGCAACGCCTTGGCAGCCATTGCCGTGGCCACCCATGAGGGCGTTGCCGATGCGGCCATTGGCGAGGGCTTGGCCGGTTTTTCCGGCGTCGGCCGCCGCTTTCAGATTTTTGAGGGCATTGCGATCGGCGGTGCCAAGGTCACCCTGGTGGATGACTACGGCCACCATCCCACGGAAATTGACGCGGTTCTGCGCACGGCCCGCAAGGTGTGGCCGGGCCGCCGCTTCGTGATGGCTTACCAACCCCATCGCTACAGCCGGACCCGGGACCAATTCGATCGGTTCGTCCGGGTGCTTTCGGGCGTGGATCAATTGGTCCTGCTCGATGTTTATGCGGCGGGCGAGCCGCCCATCCCTGGTGCGGGTGGCCGCGCCCTGTGCCAAGGCATCCGCAGCCGCGGTGCCACCCCGCCGGTCTTCGCCGTCGATCCGAGCGAGGCCTTGGAGTTGCTGCCGGGCATCGTCCGCAGCGGAGATGTCGTGCTGGTGCAGGGCGCTGGCAACGTCAGTGAAATATCCAACCGCCTGCGGGGTGGACATGTTGAGTAAGCTGGGTGCCGTCGCCGCTCTGCTGGGCCTCGCGGCAGTGGCGGCGTGGATCTACGTCTCGCTCGACCGGCCCGTGCGCAGCGTCGAAGTGGTCGGCGCCTTGGCGCCCGCCGAAGCGGCGGAAGTGCAGCGGCGGCTCACCGAGCTGAAGCCTGGACGGTTGCTGTCAACCGACCTTGGCGCGTTGCGCGAACATCTCATGGCGCTGTCCTGGCCTCGGCTGGTTCAGATTCGGCGGGTCTGGCCGGATACCATTTCGATCCGCATCGAGCGCCAGTTGGTGGTGGCCAAGTGGGGCGGCGAGGGCTACCTCACGGCGGGTGGCGAACTGGTCAGCGGGCTTGATCGGGCGGTGAGCGTGCCGCTGCTCGACTGCGAGATCGCCAGCCCGCAAAAGGCGCTGGAGATCTATCGGCACCTGCAGGACATCGCTGCCGAAGACGGCCTTGAGATCCGGTCACTGGTCGAGAACGCGCTGGGCGAGTGGCGGCTGGAACTGGGCAACGGTGTGCGCGCCCACCTTGGCGCCGATGCCCTGCGCAGCCGCATGGCGCGCTTCATGCAGGTTCATCGCCACCTCGCCCAAGTGAACGCACAACCCGTGCGCTATCTGGACGTGCGCTACGCCAACGGCGCCGCAGTGCGCTTCGACGAGCCGCAGATGCTCGCGAATAGATGAGATGAGGATGAGGGCGGCAAAGTGACAACGGACAGCGGCACGGGACAGAAGATCGTCGGGCTGGACATCGGCACCAGCAAGGTGGCCGCCATCGTCGGCGAAGTGACGGCGGACAACGAGCTGGAAATCAAGGGCATCGGCACCCAAGCCTCCCGGGGGCTGCGCAAGGGCGTGGTGGTGAACATCGAGTCCACGGTGCACTCCATTCAGCGGGCCGTCGAGGAGGCGGAGCTGATGGCAGGCTGCAACATCGAGTCGGTGTACGCGGGCATCGCCGGCAGCCACGTCAAAAGCACCAATTCCCACGGCGTCGTCGCGGTGCCGGACCGGGAAGTGCTCGCCCACGACGTGGAGCGCGTCATCGATGCCGCCGAGGCGATGGCCATACCGACCGACCAGAAGATGCTCCACGTTCTGCCCCAAGAGTACATCATCGATCATCAGGATGGTGTGACCGACCCCTTGGGCATGTCCGGGGTGCGCCTTGAAGCCAAGGTGCACTTGGTCAGTTGCGCCGCCAACGCGCTGCAGAACATCGAGAAGTGCATCGAGCGGTGTGGCTTGAAGGTCAACGGCATCATCCTGGAGCAATTGGCGTCGAGCTATTCGGTGCTCTCGGACGACGAGCGCCAGTTGGGCGTCTGCCTCGTGGACATCGGCGGCGGCACCTCGGACATCGCCGTATTCACCGGCGGCGCCATTCGCCACACGGCCGTCATCCCCATTGCCGGCGACCAAGTGACCAACGACATCGCCATGGCCCTGCGCACCCCCACCCCCAATGGCGAGGAAATCAAGATCCGCTACGGGCGGGCACTGTCGCAGCTTGCCCGGGCCGATCAAATGATCGAGGTGCCCGGCGCCGGCGACCGGCCGCCTCGCGAACTGTCGCAGCAGACCTTGGCCGAGGTGGTGGAGCCGCGCTACGACGAGCTGTTCAGCCTCATCCAGGCCGAGTTGCGCCGCAGCGGCTTCGAGGAGCTGATTGCCGCTGGCGTGGTCCTCACCGGCGGCGCCGCCAAGATGCAGGGCGCGATCGAACTCGCCGAGGAGATCTTCCACATGCCGGTTAGCCTCGGGTCGCCGAAGGCAGTCTCTGGGCTCAAGGACATCGTGCGCAATCCGATTCACGCCACCGGCGTCGGCCTGATGCTGTACGGCAAGGAGCAGCGCCGCGACGCCGACGGAGCCAGCCAAGGCAGCAACGGCGGTCGAATGAGCCGGTTGCGGAAGTGGCTTGCGGACAACTTTTAGCCGGAAAAAGCGCAATCAACTTGGACCAAAACCATGCGAAGCAGTAACCATGCCAATCATCCAACAAACCGAATTCGACTTCTTGGAAGTCACCAACCAACCATCTGCAACGGGAGACAAGCCCATGTTTACAATTGAGGAAACTGAGCCGCAGAACGCCATCATCAAGGTCATTGGCGTGGGCGGCGGCGGCGGCAATGCCGTTCAGCACATGGTGAACAACAGCCTGCCCGGCGTGGAGTTCGTCGCCATGAACACCGACCTGCAGGCGCTCAGGGCGCTGAACGTGCCAAACAAGCTGGCCATTGGCACTTCGGTGACCAAGGGGCTTGGCGCAGGGGCCAACCCGGAGACCGGGCGGCAGGCGGCCTTGGAGGAGACGGCGCGCATCAGCGAACTGCTCGAGGGCTCCAACATGGTGTTCATCGCTGCCGGCATGGGCGGCGGCACCGGCACAGGTGCCGCGCCAGTGGTGGCGAAACTGGCTCGGGAGAAGAACATTCTGACCGTGGCCGTGGTGACCCGGCCCTTTGCCCATGAACGGCGCGATGCCCACGCCGATGCGGGCCTCGATCAACTCGCCGAGTATGTCGATTCCCTGATCACGATCTCCAACGACAAGCTGAAGGATGCCGATCCGAGCTTCACGCTCATGAACGCCTTTGCGGCCGCCAACGACGTGCTGCTCGGCGCGGTGGAGGGCATTTCGGACCTGATCGTGAGCCACGGCGTCATGAACGTTGACTTTGCCGACGTGCAGACGGTCATGGGCATCAATGGCACGGCCATGATGGGCACCGGCCGGGCGTCCGGGGAGAACCGGGCGCGCCGCGCCGCGGAGGCGGCCATCGAGTGCCCGTTGCTGGACGACATCGACATGCGGGACGCCCGGGGCGTGCTGCTGAACGTCACGGCCGGTCCGTCCTTCGTGCTCGATGAGTACTATGAAATCAACGGCATGATTAACGAGATCGCTTCGGACAAGGCCACTTTCATCGGCGGCCTGGTGATTGACGAGTCGATGGAGGACGAGGTCAAGGTCACCATCGTGGCCACTGGCCTGGCGGACCAAGTGCGAGGCAAGGCTACGGGCCCGCGGGCCGTGGCGATTAACGTTGACGGCGACTACAGTGAGTACGACCGGCCACCTTCACGGCGAGGCATCCATGACGAGCGGCATAGGAAGCCCGCCCGGGATGCGGTGGCGGACATGGACCCGGAGTTCCTTGACCTGCCGACCTTCCTGCGCCGGCAGGCTGACTAGGTCGTAAGTAAGCCCTAAGTGACCAGCTTCAGCGTCGGGCTGCGGCTGGCCTTGGGAGCTTCGTCGGGCGCTGGGGCGTCCTCGTTGAACATCATGCCTTCGCCGGTTTCCTTGGCGTAGATGGCCATCACGCTCGATGTGGGTGCCGAAACCCGAAAAGCCCGGCCTGCGAATCGTCCGTCGAAGGACAGGGATACGTTGGCGATGGTGAAGCCGCGCACAGCCGTGGGAGAGACATTGAGCACGATGCGTCCGTCGGCGACGTACTCCCTGGGCACGACCACCGCTTCCGAGGCGGCATCGATCAGCAAGTGGGGAGTGAGGCCGCTGTCCACCATCCAATCGTAGAGCGCCCGCATAAAGTAGGGTTGTTTGCTGATGGCTATTCGCCCATCTCCTGTTCGGCCTCGGTGAGGCTTTTTTGGAATGAGTCGCGCTCGAAGATCTGTTGCATGTAGTTTCTCAAGGGCCGGGAGCGGCGGTCGCGCAGCACGATGCCAGCCGCCTTCAGACGCCAAAGGATCGGCGCCACGCAGCAGTCCACCAAGGTGAACTCCTCGTTCATGAAAAAGGGTTTCTGGCTGAAGATGGGGGCCGTGTCGCTCAGGCTGGCGCGAAGGTCGGCTTTGGTCTGCTGCTGGACAGCTTCCGAGCCTTGGCCCGCGATCAGCGGATCCAGCTTGCTGCTCCATTCCCTATCGATGCGGTGGACCCAAAGCCGTGCCAGCGCCCTTTCCACCGGGTACACCGGCAGCAGCGGCGGATGGGGGAAGCGCTCGTCAAGGTATTGCATGATGATGTTGGCGTCGTAAAGCACCAAATCCCGGTCGGTGAGCGTGGGCACCGTGTTGTAGGGGTTTTGGCTCGCCAGCTCCGCCGGCGGCTTTTCCGCATCGACGTCCACCAAGTCCACGATGACGCCTTTCTCCGCCAGCATCATCCGCACCCGGTGGGAATACTGGTCCCGGGGATCCGAATAGAGCAGCATCGATGATTGGCGGTCCCCTAGGTTCATCGGCCTGCTCGCATGGAACAAGCCCCAACTTCCTGATGGAGGGTGCATCCCAGTAGCCCAATCGAGGGCGGGACGCCCTCGCTCCGGGATCCCGCCCGAAACAAGCGTTGCGCCCGGCCCCAGGGCATAACCAACCCAAAGTTAGCCCCCAAGGACCGCCCCAACAGCCCGTAATACCAACGGTTGGAACAATTGGAA
>JAPPIX010000288.1 GCA_028820495.1 Gammaproteobacteria bacterium
ACAAGCCTTGTCATCCAGTCTGTCGATTGCTAGATTTCCTGCGGCAGTCCATTCCCCGCGAACCCATACCCCGTGCAATCTCAATACGCTATCGCGATCATCGGCGGCGGCGCAACCGGCATCTGCTTGGCCAACAAGATTGTCGAGGAGCTGCCCATGGGACGGAGCACCGCGGCGGCCTCGCTCGTCCTCTTTGACGCCCCCGGCCGCGGCGGCGGCGCCTACGCACCGGACGTCGCCACTAACCTGATGAACACCACCTCCGGGGCGGTGCATCGGTCATTCGGCGGGGAGTTTGGGATTCTCGACTGGGCGCGGGATCATCCCGAAAAGTGGCAAGCCTGGGCTCCCGGCCCCGAACTCGACACGAACGCCTACTTGCCGCGGCCGGTGGTTGGCCTCTACCTGAAGGATCTCGTCGAGCACGCCAGGGGCCGGGCAGCGAAACGTGACATGCGGTTCGACGTCATCGCGGATGAAGTGGTGGACATCTCGCCGCCGAATCCGGCCGAGTGCGAGTACGTCGTGCGCACCCGGTCGGGCGCGGCCTGTCGCGTACGGTACGTCTACCTGGCCCTTGGGCATCTGCCGCGCGCCAAGACCGAGGAATACCAGTTCCACGACCGCTACTACCACGACCCATACCCCATCGCACGGCTGGTGGAAGAGATACCGAACGCGTCCACCGTCGGCGTGATCGGCACCCGTCTGAGCGCCATCGACGTCGTCTTGGGCCTCGTTGCGGGGGGGCATCAGGGAAAGATCCACTGCATCTCCCGCGGTGGCCGTCTGCCCGCCGTGCGGGGCGAGCCCGGCCGCTACAAGTTTATGCACATCGAGCGCGACGAGCTCGTTGAGCAGTTGGTCCGCACCAAGGCGGAAATCCGGCTCACGGATGTCGCCAAGATGCTCGCCGCGGAGATCGAGCACGCCGAGGGCCATTCGGTCGGCCTAGGCGACGTCAAGGGCGACGGCCTTTCGCCCGAGGCGTACTACGAACGCGAGATCGCCTTGGCCACGGACAAGCCGAGGCCGTGGCAGACGGTGCTGTACGCCACCAATCGGAACATCGATCTCCTATGGCATCACCTGGAGGAGGACGACAAACGGATTCTGATGTCGCAATGGTTGAACGACTGGCTGACCTATCGCGCTTCGATACCGAGGGAGAACGCCGAACGCATGCTGGCGTTGATGAAGTCGGGCCAGTTGACGGTCAAGGGCGGTGTGGCCTCGTTCGGCTTCGCCCCCGGCACGGACAAGTTCCGCGCGAACTTCAGCGACGAGAGCAGCCTCGATTTCGAGTACTTGGTGGCCGCCACCGGATCCGCCAGCCGCATCGAGGAGGCGGACAGCCGTCTCCTTGGCAATCTGCTCAAAAGCGGCATGGTGCTGCCGCACCGCTACGGGGGCGTGGACTGCGTCTTCGAGACCGGGCAGGTGACTCCGCGGCCCGGAGTGGTCGCTGGCGAGCCCCGGATGTTCGCGTTGGGTCCGCTCACGAGCGGCGTGTACTTCTTTACCACCGCGCTGGAGATCGTTGAGCGGCAAGCGGCGTCGCGAACCGAGGACTTGGCGCTACTGCTCGGCATCGAGTGGCTGGAGCTGCCGGAAACGGATGCGTGGGTTGACGCGCAACAGGGTGAGCGCAGGGACGCAAACACGACTCCGGCGCCGCGCCGCGAAGGACCCGACCTGCTTGAGCGGGCTGTCCTTGACAACCAGGCACAACTGATTGATTTCGAACAACTGCGGCTGCTGAACGACCAGATCGATCGCGACGCCCTACGGGCTTCGAAACCTCCCGGCTAATCGAGCAGCCTTCCGAGACCGGGCCGTCAAACGTCGAAAGAGCCATTGAGCTCGCCAAGTTGCGGCAGGACTTCGCTCTGCTTGATGGACTAGTGCAGGGTCAAAAAATCCCTCAACGCACCCGTCAAGGCCGATTGATCGGGCAAAGGAAGTCAGTGGCGTGACGAAATCCCGCTCGAATGCCCCGTCGGAGCTAAAGTGAAGGAGGGGGAATTGGTGCTTCCGATGCAGGCGAAGCAGTTCGGAGTTGTACGCACACCATAGCCGCAGGGCTGCTTCCGCTCCGATGGCAAGGTCTCCCGTTCTTGCAGCCAGGGAGCGGGCGACCAGCGCGGGGTGTCGGAACACCCCGATGATTCTCGGGGCTGAGAGCAGGCGAATCCAACCCTCAACCATCCACAGCGTGCGGGGATCCTTGAACCCCCATGGATGACCGCTGCGTAGGTGCGGCTCCACGAGTCGCAAGGCCCTTTCCTCATCCAAGCGCTGCCAACGAATCTGCCGCTTGGGGGGGCGGTTCCAAGCAGCCCCGTTTCTCGCCAGCAGATCGTCATGGAAGTCTCGAATGGGTTGGTTTTCCTTGTTTCCCTTCTTGTTGAAAGGCGCGGCCTGGTTGACTTCCCCCAAGTGCAACCCGGCTGCCTCAAGGCTTCCGGCCAACAATGAGGTTCCGCTGCGGTGCATGCCAAGGACTATCACGCAGGGCGGCGAATGCGTCTTAGCGGTCTGCCTCATTGGAATCCTGCTGAAGATGCCTGCCTAAAGCTCGTACAGGCCTCGCGCCCGCCGCCGTTCAGTCAAGTAGGTCAACCTGAGCAGCCAGGAGATGACGGGGTGGCGGCGCTTGCCGTGCTGCTCGCCTGAATGGACGATGGCCTTGGGCATCACCAAGTCGTCCGCGACGCCCAGAAAGCCGAAAACCCGATGGAGAACGGCCGGTTGGTCAAGCAACAGGTCTTTGCTGCGCAAGATGAGCACCTGGCGGCGCGGGA
>JAPPIX010000161.1 GCA_028820495.1 Gammaproteobacteria bacterium
CAGAAGTGGCGGTCGCCGGTCGCCGTGATAATGGCCACGTCGATCTCCGGGCTGGCCTCTATGTTCCGCCACGCCGCGCGTATGCCTTCCCGTGCCGCATCGTCAAGCGCGTTGCCGCGCTCCGGGCGATTGATGGTCACGACGGCCACGCCGTCCGTCACTTGGAAAAGAATCGATTGGGGCTGTTCGCTCATCCTAGGCTCCTGGAAAAGGGGGCCAGCGCATTCCGGCCCTGTTGAACTTCAAATTGCTCGTGGCAGCGCCAAGCGCATCATGAAAAGGCCTCTAAGGAACATGGGGAGAACATGGGGAGACCTCCTGCCTCTGATTGGCGCTGGCCACATCATATAGGAATGGGCGGCCGCACTTAAGCGGCACGGTCACCGTTCCGGCCCCATCTCCCGGCAACGGTTTGGCTGCGGAAGCTCAAGGGCGCGGCCTGCAGAGCTTGGTAGAGCTTGTGGGCGGCGCTGATGCTGCCGCGGCGGACGGCGAGCAGCTGCTTCTCGCTGGCGTCGCCCTGCCCTAAGGCCGCTTCCGCCCGGTTCAGCCGGTTGACGTGCGACTTGAAGAACTGGCGCGCCTCGTCGAGGGGTGCGCCGTAGCGGTCCTTGTTGCGGTCCCGGCGGTAGTCGGCAGCGACGGCTTGATAGGCTTCAGGGTCGCGCGCCTTCTTCACCAGGTCGGCGGCGATCCCCAAGTCCTTGAGGGAGTTTTCAAGCGCGGTTTCCTGCCCAGGCGCGGCAACTTGATTTTCCAACTCTTCGGTGAGCAGCCGTTTTTCAATGTCCAGTATCAGGTCGAGGTCACCGGACTTGCCCACGTCCCTGACAATCCCGCGCAGCCGCGCACGGGTTTCGCCCGGCAATGGCGCGGTTTTTTCCCGAGCCGCCTCCACAAGCGCCCGCTCTCTTGCCTCGGCAGTCCGGTGCGAGACAAGGCCGGCGAGAACGCGCTTCCTCAGAACGTCCGCGTCGGGAGTGGTCATTTATCCCACCCGGTCGAGCCAGCCGGGGCCATACTTCTCGTCGGCCAGCGACGTGTTCAGTCCCATCTCCCGGATCAGGTCCGCGTCCCCACACTTCGCAAACGCTAGCAGCGTTTCCGCCGGAACCCGAACCTGCTTGAGCAACTCATAGTACGTGTCCATGTCCCCTTCTCGCTCCGCGTCCAGCATGTCCGCAATCACCCGCATTTCCGGATCCAGGCGCTCCTTCTGTTCCGCCGTCATTGCCATTGAACTACCCTCCAAAATTGCATTCAATATTGGGTGGAATGATCTAGACTCCCGGAAACACGGCGAGTCCCGTCAACCTTCCATTCGGGGCAGGCTACCAGTTCACCCAACGGATTTGGAGTGTCTTGTGGATCTCTCATTGACCGGCGAGCAGAACGAGTTGCTGTCCTGGGCGGACACCGTCCTCCCCGTTGAGTTTGCGCTTGATCGATTCAACGGGATTGAGGGTGCGCTTCAGGAGACGGCCTTGGACAAGTTGGCGGAACTCGGATGGTACGGAATGGCCGTCCCCGAGCGGGCCGGCGGCTCGGGCATGTCCGTGCTGGAGGAGATGCTGCTGATGAAGGAAGCCGGCAAATACCTCGCCAGCCCCTCGCTGCTCGCCACGGTGGTCGCGGTGCACGATGCGGTGGGCAACGGCGACAACGCCTTGGCGCAGGAGTTGATGGCCTGTTCCAAGCGCGCTTCGCTGGCCATCGCCAGCGACAAAGCCCTGCTCGCCCTCGATGCCGATGAGGCTGACCTGCTGGTCGCGTTCGGCCTGAACGCAGTCACCTTGCAGTCGACCGATGGCTTGGCTCGGCTTGGTGGCGCCGGAACGCCCTTGGACGACAGCCTGTCTCTCATGCGCTACGGAATTGACCCCGAGAACGCTCGGGCGCACGCGGCCGACACACGATTGTGGATGCGCGCCCACATTCTGCTGGCCGCTTCCCAAGTCGGCCTCGGCGAAGCCGCGACGGACATGGCGGTGGAGTACGCCAAGATCAGGGAGCAGTTCGGCAGCCCCATCGGCGCGTTCCAGGCCATCAAGCATAAGTGCGCCGACATGGCGCTGCACCTCACGGCGGCCCGGTCCCAGCTGATGTATGCGGCGGCGGCCTTCAACGAGCGCCTGCCGGAGGCCGAGTATCGAACCCTGTGCGCCGGCGCCCTGGCCGAGACCGCCTCCATGCGGGCGGCCTTCGACAACGTCCAGGTTCACGGCGGCATCGGCTTCACCAGCGAATGCCATGCCCAGCGCTTCGTGAAACGGGCCACCGTGCTGCAGGCCGCGGGCAACGTGAACAAGCGCTACCGGGAGCAACTGCTGGCCGGCGCGCCGGAGCCGAATCTGTCGAGCGCTGCCTGAAGCTTGGGCTGGCGCTGATCGGGGAATGGGAATGGCAGTGGGAAAAACGCTGGTTGAGAAGATCTGGGACGCGCACCGCATCGCGGCGCTTGAGGGCGGGGTTGATCTGCTCCACATCGACCGGGTGGTCCTGCACGAGCGTTCCGGCGGCAGGATGATCGATGGCGTGCTGCGTGCCGGGCGGCGTGTGCGCAGCCCGGACAGCGTATTCGCAACGATCGACCACATCATCGACACGGACCCCGGCAGGACGGACAAGACCAAGTTTCCGGGCGGCGAGGAGTTCATTGGCTTTTTCCGCGACAATGCCGAGAAGGCCTCCGTGGAGATATTCGACATCGATGACGAGCGCCAGGGCATCGTGCATGTGATGGCCCCCGAGCTCGGCATCGCGCAGCCCGGACTGACCATCGTCTGCGGCG
>JAPPIX010000041.1 GCA_028820495.1 Gammaproteobacteria bacterium
CATGCTCATCAACGAACGGAACCTGCGCCTGATCGACCCCGAGGCGCGCCAGTACTTGGCGGCCCAGATGGAGAGGTTCCTCGACAACGAGCCGATCGACAAAATCGAGGGGTATCGTCCGCCCGAACCTTAGGGCCACTTACTGGCCGGGTGCGCTCCGGTAGGAGTTAGAGGCTTCAGCCCAGTTCCAATGCAAAACGAAGCGCCGTGGCGACATTGCTCATCTTCTCGGGAGCAAGAGTCGCAACGGTAGCGCCCAATCGCCGCTTTGGAATCGTCTGAATGTGATCGCAATTGACAGCGCAATCGCGTGGCAAACCGTCATCAACTGACAAGGCCACCTCGCTCGGGATTCCGCGAATGCTGGTCGTTATCGGTGCAACCGTCACCTCTCCCAAGCTGGAAACAATCGAGTTGCGGGTAAGTATGAGGACAGGTCGGCGCTTGTCCGGGGCCGCAAATCGGTACCAGCGAACCTCACCTCGACGCACTATCCGGCGCTCCAAGGATTATCGCCCCACGCATGATCGGATTCCGGAATGTCGAATTCCGTGGGATTGGGAGGGGTCTTGCGGTAACCGGCAATCTGCCGCTGCTCGAGTTCCAATTCATCGAATCGTCTCAAGGCCTCTCGAAAGGCGTCCCGAGCAAAAGCGGAACGAGTAAGGCCAAGGGCTTTGACCCTAGCGTCGACCCGTGCCAGCAGGTCGTCTTCCATGGTCATCTGTATGGTTTTCATAGCTACTTTATAACCTAGCTTGCTAGCTATAAACGCCACTATACCAGTAGTGCGCCACAATCACAGCACCACGATCACTGCCCTTGACCCTATCTCGGCATGCCGTTTTAATAGCCGCCCGCCGCCCTAGGGCAAACGCTTGGCCAGGTAGCTCAGTCGGTAGAGCAGTGGACTGAAAATCCTCGTGTCGGCAGTTCGATTCTGCCCCTGGCCACCATTCCCTACTCTAGCGCCGTTCCAGGTGCGCCCACAATGACTATGCACGCTCACGCCGCAGCGAAGTCCAGAGGACCGTGATTGCGGACGACCTGTTTCTCCACTACCGTCGGTTGTTCGCAGAACACGATCAGGTTGCCCTGCGTCGCGTCGCGCGCGCTCGGCACACGCAATCCGTCCGCGCCCAGGAAAGCGCACGCCTCAGCGATCTCTTGCGAACGGGGGTACTCCCGCTCACGCTCAACGTAGCTTAGCTGGCCGTAGCCTGCCACGCGAAGCCCGACCTGCGCCAACGCTTCGAGTCCGGCAAAACGCATGACCGCCCCCAAGGAGACCATCAGTTCGAACATCTCGTAACGCACTCGCGCCGGCGGGAACGGCTGCCCTTGGAACAGGTGGAAACGCCGTTCCGCAAGCGCGCCTTCCCGGGTCTCGGAGGTGTACAGCACGTCCATCGTCCCGTCGTCCCACCGCCCGCCTGACCGCCTGCACACGAGCGGATCCTGACCGCGCCGCACGGACCGCCACACCGTGCCTTCGAACGGCGCCATCGGCACAGCCTCGAGGGCATCCAAAAGTGACTGGCCGCGGATTCCTCCCGGACTCCGCCCGCGTTGACGTCCCATGCCTAGAGGTACGCGTCGGCATCCAGCCGGTCGAGAATGGCGATCACCTCTTCGGTGCGCTCGTCGTGGATCAAGTCGATCGCCCGCGCCCCCTCAAGCTGCGGATGCCGGGCGTACAGCCAAGCGCGCACTTCCTCGTTGCCGTAGTACTCGCCCAACCGCATCACGACGTACGACAAGTCCGACATGATCAGCTGCGTGTGCGGATGCGGCGACTTTTGGCCACTGCCCCACCGGGACACGGTCGTCTTGGACACACCTGTGAAGTTGGCGATGTCAGTGCCTTTCAGCCCTCCGGTCTCCTGCAGCCGCGTCAAGAACTGCACAACCGGCCTTGCCGTCACCGCTTGGCTCATGTTCCGCTCCTCCTGCTTCTATCCTCTTGCATCCGACCGCGGATCGCATACCCCATAGGAATGCGCACCGCTGGCCGGAGCCACTGAATCACTTTTGCCGCCGCAGCGGCCTTCACATATGTGTTTCACACATCGTACTTCATGAAATCAATATGTCAACTGACGATAGCACGGGATGTTCCCAATAGCTTATGCTGACCCGTTGTATTGGCACCGGAACTTGGGGAATGGGTCGGTCAAAGACCGGAGTTGGGCGAATGAACTGGATTCTGCTTGTCGTGGCCGTCGTGGCGGGGCTGGCCGTCGGCACTGCGCTGCTGCTGCCCCAAACCACCCGCACCACTGTTGAAGTCCGTTTCGATGCGCCCATTCGAGCGGTTTGGGCGGTGTATGCGGACTTCGAGAGTCAACCGAATTGGCGCTCGGATGTCGCCAGGGTGGAAATGGCCAGTAACAAAAGGCGTTGGACCGAGACCTTGGAGATGTCTGGCATGAGGGTCCATTTTCAGATCCTGGAGGAATCTCCGCCGAACAGGCTGGTCTTGAAGACCGGTGCTGACGGCAGCTTCGAAGGGCGCTATGTTGCCGAATTCAGAGCGGAGAACGGCGGCACGGTGGGCACTTTCACGGAGGAGGCCACCGCGCTCGGGATCTTGCCCAAGGTGATGCGGCGCCTGTTCTTCAATCAAGAGAAGTTCATCGAGGAATACGCCGAAGAGGCGAAGGCGGAGATCAGGAGGCGGGAGTCAGAAGCTGACGGCTAGTGTGCTGTCCCGCAAATAAGTGGGTTTTAGACGCTAGGCCATTTTGGCTCCCGGCAAGGCGCGACAACGCGGTGTGGCAGGCCCCA
>JAPPIX010000213.1:0-5063 GCA_028820495.1 Gammaproteobacteria bacterium
AGGCCCCCTCCGGCACCGCCACCGGACGGGCGTCCAGGCCCAGGTAGTCGTCGCCCTCGGACGCCGTGCCGGGGGACGTGGCGGCCAGCAGGTCCAGCCGCCGCCTCGCCGGGGCCTCCAGCGTGACGCGGAAGCGCAGCGGCGAGCCCTCAACCGCCGGCTCGGCGTACAGGATGCGCACCTCCCCCGACGAGCCCCCGCCTCCCCCGCCGCCGGAACCGCCTCCACCGCCGGAGCCGCCGCCGTCGTTGGGCGGGTCCTGGGTGTCCGGCGGGTCTTGGGTGTCGGGGGGATCTTGGGTGTCGGGCGGATCCGGTGGGTCCTGGGTGTCCGGCGGCATGACGCCGCCCCCGGGCTGTTGCTGGCGGTGATGATGGCGCTGGCGCTGGGCTCCATCGCCAACGGCCGCCCGGAGCGGATGCGCTCGCTGGTGGACCCCGGACTGCCGCTGGCGGCTTGACGCCGCCGTTCCCGAAAGCCTCCCCAACCATCGGCCGGCAGGCCGGGGGCGCCCCTGCGCCCAACGCGGCCAAATGCGAACCGTTCTCGTTTGGGGGGCCGGAAACCCGCCCCAAAACCGTCCCAATGACCCCCTGAAGCGCAAATCCAGCAGTCATCGGCCTACCGGCCACCATCCAAATCGGCCATTGCCGCCCGTTGGCTCGACAAAAAACCCTACAGCGCAAGTCCCTCGGTTCTAGTATCCTTGAAGGGTTTGGTGGGAACGTTCAGAATCCACATATTTACCAATTAACTTGCCTTTGAGCGGGAGGCACTTATGCGAATTCGGTATTTGGTGATGGCCTTGGGCATAGCTTTGGGGCTGCTTTTCCTGGGTGGCAAAGCGCTGGCGCAGCCGTCGATGGGCCGCGAGCACGTTCTGCCGCTGTTTCTGTCCACGGTGAACTCATCGTTTATGCCCACCGCGAGCGTCGAGCAGCAGGAGGGCTTTATTCGCGTCATTAACCACTCCGAAGAAGAGGCCACCGTGCACATTACCGGCTACGATGATGCCGGGCAGGCGGGCGGTTCGGCGACATTGACGCTGGGCGCCAAGCGGACCATTCACCTCAACTCCCGGGACTTGGAGAACGGCAACGCCGATAAGAACCTCTCCGGCGGATTGGGCGCGTCCTCCGGCGGCAACTGGCGTCTGCATCTGCGCAGCGAACAGGACATCGAACCGCTGGCCTACATCCGCACGCGCCCGGACGGTTTCCTCACCAGCATGTCCGCCGTCGCCCCGGAAGGGCGCATGCGGCATCGGGTGTCCATTTTCAATCCCGCCAGCAACTTCAACCAGAAAAGTTGGCTGCGCTTGGTCAATCTGTCCGGCAATGAAGCCGCCGTCACCATCAGCGGGGTCGATGACGCGGCTGAAGCGGCGCCCGGCGGTGAGGTCAGCCTCTCCTTGGCCGCTCACGAAGCCAAGGCGGTCTTCTCCGAGGACCTTGAGCCCGGCGGCAGCGGCTTGACCGGCATGTTGGGCGACGGGGCCGGCAAGTGGCAATTGATGGTTGCGGCCGACCAACCCATCGCGGTGATGAGCCTGATGAGCACCCCCACCGGGCACCTGTCCAAT
The DNA here is from genome assembly GCA_028820495.1 of Gammaproteobacteria bacterium. Lineage (GTDB taxonomy): Bacteria > Pseudomonadota > Gammaproteobacteria > Pseudomonadales > Azotimanducaceae > Azophilus. The sequence goes on from JAPPIX010000213.1 coordinate 1,583, forward strand.
CTCTCCGCCCCCAAGGCGGACTATGCCGGTCCGGCCAACTTCTGGAGGCTGTCGTTCACCGACGGGGTCGAAGACGACGGCTATCTGGTCGTGATGCCGGACAGCCGCCTCTACGGTTGGCTGCCGGAGATGGAAGAAACGCGGATTGCCGACGGCACCTACGATGCGGACTCGGGCCGCCTTGAGGCATCCGGTGCGCTCTACGAGTCGGGTGAAATTGACATTGCGGGGACCAGCATCGAGGGTGGCAGCGAACCCTTTGAACTGTCTGCCACCTACCGCCAAGACGACTGGATAACGGGCAGCTACACCGTTGGCGGCGTCAGCCGAACGTTCAATGGCTCGGCCTTCCCCGGCTTCGACCGCGGGGCCGACGCCGTGTCGCTGGCGGGCGACTGGACCACCACCGACAGCGACCTGTCCTACTCGGTCGACGCGGCCGCCGAATTCAGCGGCTCGTTGGAGGTTGCCAGCTTTGAGTGTGATCTTTCCGGCACCTTGGGCGGCGTTAATCCGGCGTTCAACCTGTACGAAAGCGTCGTCGAGGTCGATTGCACGCTCATCAGGCTGGACGTGGAGTTGATCATCGCCGTCAGCGACCAGCCCAACGCGCCCGGCGGCGGCGACCACGCCTTGGCCTTGGTCATCGCCCGAGATGACGAAATCGCGGTGGGCGTCACCGCAGTCCGGTAGCCGCGCCGACCCGCAGCCGCTATTCCTCGATCTCGACGGTCTCGCCGATCTGCGCGGCGCTGATCTGGTCTTCGCAGTAGGGGAAGCGCACCCACTCCTTGCGGCTGTAGAGCTCGGTTTGATCGGCGTAGTGGGGCGACTCCGGATCGGTTGATTGGGACGGCACCAGCAGGGTGTCGGCGATGGGGCACTCGTCATCGCCCCAAGTGACCGCCTGGAGGTGGGAGTTGCCGCCGCGGGCGGCGTAGCCGCCGTCGCCCAAGGGGGCCGATATGGCGCCGTAAACGCCGAGGTCGTCGTCCCCGCCGTGGATGGGAATGCGCAGGTTGTTGCGGGGGGCGAAGTGCACGTCCCCCCAGGGCGCATCCAGGGCCACGCCAGCGTCTTCAAGGGCCAGCACCGCGCCGCTTAGGGCGGCGACCACCAGTTCGCGGTTGCGGGGCTCGTCGAGGTCGATGCCGTGGGGCGTGCCCAAGGGGTCGGCCGGGTCGAAGTCCTGGGCCCAGAATCGGTTGCTGTCCACCACGTTGGTGAAGTCGTCCGCCAACTCCCGGCGAATGCGGCGCCAGAACTCCCGGAACACCTGGGTGCCGCGGCTGTCAATTTCCGCCTTGCGATCCCAGCCAGCGAGCACCGCGCAGGCCGCCAAGGCCCGCCGCTCGTCCTCGTCGGCGGTGTCTGCGGGCAGTGCCGCGCACAGGTCCAGGGCGTCGTCCAAGGTCAGTTCGGCGGCGAAGACGCGGTTCGTGAACATCAGGCCCTTGAGCGATTCGAGGGTGAAGCCGGGTGCGCTGTCCAGGCCATCGGCGGCGTTGCGCCGCTCCTCCACCATCAGGTGGCCGATGCGCGTGCGCAGCATTTGTTGTTGGCCCTCGCCGCCCAGCCAACCGAACACCAGCGGAAAGCCGGTGAGCGGGTTGTTGGGGTCGCTCAGCCAGTAGCTGTCGTTGCTGTTGCCGACGTAGTCCCGGGTGCGGACCTTAGGCCGCGCCTCGTAGCCGTAGAGGTTGGTGCCGGGCGGGCTGTCGGCATCCTCACCCCACTCGCAATTCGCCTCGCTGCCGTTGAGCACCAGCGCCGCGTTGTTGGACAGCCCCGCCAGCAGCCGCCCGATGCGGGTGAGGCAGCCGTCGAGTTGCGCCTGGGTGACGTGGGGCACCACGGCCACCTCCCCGTAGAACGCCTCGCCGTGCCGGTCCGCCGCCAAGGTGTGGAAGACCGGTATGGCGATGGACTTGAGGGCCTCAGTGAACTCGTCCAGGTTGCTGGCCTGCCCCATGGCCCGGTACTGGTCGAAGAAGGTGGCGGCCCGCGGCTCGTTGGCGTCGCGCAGCGCCAGCACGCTGCCGTTGGCCAGTGGCCAGGGGTCAAACAGCCCGTTGAGCTCCTTGAGGTTGATGACCGGGCCGAAGTGCGAGCGGTAGAAGGTGTGGGTGCGCTCCTCCAGCATGCCGTCTTGGCCTTTCACCTGTATGGTGACGTCTTCGGTGGTGATGTCGCGCCACTCGCCTTCGTAGCGGTACTGCAGCAGGTTGTCCGGGTTGAGTTCGAGTTCGTAGAGCGTGAAACGGGTGGCGAAGGAGGTGGTGTGGGTCCAGGCCAGGTCGGCGTTGAAGCCGATGCCTATCCAGGGCAGGCCCTGCAGGGCGGCGCCGGCCACGTCGTACTCCCCCGGCAGGGTCAGATGCACTTGGTAGAAGCTGCCGTCACCGGTCCAGGAGCGATGCGGGTTGGCCAGCAGCAGCCCCTTGCCGCTTTGGCTGAGGTCGCTGCCGACGGCCAGGGCGTTGCTGCCGTGGCCTGGGCGGCTGAGGGCGCGGGCCAACCGGCCCAGGCCCTCGGCCAACTCAGATTGGTCGGCTTCCTCGAAGGTGCTGGTGGCTCCGGGGCTCGGCCCGGTGGTGTTGAAGATCGCCCGGCGCACGATGCCCTCGTCGGAGCTGCCCTTTAATGGAATCCGTCCGAGCAGCATCCATAGGTCGGTGGCGTCGATTTCGAACACCCAGTCCGCATCCCGGCAGCCGGAATCCCCCTCGGGCAGGTTTTCCACCCCCCTCTCGCGCAGGTGGCGGTTCATGCCGAAGGCAAATCCCTCCACCACGCGATGGGCGGCGCTGTCCGCATCGGGCAGGAAGTTGGCTTCGAAGGCTTCCCTGTCACCGAACAGAAAGCGCAGCACGAGGTCGGTGACCGGATCGCCCCCCGCTTCGCCGAAAAACTCCGCGGAGCGGCTGGTGGCGGCGACGATGCCGCGCATGGCCGTGCAGAAGTTGTCCTGAGCGTAGGCGTACCCGTAGCCGTAGCCGAGGCTCCCCCAGTCCTCGGCCTCGATGTGGGGGATGCCGTACTCGGTGCGGCGGATGGTGGCTTGGTACGTGGGCTCCGGCTCCGGGGTGGCAACCGAGGTCCATGACAGCGTGACGTCGCCCCCGCAACCGGCGCAAGCCAGCAGCAGGGCGAGGAGGAAAGTCAGAGGCCACCGTTTTGGGAAACTTCCATGAATCAAGGTCCCAACCTCCTGATTGAGAGTGCCTTCCAACAACCTAATCGAGGGCGGGACGCCCTCGCTCCGGGATCCCGCCTGAAACCGGCGTTCCGCCTGGGGCGAGTGCCTTCCGACCGCCCAATTGAAGGCGGGACGCCCTTGCTTCGGGATCCCGTCAGAAACGGGCGTTCCGCCTCGGAGCGAGGGCATCTTGCCCTCGGACGGCGCGCAGCGCCGTGGTGGATTTCGGCGGGCACTATAATTCGAGTCCGTTGATCGGATTTTGGAATCGTCCCCAGTGAG
>JAPPIX010000213.1:5163-6415 GCA_028820495.1 Gammaproteobacteria bacterium
GGCGGGCACTATAATTCGAGTCCGTTGATCGGATTTTGGAATCGTCCCCAGTGAGGCATCGCCGCGAGAATGGACCATCATAGCAAAGGAAGGGTCAATCCAGACGCGGACATGGTCGGCCGGGCGGCGGGTTTTGCGGCGGAGATCCGGGAGCGGGCGGCGGACATCGAGGCGGCGCGGCGCATGCCCGAGGACTTGGCCGCCCGAATGGCCGCCGCCGGTCTGTTCCGGTCGCTGGTGCCGGCTCGGTACGGCGGTGGGCAGATCCATCCGCGGGAGTTCTTCGATGCGGTCATGACCACCGCCGAGGCGGACGGTTCAGTGGGCTGGTGCCTGATGATCGGCGCCAGCACGGGATTGCTGGCGGCGACGCTGGCGGACGAGGCGGCCGAAGCGTTGTTCGCCGCCAACCCGGATGCCATTGTCACCGGCGTCACCGCGCCCATTGGCAAGGCGGAAGTGGTGCCGGGCGGCGTGCGGGTCAGCGGGCGCTGGCCCTTCGGCAGCGCGTCGCAGGTTTCGCAGTGGATTTGCGGCGGCTCGGTGGTGCTGGAAAACGGCGAGCCGCGCCAGGCGGCCCAAGGCGGGCCGGAGGTGATCCTGCCGCTGTTCGAGGCATCCGAGGTGAGGATTCACGACAGTTGGCACACGTCCGGGCTGTGCGGAACCGGCAGCAACGACATCGAGGTGCGCGATGCGTTCGTGCCCGAGGGCCGCTGGGTGCCCTTGGGGGCGCCGCCGCGGGTTGATGCGCCGCTGTACCGCTTTCCGTTTTTCGGCCTGCTGGCGCTGGGCGTCTCGGCAGTCTGCTTGGGTCTAGCGCGTCACGCCATCGGCGCGTTCACGGGATTGGCGGGCGGCAAGCGGCCGACCGGCAGCCGGCGCACCTTGGCCCAGCGGGGCAGCACCCAGCAGGACTTGGCGCGGGCCGAGGCGCTGGTGGCTTCGGGCCAGGCGTTGACCTACCAGGCCATCGATCGGGCTTGGCAGCAGGCGGAGCGCGTCGACCGGCTGGATCGGGACATCAAGGCGCAACTGCGGCTGGCGGCCACCAACAATGCCTGGTCGGCGGCCGAGGCGGTGGATCGGCTCTACCACGCCGCCGGCGGCACGTCGATCTACCGCAGCAACGTTCTGCAGCGTTGCTTCCGGGACGTGCACGTTGCCACCCAACACCTCATGGTGGCGCAACCAACCTACGAGGTCGTTGGCCGCGTCATGCTCGGCATGGACCCCAAGACGCCGCTGTGAC
>JAPPIX010000213.1:6515-13109 GCA_028820495.1 Gammaproteobacteria bacterium
CGGCGCTGAATGCGCACCTGCTTGGGCGCCTTGTGCTTGGCTAGGCGGCTGACGCAGTGGTCGATCAGGGCGGCTTCGGTTAGGTCGGCGTCCGCCTGGGGCACGACGGTGGCGACCAGCTTTTCGCCGAGCCGCTCGTCGGGCAGCCCGAAGGCCGCGCTTTCGCGGACCGCCGGATGCTGGTCCATGACCCGCTCGACTTCGGCGCAGTAGATGTTCTCGCCGCCGGAAATCACCATGTCGGTCTTGCGGTCAACGATGTAGACCAAGCCGTCCTCATCGAGGTAGCCAAGGTCGCCAGTGGCGAACCAACCCTCCGCGTCGAAGGCGGGCTGCTCCGAGTTCGCATAGCCCGTCATCAGCGTCGAGCCTCGAATGTGGATCTCGCCGGTCGTGCCTGCGGGCAGGGCCTCGCCTTGATCGTCGCGCACCTCGACGTCAACCGTTGACACGGGGCGGCCCGCCGAGCGGGGGTTGCTGATGAACTCCGAACCGATCATCAGCGTCACGGTGCCGTTGCTCTCGGTCATGCCGTAGCCGGTGCCCATGACGGCGGCCGGAAAGGCGCGATGGATGTCGGCGAGCAGCGCGGGCGGCGTCGCCTGCCCACCCACGGACAGGCTGGTGAGGCTGGAAAGGTCATGTTCCGCCAGGGTTTCGAGGCGCAGCAGGTCTCTATGCATGGTGGGCACGGCGGGAAAGGCGGTCACCCGCTCCCGCGCCATGAGCGCTGCGGCCTGCTCGGCGTTCCAGCACGTCATGAGCACGACCTTGCCGCCCTGCAGCAGGCTGGTGAGGAACACCGCATGGCAGCCGCTGACGTGAAACAAGGGGAAAATCAACAGGTTGACTGGCGGTGGCCGCATCCCGGCGAGCGTCCCGTAGTCGATGCCGAAGGCCTCGGCCATGCCCTTGGCGATGAGCGCTCCGGAGTACTCAATGGTCTTGAGCGCCGTCAGTACGCCTTCATGGGATAGGGAGGCGCCCTTGGGCAGCCCGGTGGTGCCGCTGGTGAACATCAGCAGCGCCTCATCGTCCGGGCCGCGTGGCGTTTCGGGCAGCGGGTGGTCCGCTTGGCCAGACAGGATGCGCTGCGTCTCTGCCAAGGTCAGGTCGTCGATTTCGGCCGCCAAGTCGTTGCGCTGGTGAATGCACAGCCGGCACTGGGTCGAGGACAGGCAGTGGTTGACTTCATCGGCGCCCGCCCGGGCGTTGATCAGCGCCGGCACCGCGCCGATGGCGCTGATGGCGATGAAGCTCAGCATCCACTCGGGTGAGTTGGGCAGGACCAGGCCAATGCGGTCGCCGGGTTCAACGCCGCATTGGTTGGCCAGATGGTGGGCCAAGCGGGCGGCTTGGGTGCGGCACTCCGCGAAGGTGAGCCGGACGTCTTCGTGCACGATGAACTCGCGCTCCCCGTAGGTCTCCAAACATCTGAAGACTTCGCTCAAGTAAGCATGGTTCTCGGCGAACACGCGAATCTTGTGCCCGCCCCGAGGCTTCTCGCGGATCCTGTAGGCTGCGGCAGCGGCTTCCCAAGTGGCGTCCATCTCACTCCTTTACAGCAAGCGCAGCGGCATGCGCGTTCGCCTATCCATGCCCATTTCGGGCGGTTAGACTAGCGAACCTTCGCAACGGTGCATAGCGCGGAGAGCGAGCTTGGAACGATTTGCAGGCCGTGTTGGCTTGGTGACCGGGGGCAGTGAGGGCATTGGCCTCGCCATCGCCGGCCGGTTGATTGACGAGGGCGCCACGGTGGCCGTTTGCGGCCGGCGGGCGGAGGCTTTGGCTGCGGCAAGGGAGGCGTTGGGCGAGCGGGCGAGCGCGCAACAGCTTGACGTGGCCGACGCGCCGGCGCTGCAGTCGCTGATCGGCGAGATCGAGGCTCGTCACGGGCGCTTCGACTTCCTGGTCAACAATGCCATGCACGTCGGCTGGAGCGCCATTGGGGACACGAGCCTGGTGGCCTTCCAGCAGGACTTCCGCATCAACGTGGATGCCGCCTTCGCCGCCACCCAGGCGGCCATGGAGATCATGGTGGCCCAGGGCCGGGGCGCCATCGTCAACATCGCCTCGATCAACGGGCTGCTGGCCATCGACAACATGGCGGCCTATTCCGCTTCCAAGGCGGCGCTCATCCACTTTTCCAAGTGTGCGGCCATGGAGGGTGCGCCCCGGGGCGTGCGCGTCAATGCCGTGGCGCCGGGCGTCATTGCCACGCCGAGCACCACCGAAGCCTTGGGGGGCGTGCCCGGCTACACCGAAGCGGTGGCGGGCGGGGTGCCGATGAATCGGCTCGGCGAGCCGGAGGAGGTGGCGGCGGCAGTCGCCTTTCTGCTTTCCGACGAGGCGAGCTACGTCACCGGCGTGTGCCTGTCCGTGGACGGCGGCAAGGCCTCGCAGCTCGTGGTTCCGCCGCCGCCGGGCGCCTAAGCTGGGTCAGAACCAAATGGAGGAAGGGCGATGAGCGATCCGTCTCTTGAGGGCAAGGTCGCGGTGGTCACCGGCGCCGGCCAGGGCATGGGACGGGCTGCAACGCGGCTGCTGTCAGAGCGCGGCGCGGCGGTTGCGGCCCTGGACCTGAACGAGGCGGGCTCCGCGGAAACCATCGCCGGCCTCACCGGCCGGTCGCTTGCGTTGCATTGCGACGTCAGCGCCAGCGCGGCGGTGAACGAGGCGTTCGACCGGGTGGAAGCGGAACTCGGGCCCGTGAGCGTGCTGGTCAACAACGCCGGGATTGGCCGCGCCGAGGGCGACGGCAGCGATCGGATGTACGAACTCATGGCCCAGCGCAACGCGGAGCTTGAGGCCGGCGGGGAGGCCGAAATCCATATCGACCACATCGTCTTCATGGAGGACCAAGGCTGGCGCGGCGTGATGGGCGTGAACCTGGACGGCGCCTTCCATTGCGCGCGGGCGGCGGTGCGCTCCATGGTCAAGGCGGGGATTGCCGGTTCAATCATCAACATCTCCTCCACCGCCGCCCAATCCGGCGAAGGCCCCATCCACTACGTGACCAGCAAGGCGGCCCTGGTCGGGCTCACCCGTGGCCTGGCGCGGGAGCTTGGGTCGCGGCGCATCCGCGTGAACGCAGTGGCCCCTGGCCCGACCAACACGCACATCATGGATGGCATTCCCGAAGCCTGGATCCGCGACATGGAAAGCGCCATTCCCCTCGGCCGCATGGCGGAGCCGGGCGAAATCGCCCAAGCGGTTTGCTGGCTGGCCAGCGACGCCTCCAGCATGTGCACCGGATCGGTGCTGGTGGCCAATGGCGGCAGCTACTTTTTTTAGTGCCCCACTAGGCCCGGCGCTCCCCTCTCGGATTCCAATCGAGGGCAAGATGCCCTCGCTCCGGGGCGCCCCGCCCGGCCCCGGCGTAGTCCCCCGGGCCAAGCGTTGTCCTCCGGAGCGAGGGCGTCCCGCCCTTGATTGGGTTGTTGGAATGCACTCTCCGTGGCATCTGTCTCCGCGAGGCTGCGCCGTGTTAAATTGCGCGGCCACGTAAACCGACTATGGGAAGTAGGGATGTCTGATCTAGTGACCGTCGAGGTCGATGGCGGGGTGGCTGACGTGCGCCTCAACCGGCCCGAGAAGTACAACGCGCTGAGCCCGGAGATGTTCAAGGCGATCGTGGCTGCGGGGGAGCGCCTCGCCGAGGCGAAAGAGGTGCGGGCCGTGGTGCTGTCCGGCAATGGGCGCGGGTTCTGCGCGGGCCTGGACATGGCGAGCATGCAGGGCCTCGGCGATTCGAGCCGGGATGCCGGCAATGCATTGCTGAGCCGCGGCGACCAGGTGGAGAACTTCGCGCAACGCCCGGCTTACGTCTGGAAGAAGCTGCCGGTGCCGACCATCGCCGCCCTGCACGGCGTCGCCTACGGCGGCGGTTGCCAGATCGCATTGGGAGCGGACATTCGCTTTGCCGCCCCAGACGCCAAGATTTCCGTCATGGAAATCAAGTGGGGCCTGATCCCCGACATGAGCATCACCCAGACTCTGCGCGACCTGGTGCCCTTGGATGTGGCCAAGGAGCTCACCTTCACGGGCCGGGTGTTGAACGGCGAGCAGGCGCGCCAGGCGGGCCTCGTCACCCACGTGGCGGATGACCCGCACGCCGCCGCCATGGAACTGGCGCGGGAAATCGCCGGCAAGTCGCCGGACGCGGTGCGGGCGGGCAAGGATCTTTTCGAGACCTCTTGGCACGCCGATGCGCGCACCGGCCTGGAGCTTGAGGCCGCCTTGCAGCGCAAGTTGATCGGCACGCCCAACCAAGTCGAGGCGGTCAGGTCCAATTTCGAGAAACGCCCGCCCGAGTTCAACGACTAGAAAGGGGTTGCGGAGCGCTGCCCATGAGTTGGGAAAGCGAGGTCAAGGAACTGGCCCAGCGGCGCCACTTGGCGCGTCAGCAGGGGGACAAGGAAGGCATTGCCCGCCAACACGCCAAGGGCCGGCTGACCGTCCGTGAACGCATCGACGAACTGCTCGACCGCGGCACCTTTCAGGAGCACGGCCAAGCCACCGCGCTGCCTGACTACGACGACAAGGATCGGCTGACCGGCTACGTGCCCGCCAACTACGTGGTCGGCTTCGGCAAGATCGACGACCGCCGGGTGGTGGTGGGCGGCGAGGACTTCACCCTGAAGGGCGGCTCCCCGAACGCCGCCGGGCTGCGCAAGAGCATTTATGCGGAACATCTCGCCTGCCAGTATCGGGTGCCGCTCGTGCGCCTGCTCGAAGGCGGCGGCGGCAGCGTCAAGGGCTCCGGCCGCAAGGGCGGCACCACTGGCGAGCCGGTGTTCTCCGAACCCCGTTTTCGCATCATTGCCGACGCCATGGGCCAGGTGCCCATCGCCTCCGCGGCCTTGGGGCCGGTAGCCGGGTTCCCGGCGGGCCGCTTGGTGGCCTCCCATTTTGCGGTGATGACCCGGCGCACCGCCCAAGTGCTGATTGGCGGCCCAGCGCTGGTGCGGCGGGCGCTGGGCGTCAACCTCACCAAGGAGCAGCTCGGCGGTGCCGAGGTCCACGCTACCAGCGGCGTGGTGGACAACATCGCCGCCGATGAGCGCGACGCGTTTCGCCAGATTCGGCAATACTTAAGCTATCTGCCCGCATCGGTTTGGGAGCGCGCCCCGCGCGTGGCTTGCGATGACGATCCGGAGCGCATGGCCCCGGAACTGCTGGAGGCGGTGCCTCGCGAAGCCAACGCCCCGTTCGACATGCGCGCCATTTTGAAGCTGATCGTCGATCGGGATTCGCTCTTCGAAGTGGGCGCCACCTATGGTCCGAGCCAGATCTGCGCCTTTGCCCGCCTAGCCGGCCAGCCGGTGGGCGTGCTGGCCAACGACAACCGCCACTACGCTGGCGCCATGACCGCCGAAGCCGCCCAAAAGTACCGCCGCTTCGTGGAGACCTGCGACACGTTCCACGTGCCGGTGGTCAACTTCGTCGATCAGCCGGGCTTCATGATCGGGCCCGAGGCGGAGGCGGCGGGCACCATCCGCTACGGCATGGCAGCCGTTGCCGCCGCCTCCCAAGCCAGCATCCCTTGGGCGGTGGTCCAGGTTCACAAGGGCTTTGGCGTTGCCACCGCCGCCCACTACGCGCCGGGCGCCTACGTGCTGGCATGGCCCTCGGTGGAGTCCGGCGCGCTGCCCTTGGAAGGCGGGGTGGCGGTGGCCTTCCATCGGGAGATCGCCGCCGCCCAGGATCCGGACGCCAAGCGCCATGAACTCGAGGAGCGGCTGCGCGACGCCCGGTCCCCCTTTCCCCGAGCCGAATCCTTCGCGGTGCACGAACTGATCGACCCGCGCGAGACCCGTCCGTTCCTCTGCCGCTGGATCGACTGGATCCAACCCCAGCTCGACCGCCTAACCGGCCCCGTTTCCTTCCCCATGCGGCCCTAATTTCGGGCGGCAACTCGCGCGCCCTTTTTGACGGCCGAGTGTCACCAATGAGCCGGGAGGCGCCTCGAAGCGTGGAACACGCGTAAGACCTCGACGCGATTCAACCGGGGCCTGACTCGGTAGGGAATGATGTAAGGCGTACCGGGCACGACCAATTCCCGAGTTCCATGGATGCGACCGGGCCGGCCCATGGCAGGATTGGCTTGCAGCCTGCTTACCGCCTCATGAATCCGCTGAATGAGGGCCTCGGCGGCCGCGGGATTTTCGCCGGAGATGTACTCGGCTTCGTCGTCGAGGTTTCGCAGTGCCTTCGCAAGCCACCTAACCTCCACGGACTCGCCACTTGTCGAAGACTGCCGCGACATCCTGGTCACTGGCGAATTCACCTCGGTCAGCTTCCACGATGGCTTGCTCGATTTCCTGAACCTGCCATTCGTTCAGATCTACGAAATCGCGAATGGCTTGTGCAGCGAGAAAGGACTTTGATCGCTGCATTGACTCGGCGAGTTGCTCGAGGCGTTGTTTGAGTTCCGATTCCAGGCGGATGGTTACGGTAGCGGACATGGATCGCTGCAACTGGTTTTGGATGTACACATTTTAGCACAGACGAATACATGGAACACAACAAACTCTGCGCAAATTGACCGGAGTCGTGACGCCCCTCCTATGGGGGACAGGCATCCATGATTGG
>JAPPIX010000213.1:13209-24873 GCA_028820495.1 Gammaproteobacteria bacterium
GCGTAGAGGCCGGCCAGCGCGATGATCCCCACCCAGACGGCGACGCTGAAGTTGTAGTCCAATGCGTATAGCAGCCAGATGGCCCCGGTCAGGGCGAAGGGTGCGCCAGCGAGAACGAGGATGGTCTCCGCAATGGACTTGCGGCTGGCGTAGATGATCGCCGCGATCAACAGCAGCGTGAGGGGAATGATCAGCGCGAAGCGCCGTTCGGCGCGCTGCAGGTGTTCGTACTGGCCGCTCCAAGCCAGAGTGTAGCCGGGGGGAAGCGAAACTTGATCGGCGACGGCAGCGCGCGCCTGCTCGACGTAGGTGCCAAGATCCAGGTCGCGGACGTCAACATGGACCCAGGCGTTTGGCTTGGCGCCTTCGCTCTTGATGCTTGGCGGGCCAACCGCGTGTTCGATGCGGGCCAGCCGCCCGAGCGGAATCTGTAGGCCGCCCGGCGTCGGCACGAGCACCGCGCGCAGGGCCGGCAGGTCGTCGCGCAGCGCCCGGCTGTAGCGCAGGTTCACCGGGTAGCGGGCGAGGCCTTCGACCGTGGTGGTCACATTGGCGCCGCCGATGGCGGTTTGGATGACGTCCTGGACGTCGCCAACGGTCAGGCCATAGCGGGCGATTGCATCGCGGTCAATCTGGAAGTCCAAGTAGTTGCCGCCCATCACCCGCTCGGCATAGACGCTGGCGGTTCCGGGCAGCGCACGCACGACCGCCTCGACGGCCTTGCCGAGCCGCTCGAGCTCGGCGAGATCGGGGCCGCCGATCTTGATGCCAACCGGCGTACGGATGCCGGTGGAGAGCATGTCGATGCGCGTCTTGATCGGCATGGTCCAGGCATTGGTGAGCCCCGGCACCTGGATGGCGGCATCCATCTCCTCGATCAGCCTTTCCGGGGTCATCCCGGGCCGCCATTCACGCTCGGGCCTAAGCTGAATGGTGGTTTCGATCATGGACAGCGGGGCGGGGTCCGTCGCGGTGTCAGCCCGGCCGAGCTTGCCGAAGACGTGCTCGACCTCGGGAAACGTCCCGAGGATGCGGTCCGTCTGCTGCAGGATCTCGGTGGCCTTGGTGATCGAGATGCCCGGCAGGGTGGTCGGCATGTAGAGCAGGTCGCCTTCCCAAAGCCTGGGCATGAACTCGGAGCCGATGCGGGCCCAGGGCAGCGCGGTGAGGGCCAGCCCGAGGACGGCGGCGCTGAGCACGAGAATCTTGAAGCGCATGGCGCCTTCCAGCAGGGGGCGGTACAGCCGCCCAAGGAGCCGGTTGACCGGCTGCCGGTCGAGCGGACGAATCCGGCCCCGCACCCAGTAGCCAACCAGCACCGGAACCAGGGTCACCGAAAGCAGCGCCGCAGCGGCCATGGCGTAGGTCTTGGTGAAGGCCAGCGGCTTGAAGAGCCGGCCCTCCTGGGCTTCCAACGCAAAGACGGGCAGGAACGAGACCGTGATCACCAGCAGAGCAAAGAAGAGCGTCGGGCCGACCTCCCGGGTCGCCTCCGCAACCACCTGCCAGTGTGGCCGCCGCCCTTGGTCGCGGGCGAGATGGCTGTGCGCGTTCTCGACCATCACGATGCTGGCGTCAACCAGGGTTCCGATGGCGACCGCGATGCCGCCGAGGGACATGATGTTGACGCCCCGCCCCTGCAGGGACAGCGCGGCGAAGGTGGCGAGGATGGCCAAGGGCAGGGTGACAAGGGCCACCAGGGCGCTCCTGACGTGGAACAGGAAGAGCAGGCAGATCAGCCCCACGATGGCGAGCTGCTGGCTTAGGGTGACGCTCAAGCTGTCAATCGTCCGGTCGATCAGGGCCGTGCGGTCATAGGCCACTTCGACCTCGACCCCCTCCGGCAGGCTGCCCCGAAGCTCGGCGAGCCGGGCCTTCACGTCCTTGATGACCAGGCGCGTGCCGGCGCCCTGGCGCACCACGACGATGCCGCCCACCGTTTCGCCTTCGCCGTCCCATTCGGCGACGCCGCGGCGCATCTCGGGCCCGATGCCCACGGTGGCCACGTCCCGAAGCAGGATGGGGGTGCCAGCGCCGTCCACGCCGAGGGCGATCTTCTCGAGGTCTTGGGTGGACTCGATGGTGCCGAGCCCGCGGATCATGAACTCCTTCTCGGCCGCCTCCAGGACGCGTCCGCCCACGTCGCTGTTGCTGCGTTGCACGGCGCTGCGAATCCTGGAGATGGGCAGGCCGAAGGCGCGCAGGCGATTGGGATCGACGGTGATCTGGTATTGCCGCACGAAGCCGCCGATGCTGGCGATTTCCGCGACGCCGGGCACGCTGGTCAATTCATGCTTTAAGAACCAGTCCTGGATCGAGCGGAGTTCGCCGAGGTCATGGCGATCGGATTTCAGGATGTACATGAAGGCCCAGCCGACGCCGGTGGCGTCGGGACCGAGGGCGGGCGTGATGCCTGGCGGCAGTCGGCCACCGATGGCGTTCAGGGTTTCCAGGACGCGGCTGCGCGCCCAGTACGGGTCGGTGCCGTCGGCGAAGATGACGTGGACCAGCGAGAAGCCAAAGAAGGAGTAGCCGCGCACGGTCTTGGCGTGCGGCGCCGCGAGCAGTTGCGTGGTGAGCGGATAGGTCACCTGGTCTTCGACGATGCGCGGCGCCTGCCCAGGGTGCTCGGTGTACACGATGACCTGCACGTCGGAAAGGTCGGGAATGGCATCGAGCGGGGCGCGTTGCAGCGCCTCGATGCCGACAATGGCGACGATGAGGGCGGCCAGCACCACTAGGAAGCGGTTGCTGATCGAGGCGCCGATGATGCGTTCAAACATGGTGGGCCTCAGTGGTGGGCGTGGTGGGAGGTGATTGGCCCGGCATCATTCGAGGCTGCTGAGTCGCCGGATTCCCCGGTGCCGCGCAGCAGTTGCGCGGTCGCGGCCTGCAAATTGCTTTCCGAATCGATCAGGAACTGCGAGGAGACCAGGACGCGCTCGCCAGCCGCCAGCCCGGCCGTGATCTCCTGCAGGCCGTCGGCGGCCAGCCCCAGCGCCACCTCCCGCGGCTCGAAGACGCCTGCGCCGCGGTCAACGATCACCACCGAGCGGGTGCCGCTGCGCAGCACCGACTCGGCGGGCGCCACTATGGCGTCCCGCACGCCCTCCGCCTCGATGGCGACGTTGACGTACATCATGGGGCGCAGGGCAAGGTCCGGGTTGGCGATTTCCACGAAGGCGGTCAGCGTCCGGGTCTGGGCACTCACGGCGGAGCGGAAAAAACGGATCCTGCCGTTCCAGCGGCGCTCGGGAAAGGCTTCCACCTCGATGGACACCGGGCTCCCCTCATGCACGTGCCGCACGTCCTCCTCGTAGAGCTGGGCTTCCACCCAGAGCGCCGAGTGGTCCGCGATCTTGAGCACGGTCATGCCGGGGCTGAGCTTCATGCCGTCCAGGGAGTCGCCCATCTTCGCCACCACGAAGCCGGAGGTGGGGGCCAGGAAGGGCAGGGTTCGGGAAGCCTGGCCAGCGGCTGCCAGCGTGGCGATCTGCGCTTCGGTGACGTCCCAGTGACGCAGCCGCTCGCGGGTGGCCTCGAGCAGCGACTCGGCCCGGCCCACCGCGTCCGCGTGCGCCCCGCCTTCCCGCAGCCGCTTGAGGTAATCCATGGCGGCGAGGTACTCCTGTTGGGTGGTGACGAGTTCCGGGCTGTAGATTTCGAACAGGACGTCGCCCTGCTGCACGGACTCGCCGACGTTGTTGACCGCTGCGCGCTCGATCCAGCCTTCGAACTTGGTGTTGACCGAAACGACCTTTTCGTCGTTGTGGGCGAGGATGCCGACGGTGCGGATCGATCGCCGCAGGTCGCGCCGTTCGACTGCGGCGGTGCGCACCGAGAAGTTCTGCAGGAATTGCTGGCTGACACGCACGGCGCTGCCGGATGGGCCCTCTTCGGCGCCGCTGGCGTAAACCGGGATGAGATCCATCCCCATGGGCGACTTGCCCGGTTGGTCGGAACGGTAGTTGGGATCCATGGGCGCTCGCCAATAGAGGATCCGGCGCTCCCCGGATGCGTCCTGCTCGGGACGGTCGCCGGACCTAGTGGTTGACTCGATGGGCAACCAACTCCCGAGATCAAGGAATCCAGCGGCGGCTACGCCGAGCGCGGTGCCTATCAACAGGCCGATGAACATGCGGGCGCGGCTCATGACCATTCCTCCGGGAAGGCGGAGCCGATCGCCCGTTCCATGTCGGCCAAGGCCTGCATGTAGTCGGACTTGAGGCGCGCCAGTTCAAGCCGCGCGTCGAGCAGCGCCTCCTCGCTGTCGAGCAGGTCCAGCACGCCTATGCGGCCAGCCGAGTAGGCCGACTCCGTCGAATGCAGGGCTTGCTCCGCCTGCGGCAGGAGGGCGCGTTCGAACAACGCGATGCGTTCGCCGATCATCGCTAGGCGCACTCCCGCAGCGCGCACTTGGGTATCCACCTCGTTGACCGTGCGGCGATAGGCGGCCTTGGCGGCTTGCAAGCGCGCGGCCGCCTCGCGCTCCGCCGCCCGGTACTGGGATTGGCGCAGCGGCACGGTGATGCCCACCGTGAAGCTCGCGGTGTCCTTGCCGTTGTCCCGTGGCGGCGCCAGCCGCCCAGCCTCGTCGCGTCGTTGGCCGATGGCGCCCCAAGCGGCGGCGAGCGTCAAGTCAGGCCAGTATTTCCGCCGGGCAAGGCGCACGTTGTCCTCCTCGGAGGCGATGCGCAGACGCGCCGCCCGCACTTCGGGTCTTTGTGCCCGCCCGAGCTGGTGCAGCCGTTGCTCGTCGATATCGACCGTCGGCAGCGACTCGAGCCGCGCCTCGGCAACCGGCTCGTGTTCGGGCCGGTCGCGCAATCCGTTCAAGGCCGCCTCGATCTCGGCCCGCTGTTGCAGGAACTTATCAAGGCGGCTCAGCACCCGGGTGATTTCGGCTTGCAGCCGGACGACCGCTTGCTGCAGGCCAACCCCTTGCGCATAGCGCGATTGCGCCAGCGACTCGTAGAGACGCAGGACGTCCTCCTCGCGCTGGGTGATGCGGACCGCGCTGTCCAGGTAGGCTAGGTCGTAGTAGGCGAACTTGACTTGGCGGACCACCTCGGCGCGACGCAGCGCGGCGGTCTCGTCGTGCGCCTCGGCCAGTTTGCGGGCGACGGCGCCCCGGTCGGCGCGCTTGCCGAACCAGGGAATCCGCTGGCTGACCGAGACGCCGGCCCGCTGCGGGCCGACCCGCGTTTGCGGCGGCTCGGCGTGCCAAGTGAAGGACAGGGTCGGGTCGGGCAAGGCCGTGGCTTGGGGAATGCGATGGTGGGCCGCCTGGCTGTCGAGCAGCGCCTCGTGAATGCTGGGATTCCTGTCGAGGGCCTCGGCGATCAACGCCGCCAGCCGATGGTCGCCATAGGCTGTGAAAGGGGCGCTGTCCGCCCAGGCCGCGGGAAGGGGCAGCGACAGCAGGAGCCACCCGCAGGCGCAGGCAGCCGCTTTGGTGATGGACATGATTTCCTCCGATGCGATTGGCAGAGCACTGGCGCAGGCCAGTGGAGCTTGGCGGCGAATTCGCCGCGGCTTATCGGAGTGGGTTAGTTC
Source organism: Gammaproteobacteria bacterium (assembly GCA_028820495.1). Lineage (GTDB taxonomy): Bacteria > Pseudomonadota > Gammaproteobacteria > Pseudomonadales > Azotimanducaceae > Azophilus. Next base: position 18,766 of record JAPPIX010000213.1, read on the forward strand.
AGCAGTACGTCGAACCGATGGACCGGCGTGTCAGGGCGGCGCCAAGGATGGCTGGGCGCGGCGGGCGGACTTAAGCCCCGCGCGTGGGTGGAAGCGGCAATGGAAAGCGCCGCGGGAACCTGCTCGAAGTCGTCCGCCGCGTTCGGTGGCTTGACTGGCAACGGGTCGCGTTCGGAAAGGGTGCCGTTGAATTCGCACGACCCCGTGCAATCAACCCGCTCGCAGGAGGCTGACTCAACGGGGGCGTGGTCCGCGGCATGATGCGGGGCATGGGCCGCAGCGGCCGGTGCGTCAAGTGGCCCTGCCGCGCAGGCGCACACTACCCCGCCGACCGTCACGGCGACGGCCAGCATCGATGCGAGCCAAGGATGCCTGCGTTCCATGGCCCTACCAATACGCCTCTTGCGCCTCTCCGTCAAGGCGAACCTTGGCCCAAGGGCCAAGGTTCGTTTAGAGTTTCGCTGGCGCGAAACTCCGCGTTTGGTGATTGAGGGAGATTGCCAACCTAGCCGGTCGCATTCGATTAAAATAAGCCGTTTTGCAAAGGGGATTGCCCGACATGACCTATTCGTTTGACGGAAGAGTCGCCATCGTCACCGGCGCCGGCGGGGGCCTTGGCCGCTGCCACGCGCTGGAGCTGGCCAAGCGGGGCTGCAAGGTGGTGGTCAATGACCTCGGCGGGGCCATGGACGGCACCGGCGGCAGTTCCGAGGCCGCCGAAGGCGTCGTTGCGGAAATCAAGGCGGCTGGCGGGGAGGCCATCGCCAACGGCGGGTCGGTGAGCGACCGGGCCGGTGCCCAGAGCATGGTGGACGACGCCATGGCGGCTTGGGGCCGGGTGGACATCCTGATCAACAACGCCGGCATATTGCGCGACAAGTCCTTCGCCAAGATGGAGCTGGACGACTTCCAGACGGTGCTCGACGTCCACCTCATGGGCTCGGTCAACGTCACCCGGGCGGCCTGGCCGATCATGCGCGAGCAGAACTACGGCCGGGTGGTGGTCACCACCTCGCCCACGGGGCTGTACGGCAACTTCGGCCAAGCCAACTACGGCGCTGCCAAGCTGGGCTTGGTGGGCCTGATGAACACCTTGAAGATCGAAGGGGTGCGCAACAACATCCACACCAACACCATCGCGCCGGTGGCAGCCACCCGCATGACCGAAAACCTGATGACCGGCGACGCCCTCCAGGCGCTGGCCCCCGAACTGGTCACGCCGGCGGTGATCTACCTCTGTTCGGAGGAGGCCCCCAATGGCGTGGTGCTGCAGGCCCAGGGCGGGCAGTTCTCCGTGGCCTGCATCGTCGAGAACGCCGGGGTGGACCTCGGCGTGGACGCCACCGCGGAAGACATCGGCGAGCACTTCGAGCGCATCGCCGACCTCGCTGGCGCCAAGCCGCGGGGCAGCCTCGACCTCGGCGCCATGTGACCAACGAGACGATGCCTCAGAGCGACGAAATGGCGGTCGCCGGGCGCAAAGGCACTCCAGCGTGACCGCCTCATCCCGCGATCAGGAGGAATAGGCCGTGGCCGCTGCCGTCCTCACCATCATCCTGACCTTTATCGCCTCCGGCAGCGTCTGGCTGGCAATGGGGCCGAAGTTTGCCCTGAGCGAGGATGAGCAAGCCAACGGCCTGCTCAACCTGGGGCTGTACTTCCTGATCGGCCTGCCCTTGGTCTTCGCCGTTGTATTCGCGGTGATCGGTTAGCCTGTGCCCCGCATCGAACTTCGCCACCTGCGCACCCTGGCCGCGCTGCGCGATGCGGGCAGCTTGGTGGAGGCGGCCGAGCGGGTGCATTTAACCCAGTCGGCGCTGTCCCATCAGCTCAAGGAACTCGAAGGCCGGGTGGGCTGCGTGCTGTTCATGCGCAAGACTCGGCCGGTGCGCTTCACCAGCGCCGGGCTGCGTCTGCTTGGGCTCGCTGACGAGGTGCTGCCCTTGGTGGGCCGCGCGGAAGCGGACGTTGCGCAGTTGGCGGGCGGGGAGTCCGGGCGCATTCTCATCGCCATCGAGTGCCATAGCTGCATCGAGTGGCTGCTGCCTGCGATAGACGCCTATCGCGAAGCCTGGCCGCAGGTGGAAATCGACGTCTCCTCCGGCTTTCATTTCGCGCCCTTGCCGGCCTTAAGCCGCGGCGACCTGGATCTGGTCATCACGTCCGACCCGGTGTCCGGCCTGGATCTCCGCTACGTGCCCCTGTTCAGCTATGAGGCAGTGCTGGCGGTGGCCAAGGATCATCCCTTGGCTGGCCGGGCGTGGATTGAGCCCCAAGACCTGGCCCACGAGACCCTCATCGCCTACCCGGTCGATCGCAACCGCCTGGACGTGTTCACCGGCTTCCTGGATCCAGCGGGGGTGGCCCCGGAAACCGTGCGCCAAACCGAACTCACCGCCATGATCGCGCAACTGGTCGCCAGCGGGCGAGGCGTCGCCTGCCTGCCCAACTGGGCGCTGCACGACTATCTGGAACGGGATCTGCTGGCGGTCACCTCGCTGGGCGAAGAGGGCGTCTGGCCCACCCTTCACGCCGCCGTGCGCGAGGACCAAGCGGATGCGCCGTTCATGAAGGCATTCATCGCCGCCGCCGTCGACACCTGCTTTGCCAACTTGGTCGGCATCGTGACGGCGGAAGTGGGTTAGGAGGCGGGATCGATGAGCGATGCCAATTTGCAACGGGGGCCGTCGGACAAGCTGGGCCAAGCCGAAGCTCTGGTGGCGCGGATGTCGCTGGAGGAGAAGGCGGCGTTCTGCTCCGGGCGCGATTTCTGGCACATGGAGGCCAATGAGCGCCTCGGGTTAGCGTCCATCATGTTGACCGATGGCCCCCACGGGCTGCGCAAGCAGATGGGCGACACCGACCACGTCGGCATTGGCAATAGCGTGCCCGCCACCTGTTTCCCCACCGCTTGCGCCTTGGCCAGTTCCTGGGACCGGGAACTGCTGCGCGAAGTGGGCGTGGCGCTGGGCGAGCAATGCGCGGCGGAAAACGTCGCCGTACTGCTCGGGCCGGGCATGAACATCAAGCGCCACCCGCTGTGCGGGCGCAATTTCGAGTACTTCTCTGAAGATCCGCTGGTCAGCGGCGAGCTGGCCGCAGCCCTCATCGAGGGCATTCAATCCCAAGGGGTGGGCGCCTGCGTCAAGCACTTTGCGGCCAACAACCAGGAACAGGGCCGCATGTTCGTTGACGCCATCGTCGATGAGCGCACCCTGCGGGAAATCTATCTGCGCGGTTTCGAGATCGCCGTTAGGAAGGCCCAGCCTTGGACGGTCATGTGCGCCTACAACCGGTTGAACGGCGTCTATTGCAGCGAGCACGATTGGCTGCTGAACCAAGTGCTGCGCGGCGACTGGGGGTTTGCCGGCGCGGTGGTCACCGATTGGGGCGCCGCCAACGACCGGGTGCGGGGGATTGCAGCCGGGCTGGACTTGGAAATGCCTGCCAGCGGCGGCGTCAACGACCGCCGGCTGGTGGCCGCCGTCCGCGACGGCCGCCTGCCGGAAGCCGACCTTGACCGCGCCGTGGCGCGCAACCTCAGCCTAGCGCTGCTGGGGGGTGAGTTGTCCACACAGCCGACGGCGGTGGATCAGGGCGCCCACCACGCCTTGGCCCGCCGAGCGGCGGGCGAATGCGCCGTGCTGCTGAAGAATGAAGGCCCCCTGCTGCCGTTGGCGCCGGGGGCGGGCATCGCCGTGATCGGCGCCTTTGCCAAGCAGCCACGCTATCAGGGCGCGGGCAGTTCCCAAGTCAATCCCACTCGGCTCGACTGCGCCTTTGACGCCATCGCCGCGATCGTGGGCGATGGCGCCTCTTTAGGCTACGCGCCGGGCTATGACCCGAAGCACAGTCAACCCGATGCGGCGCTCATTGCCGAAGCGGCGGCCGCCGCGGCGGAGGCGGAGGTGGCGGTGGTGTTCGCGGGCCTCCCCGGCAGCTACGAGTCGGAAGGCTTCGACCGTTCGCACATGGCCCTCCCGGAACAGCACGACCGGCTGATTGCAGCGGTGTGCGAGGCCAACCCGAACACCGTGGTGGTGCTCTCCAACGGCGCGCCGGTGGCCATGCCCTGGGTCGCTGCGCCCAAGGCCATCCTCGAGGGCTACCTGGCGGGGCAGGGCGGCGGCGCGGCCATGGCCGACGTTCTGTTCGGGCGCGTCAATCCGAGCGGCAAGCTGGCGGAGACCTTTCCCCTGCAGCAGGCTGACGTGCCCGCGGATCGCTGGTTTCCGGGAACGGGCCGCCAAGTCCACTACCGGGAGGGGCTGCACGTTGGCTACCGCTACTTCGACACCGCTGCCGCGCCGGTGCTCTTCCCCTTCGGCCACGGCTTGAGCTACACGCGCTTCGAGTACGGCGATCTCGAACTGTCCGCCGACGCCTTTGCCCAGGGCGGCGAACTGGCGGTGTCCTTCGCCCTCACCAACAGCGGTGGCCTAGCCGGTTCCGAGGTGGTGCAGCTCTATGCCCACGCCGCGCAATCGAGCGTCCATCGGCCCGAGCAGGAACTGCGGGCCTTCACCAAGGTGGCCCTGGCCCCCGGCGAAACCCGGCGGGTGACCTTGATGCTGGACGATGCCGCGTTCGCCATCTACGACACCGATGCCGGCAAGTGGATCGTGGAAGCCGGGGAATTCGAGATTCGCCTAGGCGCCTCGAGCCGGGACATTCGCCTCAGGACGAGGCTGAAGGTCCAATCCAGCCAAAGCCTGAGCGACGCCGCGCGGGGCGTTGGCGGGCTCGACGGATCCGACCAAGCCTTCGCCGCCCTGCTTGGCAAGCCGGCGCCGCCGCCCGAGCCCTCGCGCCCCTACCACTTGAACTCCTCGCTCGGCGAGATCGGCGAAACGGCGTTGGGGCGCTTCATCCGTTCGAAGGTGGCCAGCGGATTCCGAAAGCGCATGGGCGTCGAGGAAGGGGACGAAGCCACTGCCAGGATGTTTGAGGCCATGGCCAACAACATGCCGCTGCGCTCGCTGGCCCTGTTCTCCGGCGGGCGGCTTAGCTTTACCGGGCTCGCCGCCTTGGTGGCGTTGCTCAACCACCGGCTCCTCACCGCGCTGCGGCTGCTGCTGCGCCGTTCAGACGAGGGTTTTCCCGACTAGGATCGAACTTAGCCCCGGCGGTTTCAGAACCAAATTACCCTTATAAGGACCCCAACGACCGCACTGGACAGAGCCACCGCAAGTGCGAACAGGCGTCCGAGCCCGGTCTTGATCGTAGCTTCAATCGAATCAAGGCGCTTGTCTTGATGCTTGAACCGCTCGTCGTTAATTCTGCGCTCCGCCGCAAAGCGCTCGTCGAACAACTGGTTCTGCAAGGCGAAGCGCTCATCCATGCGCTTATCCATGCGTTCCATGAGGATGTCGTTGTTGCGCTCCAAGGCCTCCCGCATGCGCTCCGGGGTCATGGCGAACTTGTCGATGGCGTTGGCGATCGCCTGAATCATGGCATTGCTCTGGCGGCGGTCGAAACCGGCGCTCTCCAACCCTTCGGTCATCGATTCGATTTCTCTGACGGCTTGCTTCACGATTATAGACTCCCTAATGCGCAAAAGAAGGGAGCCAGTAGGCCATTTTGCGGACGGGCGGCGGAAGTCGATATCTCCGCAGTGCCTGTGAGACATTGGCGCTTTGGAGCTTGAAAAGGACGAAAGTCAGTCTTTGACTTCGTCGAGGGCCTTGCGCAGCCGGCGGATGCGCAGTGCGCCCTTGGCCCGGCCGGGCAGGAGTGCGGCTGCGCCAACCGCGGCGCCGGCCAGGAAGGCGATCAGCAGCCACCAGTAGAGGCTCCATTCGGGGCTGCGCCAGGTGAGGAAGCGGATCGACACCTGTTCCTGGTTGACGGCGATCACCGCGAACAGGAACAGGGCGGTGGCGGCGAGCACCACCACGGGGCGCCAGAAAAGGTGCCAGATTCGCCTCGCCCGTGACGGCTGGTCCTTATCCGCTTTCATCAGTCAATTGGAGACCGCCTCTCAGTGAGCAGGTTGTTTCTTCAGCACCGGCGGCACTCCCAATTGGGGCGAGCTAAGGGCTTCCAGCCACCAACTCCCTTTGGTAGGTGGCATCAACCCGTTCCCGCAATTCCTTGCCAGGCTTGAAG
>JAPPIX010000284.1 GCA_028820495.1 Gammaproteobacteria bacterium
GGGATCCCGCCTGAAACGGGCGTAGTCCTCGGAGCGAGGGCATCTTGCCCTCGCACGGCGCGAAGCGCCGTTCCTTCACGCGAATGCTGCCCTGTGAGGATGGCCCTTGTTCCCTGCACGTCCGCGCACTGGCCGCCGAGGTGGAAGCTCGCATGGAACAGGTAATCGTCAACGACGTGGCACCCCGCGATGGGCTGCAGAACCACCCAACTGCCGTGTCGCCCGAAGATCGGGTTGAATTGATCAACAGCCTGGTGCGGGCGGGCGTGCCGGCGGTTGAAGTGGCTAGCTTCGTCAGCCCGAGAGCGGTGCCCAAAATGGCGGGCGCGGCCGAGGTTGTGGCGCAGCTCGACTTAAGCCGCGCCGCGTTCAGCGCCTTGGTTCCCAATCGCAAAGGCTACGAACTGGCCCGGGCGGCGGATGTGCGGTCAATTGCCCTGGTGCTGTCCGCAACGGAGCAGATGAACCGCAACAACATTAACATGGGGCTCGACACCGCCACCGCGGTCTGCCGCGAAGTGTTGCAGCAAGCCAATGCGGACGGCCTGGAAGCCCGCTGCTACATCTCCGTTGCCTTCGAATGCCCGTTTGAGGGGATGGTGCCGGATTCAGAGGTCGAGCGGCTAGCGACCGAAATGATCAAGGCAGGTGCCACCGAGATCATCGTTGCCGACACCATCGGGGCCGGCAACCCGGCACGGGCGAGGGCCTTGTTTGGCCGGATGGTCGCGGCGTTCGGCGCCGACTGTCTTGCCGCGCACCTGCACGACACCCGGGCGCTGGCGCTCGCCAACGTCTGGGAAGCGTTGGCCTCGGGCATTCGCAAGTTCGACGCCTCCCTCGGCGGACTGGGCGGCTGCCCGTTCGCCCCCGGCGCGGCCGGCAATCTGGCCACGGAGGACTTGGTCAGCATGCTGCACCAGAGCGGGTTTCAAACGGGAATCGACTTGCGGGCCCTGCTCGACGCGCTGCAACTGCTCGCATCCCTGGTCGGCACCCCGGTCGGCGGCAGGGCATTGCCTTGGCTCAAAAGCCAATACCCAGCCGAGCCCCCATAGTCAGTCTCTATTGACACCGAGCTTTCGCCTCAATGATATTGCTCGCTCCACTCAGGCTCCCGGAAGGAGAACATCGATGCCAAGACTCAGGGAAGTTCCGCTCACGGACGCGCCGGAGAACGTTCGCAAATACTACGAGGCGCTATTCGGCGACCGCGACCCGGTGGCGGAACCGGGCACGGCGACCGGAACGCCCGGCAACTGGTGGACGGTGTTCGCGCTGGTGCCCTACGTCTTCGACCACGCCACCAGCCACTTCGGCATGTTCGGCATGTTTGCGGACCAGAGCATCAGCCAGCTCGACCCCAAGGTGCGCGAATTGGCCATCATGCGGACGGGCTTCGCCCAAGGCAGCCAGTTCGTGTTTTCGCAGCACTGCAAGGCGGCGCGCCGCTTCGGCATCTCCGACGACCAGATTGGGGCCATCCCCAATTGGCAGGTCGCCGATTGTTTCGATGCCAAGGAGCGCGCCATCCTGGCTTGGGCCGATGCCCTCATCCTGCAGGGCGGGCGCGCTTCCGACGACCTGTTCGAAGCCCTGCACCAACACCTTTCCGACGCGGACATCCTGGAGCTCAGCTACCATGTGCTCGGCTACAACCTGCATGCGGTGATGTGCAAAGCGCTACGCTTGGAATACGACGACGTGGACGAACGCATCCGCGAAGTGCCGGTGCCCGCCGCCGGTGAAAGCGCGGACTGGGCAGGGGCGGCCTGGGACAGACCCCAGCAATCCGACTGAGCGTTCCTCTGCTGGCGCTAAACGGGGGCGTTGGGCGAAAATCCCAACAGCAATCGACCGTAGAGCTCCGCGCCCACATCCATGTCGAAAACCGTGTGGCAAGACAATGTGTGCAGGTCGCGCAGGCTGCGCTGCAAGGGGCTGTCAAGAAAGTGGGCGTGGGAGCCGCTGGCCTCGACCACGGCTCGCACCACGTCCCGCGCCTGCCGCACTACCGTGGCGATCTGCAGCCGCAGGTGGGCGCGCTGCTCGGTTTCGCAACGCTGGCCGCTCTCGCCCCAGTCCATCACTTGTCCGGCGATGTGCAATAGCAGCGTTTCAGCGTTTTCAACGGCGACCTGGGCGTTGGCCAAACGCGCTTGGGCCATGGCGCGCTGAGCCTGCTTTTCCTGGGTGCCATACACGTCACGGCTTGAGAGCCGCTCGCGAAACAGGGCCACGGCCTTGCGCGCGGCGCCCACGGCTGGCGCCGCCGCCGTGAGCCCTAGAACCGGCATCATGGGCATGCGGTAGGTGGCCGAGCCGTGCAGCTCGGCCCCCGGGCTGCCGCCATCGCGCATGTCGGTGATGTTCTGCCTGAGGTGGCCAGGCACCACCACGTCGGTCACCTCGATGTCGTTGCTGCCGGTGCCGACCATCCCAGCCACATGCCAAGTGTCCAAGACATTCACCTGGTCGCGCGGAATGAGGTACATGCACAGCTCCGGACTGTCGGAGTCACCGTTGGCCGTGACCGCGCCAACCATGACCCAATCCGCGTGCATGACGCCGGTGCCCCACTCCCAGCGGCCGCTGATCCGATAGCCGCCGTCCACGGGCGTGGCGGTGCCCTTGGGCGCCAGCGCCCCGGGGGCGATGATGTAGGGCTGCCTCCCAAAGATCTCGTCCTGGGCCTGCTCGTTGAACAGGCCGAGCAGCCAGTTGTGCTCCATGCAGAAGGTCACCACCCAGCCGGTGGACAGGCACCC
>JAPPIX010000184.1 GCA_028820495.1 Gammaproteobacteria bacterium
CCGAGGCAGCCATGCAACTTGATCCCGACAACATGCCCCGCTCGCCGGGCCTGACCTACCAGGATTTGCTCGATCAGGACACGCGCGAAGTGCCCGAGGTGCTGCGCGCCCAATCCCCCAAGTTTCTCGGTGACGCGGACGTTTCCGCTGCCCGCTACACCACCCGCGAGTGGCACGACCTGGAGATGGAGCGGCTGTGGAAGCGGGTCTGGCAGATGGCGTGCCGGGAGGAGGACATTCCCACGCCGGGCGACCACATCCGCTATGACATCGCCGGCCTGTCGTTCATTGTCCTGCGCACGGAGTCCGGCACCATCAAGTGCTATCCCAACGCCTGCCTGCACCGAGGCCGGATGCTGAAGGAGTTCGACGGCCACGCTTCGGAGCTGCGCTGCCCCTTTCATGGCTTCTGCTGGAGCCTGGAAGGGCAGTTGGTGGACATTCCCGCCCGTTGGGACTTTCCCCATGTCAACAGCGAGGACTTTGCCTTGCCGGAGATTCCCACTGCCACTTGGGGCGGTTTCGTGTTCATCAATCCAGATCAAGGCTGCGCGCCCTTCGCGGACCACATCAAGGACTTGGCTTGGCAATTCGAGCGTTGGGACCTCGGCAGGCTGTACAAGCAGGCCCACGTGGCGAAGATCATGCCCGCCAACTGGAAGATCGCCCAGGAGGCCTTTTGCGAGGCCTATCACGTCAACGGCACCCATCCCCAGGTCCTCAAGAGCCTCGGCTGCGTGAACAGCCAAGTCGACATTTGGGAGAATTGCGCGCGAGTCATCACGCCCTCCCTCACCCCCAGCCCGCTGCTCGACTACGAGGTCACCGACCAGGACATCGTGCGGGCCATGCTGGACGTTCCCGAAGGCCAGCCGGCGCCGGAGTTGCCGGAGGGATTGTCCCCGCGAGCTTGGAGCGCGGCCATGAGCCGGGAGTCGCTACGGCCGGAGGCGGGCGACTTGGTGGATCGGTACTGCGATGCGGAGATGGTGGACAACCTGGATTACACCCTGTTTCCGAACTTCCACCCTTGGGGTGCCTTCAACCGCATCACCTACCGTTTCCGCCCCAACGGCCACGACCATCGCTCGGCCATCATGGAGTGCATGATGCTGGCGCCGTTCCAAGGCGAACGCCCGCCGCCGGCGCCCATCCGCTGGCTGGCTCCGGATGAGCCTTGGTCGGCGGCGCTCGGATTCCTCGGCCGGGTGTTTGACCAGGATGCCTTCAACATGCCCAAGGTGCAGATGGGACTGGAAGCCACCTACAAGGCCGGAGTGACCTTGGCCAACTACCAGGAGTCTAAGGTTCGCTGGCTGCATCACAAGCTCACAGAGTGGGTGGAGGAAGGTCAATGAGCGCTGCCGACGGGCCCAGCATTCGCCATCCGTTCGGCGGTGCCATCTACTGCCTGATGGCCGACGGCAACGTGCGGGTGTCCGGGGACAGCGGGGAAGGCCTGTTTCGTGCCGACGGGCGTTGGATCTCCGGGGCGTTGCGCGAGGCGGACCCGCAGATGTGCGTTTGGATCGCCAACCAAAGCCCGCCGGCGGACCAGTTGGAATCCACTTGGGCGCTGTCCCAAGAGGACAAGCAAGACCAGTAAGGGGGGCTTAACTGTTCCGGTAGGCCTTGCGCCAGCGAACGAAGCCCACCACGCTCAGCACGGCGTAGAGGGCCATCAACGCCGCATAGATGTCGAGGGCGCGGTCCTGATAGAGCCAGATCGTCACGAAGTTGATGATCATCCAATAAACCCAGGCGTCGAGTGTCTTGCGCACCTCGAGAAAGGTGGCGGCGAAGCTGAAGCTGGTGGTCATGGCGTCGATCAACGGACGCTCGGCGTCGGTGAAGGTGGCCAGCAGATGGCCTAGGGTGAGGCCGAACGTAAGGCTGACCGCGATTAAGGCGGCGTTGCCTCGGATGGACAGACGGGTCACCGGGTGGCCGCCCGCCTTGGCCCGGGCCGTCCAGCGGGCCCAGCCCCAGATGCCCATGCCAACGTAGAAGGCGTAGAGAATGGCCTCGGAATAAAGCCGGGTGTCGATGAACAGGTAGATGCTCAGCAGCGATCCCGCGATCCCGAAGGGCCAGCAACTGACCCGCTCTAGGATCAGCAGCACGATGTAGAGCAGGCTCGCCACGGCCACCATGATTTCTATAATGTTGCTGTCTGGCATCACTGCTTCCTGCTTTTGAGGAACACAATCGTTGGGCTCATCCACATGGCATGGCAACCCGGCATCATCACCACCGACGTTCCAGCGCTGCCTGCCAGCGGCTTGGCGGATCGGCTGCGGGCGTTCGTGGAAAAGCCCTGGGCGTATCGACGGCGTTATCTGCAAAGCGCCTATCGCACGGCGTTTGACGGCTACTCCTTCGCAGGCCAGACCGACAGCCTGAACCAAGGGCCGGAGGATGCGCTGCACTCGTTCGTCTTCTCGGACTTCTCGCCGCGTTCAGCCTTTCCGGCGGAGTTCCAGCGCTTCCTGCGCGATGAGTGGCCAGCAGTGACCCAGGCTGTGCGGGCAATCGAGCGGGGCTTGCTGGTTCAGTTGGGCGTCGAAGGCCTGATCGAACCCTATGATTCGAGCTACGGGCACATGATGTCGGCCAACTACTATCCGCCTGGGTTGGGTGCGCAGCCGAACGGTGGGCTGAGGTTGACCGAGCATCCGGACGTCTCATTGCTCACTCTGTTCCCGTTCGGTGTGGAGGCTGGTTTCGAGTATCAGGATGCTGACGGCGCTTGGTGCGCCCTAGCGCCCTCCAACCGGGTGGTGGGCTTTGCGGGCGAACTGCTTGAGTGGTTGACCGCAGGCCGAATCCAGGCGCTCAATCACCGCGTGGCCCCCTCAACGGACCAGCCAGCGGGCGAGCCACTCGGCGAACGCTTCTCGTTTTCGCTCTTCTCTTTGCCCCGTCCCGGCACACGCATTGAACGCCCTCTCAGCGCCCCACAAGGGGGCTATGGCCCTCGGTTGGAAGCGATTTCGGTGGAAAAGTACATTGAGGTCCACTTGTCCCGCTGGCTCTGAAAGCCCTTATCTCGTCCGAGGGCATCGCTAGAAGAAGAACCGCGCATCGACGCCCAGGCTGCGCGGCGCACCGCGTTGTTCGTATGTCCGGTTGCTCCAGAAGCCGAAGTCGTCCCGAGGGTCCGCGCCGAAATAGAGGCCGTGGGTAGCGTATTTTTCATCGGCCAGGTTTCTCGCCCAAAGGTTGAGCGAGAAGCGCTCCGTCATCCAGCGGACGTTGGCGTTAACCAGGTCGTAGCCGCCTAGGCGGCCATCGTGGTAGTAGCCGTAGAAGCTGCCGCCGCGGCCCTCGACGCTGATTGATGCAGATAGGTTGGCGGACAGCGTGGCATTCAGGCCTGCCGAGTACTGATGCTTGGGCGACTTGGTCTGGTCGCGGCCGCTGCGGCTTAGGAAGTCGAAAGCGTCGAGGTCGAAGGTCATCAGGTCATCGACCTCCGTGCGCAGTATGGCTAGGTTGGCGAAGATCTGCAGCCTGGGCGTTAAGTCAAGGAGGCTTTCCAATTCGACGCCGTAGTTCTCCCCGTCGCTGGTGCTGTCCAGGTAGCCGATCCACAGCCCCGCAGCGTCGTCCCACATCCAGCTTTCGAGTTGCGCGTTTGACCTGGCCGTGTGGAACGCCGCAGCCCGAAAGCTCAGGCGGCCTGTGAGCACCACCGTTTTGTAGCCCACTTCCTTGTTGACCAGCCGCTCGCTGCCAAAGCGAATCTTGGACGCCATGAAATTCTGAAAGGCGGCGCTCATCAAGGCGAATTGGGAACTCGCGCTGACGTTGACGCCGCCAGGCTTTTCCGACGCCGCCACGGAGGCGTACAGCAAGCCGCCGTTGCCCAGACGGTACTTGGCGCGGAGCTCGGCGTTCAACAGCGTTTCGCTGTTGTCGTGGGCGACGCCGTTGCTGTCGCCGTAGTCGTCCTCGAATGCCTCCAAGCGGGCGCCCAAGGAGAATGAGAGGCGGTCGCTCAGCCCGAACTCCAACTCCCCGTAGGCTGCGGCTCGGCTGGTTTCGTAGTCGGTGGCCACTGCGTAGTCGCCGTACCAAGCGCTCGGATAGGCGTAGCGCAGCGCTTCATTGGTGGCCTTGAAGTACAGGCCCGCCACCTGCCGCCACTGCCCGGCGTTCAGTGATCGGCCACCGCCCAGGAGTCGGAGTTCAACGCTTGTTTGATCCTGGCTTCGGTCGAAGGACTCGGTGGCCGTGTCGTGGCCGAAAGAGCAGGTGAAGGCGACGCAGAAGTCCGGTGAAATCCAGTCCACGTCGTAGCTGTAGAGCAGGTCGGCGTCGGATCGGGAGGCCAAGGCCTGGAGGCTGTAGCGGTCGTTCAGTTGCCAGTCCCCGGTCAGGGTGAGCCCCAAGACCTCTTGGCGGTCAACGCCCGGCTCATCGGATTGGGTGGTGCGGTCGTTGTCCAGCGACCAGACGTCGTAGCCGTTGTCGCTGTCGAAGGCCAGCAGGTTCAGGCCGTAACGCGACCGCTCGTCGGGCCGCCACCGCAGCTTGGCCCGAACGGTCAGTTCATCGAAGTCGGCCAGATCGTCCCGGTCCAAGGCGGCGTTTTTGAAATGGCCATCGGCGACATTGCGTTGGATGGCGATGCGGCCTTGCAGGGTCTCACCCAACGGGCCGCTCAGGATGCCGCCCAAGTTGTAGGCGCCCCGGTTGCCGACACCCGTGCTCACGGCGCCCTCAAGGGTCTCGGTGGGCTCATGGGTGCGGATGTTGACCAGCCCGGCATGGGCGCTCGCGCCGAACCGGGTGCCTTGGGGCCCCCGCAGCACTTCCACCTGGGCCGCGTCAAACAGGGTGGCGGCATTGGCGGCGCTGCCGACTTCGAGGTCATCGACGGTCACGCCCACCGCCGGGTAGTACTTGGGTTCGCTGTATTGCTCCAGGTCGCCGATGCCGCGCACCTGCACGAAACGGCTCCTGGAGGCGCCCGTGGACCAGTTGACATTGGGGGCCAAGCCCAGCAGTTCCTCGACGTGGCGAGCGGCGCGGTCGGCGGCCGATTCGCTGCCGAGCACGGTGACGCTGCCCGCCTCATCCATCAACGCAGTGCCGTGGAAGGTGGCGGTGACGATGATCTCTTCCTCGACGGCCTGCTCCGCAGCCGTTGCGCTGGAACTGAGCAGCGCGATCAGCAGGGCGGTCGAGATGGGTGGAGGCTGGTTTGGAGACATTCCTAGTCCCTACGCCGGCATTAACCGGATCAGGTTCAATGGGTTCAGCCGTGCCGGACCATCCGGCTTGGCCATCTCAGGCGATGCGCCACCCCAAAGGACGCGGGCAGTTTAGGCAAGGGGCTTCGGACATACAAGGCCGAATCGATCCGATAGACTGCGCCCTTTGCCAAAAGGGCTTTGCTGTGCGTACGGACCAGGATGAGCGGACCCCCTATGCCGGCCTGTCTCCGGATCTCACGCTCGACGCACTGGAGAGTGCGGGGTTTCGTGCGGATGGCGGACTGACGGCGCTGAACAGCTTTGAGAACCGGGTTTTTCAAGTCGGCATTGACGAGGGTGAGCCGGTGGTCGCCAAGTTCTACCGGCCTGGCCGCTGGAGCAGCGAAGCGATCTTGGAGGAGCACGCCTTCACGCTGGAGCTCGCCGAGCTCGAACTGCCCTGCATCGCCCCGCTGCAGCGGGATGGACGCACGCTCTTCGAATACGAGGGCTTCCGATTCGCCGTGTTCCCCCGCCAAGCGGGCCGGGCGCCGGACATCGAGGCGCCAAGCACGCTGGCGATCATCGGACGCACCTTGGGCAGGCTGCATGCGGCAGGCGCCGTGCGGCCCTTTGCGCATCGCGCCACCTTGACGGTGCAGCGATTCGGCATCGATGCCATGCGCTTCCTGCTTGACGAGGATTTCATCCCCTTGGAGATGACGGCCGCCTACGAGGCGGTTGCCGGCCAGCTTCTTGAACGCATTGAACCGGTCATGGGCACCTTGACGGTCGTGCAGCGCATTCACGGCGACTGCCATCTCGGCAATGTGCTGTGGCGCTATGAAGCGCCCAACATCGTCGACTTCGACGACACCCTGATGGGGCCGCCGATTCAGGACTTGTGGATGCTGCTGTCCGGCGAGCGATCCGAACGCACCGCGCAGCTTGACAAGCTGGCCACGGCTTACGATGCCTTCCATCCCTTCGATCCGCTTGAAACCCGCCTGATCGAACCGTTGCGCACGTTGAGGATGATGCGCCATGCGGCGTGGATTGGCCGCCGCTGGAGCGATCCGGCCTTTCCGCTGGCTTTCCCTTGGTTTGATACGCCGCGCTATTGGTCGGAGCACATCCTGAGCTTGAAGGAGCAACTCGCAGCGCTCGACGAACCTCCCTTGACGGTTTGAACCCCGTTCAGCACAACCGTGCCTTCACCTCCGCCGGCGCGACCTGCTCCAAATCCCTGCCATGCCCGGCGCGGACTTCCACACAGCCTTGCTTTAGGCCCCGCTCGCCGATGACGACGCGCTTCGGCAGGCCGAGCAGGTCGGCGTCGGCGAATTTCACGCCGGGGCGTTCGGGCCGGTCGTCGAGCAGGGCCTCGATGCCGGCAGCCGATAGCTCGGCCAGCAGTCGATCGGCAGCCTCGCGCACCGATTCTGACTTGCCGTAGTTCAGCGCGACGAGGTGAACGTCGAAGGGTGCCAGCGCCTCCGGCCAGCGGAGGCCCGCGGCATCGTGGTGCTGCTCAATGACGGCGGCCACCAACCGGGTGACGCCCATGCCGTAGCAACCCATGATCGGCACGCTGGCCTTGCCTTCCCGGTCCAGAAAGCTGGCCCCCATGGCTTGGCTGTAGGTGTCGCCCAGTTGGAAGATGTGACCCACTTCGATGCCCTTGAGGAACTGCAGTTCGCCTTGGTCGTTCGGCGCCGGGTCGCCGACGGCGACGTTGCGCAGGTCGCCCACCTGGGCTTCGTCCAGCAGCAGGTCGCGGCCCCAGTTGACGCCGACCAAGTGATGGCCGTCGCGGTTGGCGCCGCAGACGAAGTCGGCCAGGGCGGCCGCCTCACGATCGACAAAGACCGGAACCTCTGCCCCCACGGGGCCGATGGAGCCGGGACCGGCACCGGTGGCAGTGCGAATGTCCGCCTCCGAAGCGAATTCCAGCGGCTGCTTAACGCCGGGAAGCTTCTGCGCCTTGATGGCATTCAACTCGTGGTCGCCGCGCAGGATGAGGAGCATCGGGCCGTCCTCGCCGCCAATTGCCAGAGCCTTAACGCACCGACCTACGGGCACCTCAAGAAATTGCGCCACCTCGGCAATGGTGGTCCTGCCCGGCGTGGCCACTTCGCGCAAGGTTTCGCCCGGCGTCGGGCGGGGTGGCGGGGGTGCCGCCACGGCACGTTCCAAGTTGGCGGCATAGCCGCCTTCGGAAGCGTAGGCGATGGTGTCCTCCCCGGACTCCGCCAGCACGTGGAACTCGTGGGAATTGGCCCCGCCGATGTTGCCGGTGTCGGCTTCGACGGCGCGGAAGTCCAATTGCATGCGGCGTAGGATGCGGCTGTAGCAGTCGTGCATTTCGCGGTAGGTGGCGTCGAATGAGGCTTGGTCGGCGGCGAAGGAGTAGGCGTCCTTCATGGTGAACTCCCGCGCCCGCATCACCCCGAAGCGGGGGCGTACTTCGTCCCGGAACTTGGTCTGAATCTGGTAGAAGTTGCAGGGCAGTTGCCGGTAGCTGTGGACCTCCCGTCGAAACAGGTCGGTGATGACCTCCTCGTGGGTGGGACCCAGGCAGAAGTCGCGCTCGTGGCGGTCGGCCAGGCGCGCCAGCTCCGGCCCCATCTTTTCCCAGCGTCCGCTTTCCTGCCAAAGCTCGGCAGGCTGCACCACGGGCATTAGAACTTCCTGGGCGCCGCTTCGGTCCATCTCCTCCCGAATGATGGCCTCGATGCGGCGGATGACGCGCAATCCCAGGGGCAGCCAAGTGTAGAGCCCCGCGGCGACTTGACGAACCAGTCCGGCCCGCAACATGAGCTGGTGGCTGGCGACCTCGGCGCCGGCGGGCGCCTCCTTGAGCGTCGGAATGAGCAGCTGGCTCTGCCGCATGTGGCCGTCCGTTGGGTGAGGGGAGGTTGGGATGGGCGATCAATTGTGGTGGAACCGCAGCGCCGTTGTCCAGCCAGCTTGGCCTCCGAGCCGCAAAGCAGGGCAAAACGGGTATCATCTGCGCGGCGCTGGCTTCGCTAGGAATTCGCATGCAATTGATGCTTCGTTTAGCTTGGATCTTGACGGGACTCGGCTGGGCCGTGGCGGCCAGTGGCGAGTTGGGCGAGAAACTGGTCGCAAGCCTGAAGGCGCTCAATCCCGATTTGGAGGTGGTGTCGGTTTCCGAGAGTGGCATAGATGGCGTTGTTTTGGTGGAACTGGCGGGCGGCGCATTGCTGTATGGCACCTCGGATGGACGCCATGTGATCGAGGGCAGCCTGTACCGGCTCGGCGACGGGGGCATCGTCAACTTGACCGAGCAGCGTCGCGCCGTTAAACGGCGGGAACTACTTGCCGAAATCGATGCTGAGGACCTGGTCATCTTTTCTCCGGATGAGCCGCCCAAGGCATCGGTGGCGATCTTCACGGACGTGGATTGTGGCTACTGCCGCAAGCTGCACATGGAAATGGATGAGATCAACGCGCTCGGCATCGAGGTACGCTACCTGGCCTTTCCCCGCGCCGGCCCCGGCTCGCGCTCCTATGAGAAGATCGTTTCCGCTTGGTGCGCCAAGGATGCGCAACAGGCCATAACCGAACTCAAGATGGGCCGGAGCATTCCCGATCGCTCCTGCGCCAATCCGGTTATGGAGCAGTACGCGCTCGGTCAGGCCATGGGCGTAACCGGCACGCCGGCGATCATCACCGAAGATGGCACCCTGCTGCCTGGCTACCTTCCAGCGGCCGAATTGGCGGCGGCCCTCGGCCTGTGAGCGGCTTGCCGCGACCGTTGATTGGATGTGCCTGAGTTGAACCCGCTGCGCATAGGCGTCGCTGGCCTCGGGACCGTGGCCGGCGGCGTGGTCAAGCTGCTGCGCGACGAGGCCGAGCGCCTAGCCCGCCAAGCTGGGCGCCCGCTACAGCTCGTGCAGGTGGCGAGCCGCACGCCAAAGTCTGGCATAGATCTCGCTGGCGCTGCCTTCAGCACCGATCTTAGGGCCCTGCACCAAGCGGAAGTCGACGTTGTCGTCGAGTTGATCGGCGGCGAGGATCAGGCATTGAACCTGGTCAGTGGCGCCCTGCAACGCGGCCAGCACGTGGTCACCGCCAATAAGGCCATCATTGCCAGCCACGGCAACGAACTGTTGGAGCAGGCGCGGGGGAACGGCGTTGGCCTTGGTTTCGAGGCCGCGGTTGCCGGCGGCATTCCCGTGCTTGGGGCGCTTCGGTCAGGCTTGGCTGCCAATCGGGTGAGCACGCTGGCTGGCATCATCAACGGCACTTCCAACTACATCCTGACCGCGATGGGGGAACAGGGCACCTCCTTCGCCGAGGCGCTGGCCAAGGCGCAGGAACTCGGCTTTGCCGAAGCCGATCCCACTTTCGACGTGGAGGGAATCGACGCTGCCCACAAGCTGACCATCCTGGCGGCGCTGGCCTTCGACACGGAGTTTCGGTTCGCCGACGTGTACACGGAGGGCATTTCGCACATCACCGGGGAAGACTTGGAGTACGCCAAGGAACTGGGGTACCGCATCAAGCATCTGGCCATCGCCCGTCGGACGGAGGCGGGGTGCGAGACCCGTGTGCATCCCACACTCGTGGCGCAAAACAGCTTGTTGGCGGGCGTTGAGGGCGTGATGAACGCGGTTTGGATCGAGGGCGACGCCACCGGCCCCACCCTCTACTACGGAGCCGGGGCCGGTGCCCTCCCGACCGCTTCGGCGGTGGTGGCGGACTTGGTCGCCATCGCCCGCGGTGACGGATTTGACTGGCGGGTTGGCGGGGAGCAGCAAGCCGCGCTGCCCATTGAGCAGACCCATTCGGCTTTCTACCTAAGGATTCCGAGCCTCGACGCGCCTGGAGTTTTCGCGGAGGTGGCCACCATCCTCGGCCAGCACGGCATCAGCATCGAAGGCGCCATTCAGCGGGAAGCGGCGGTTCGGGGGGACGGGGGCAGCGCATCCTGGGTGCCGATCGTCATTGTCACGGCGCCCGTTGCCGAAGCTGCCATGAATTCGGCCTTGGACCTAGTGCAAAAGGTGCCCGAAGTGGTCGGCCAGATCACCCGCATCCGGGTGGCGCACTTTGCAGATGAGTAAGCAGAGCGTAGGGTGCCGGATTCCGCCCGCTTAAGGCCGATCGTTCAACGCCGCGGTTCGGTTCCAGAACTGCCGGGCGTGCCGCCCTTCTTGCGCCGCGTATATGGCCACCGGGGCGTCGGGGCGCCAGCCGATCTAGACTTGGCGCTCAGCGGCTTGGAACGGCCATCGGCTCTGCGCGACATCGACCAAGCCGCAGGGCGCATCGCCGAGGCGGTGCGCGAAGGGCAGCGCATTCTGTTGGTCGGCGACTTCGACGCCGATGGCGCCACCTCGGTGGCCTTGGGCGTATCGCTGCTGCGCGCCATCGGCGCATCCGACGTGGACTTCGTGGTGCCGAACCGCTTCGAGTTCGGCTACGGCCTGTCGCCGGAGATCGTCGATCTGGCGTTGCTGCGGTCGCCGGATCTGATCATCACAGTGGACAACGGCGTGTCCAGCATTGGGGGGGTGGAGCGGGCCAACGCCCACGGCGTCGATGTGGTCGTCACCGACCATCATCTGCCAGGGTTACGCCTTCCCCCGGCCTATGCCATCGTCAATCCCAACGTGCCCGGCTGCGCCTTCCCCAGCAAAGCCATTGCTGGGGTCGGCGTCATTTACTATGTGCTCAGCCAGACCCGCGCGGTACTGCGGGCGAGCGGGTGGTTTGACGAGCGCATCAGGCCAGAACCCGCCCTTGCCGACTGGCTCGACTTGGTGGCGTTGGGCACGGTCGCCGACGTGGTGCCCCTCGACCAAAACAACCGGCGGCTGGTGCATCAAGGCATCAAGCGAATGCGCAGCGGCCGCTGCCGACCAGGCATCGCCGCCTTGGCGGAGGTAGGCCGCCGGGACCTGGCCCGCCTCAAGGCGTCGGATCTCGGCTTTGTCATTGCGCCACGCGTCAACGCGTCCGGGCGCTTGGATGACATGACCATCGGCATCCGGTGCCTGCTGGCGTCGAGCGTGGAGGAAGCGCGGCCGTTCGCCAGCCAACTGGACGAACTGAACCGGGAGCGGCGCGGCATCGAGCAGTCCATGCTGGCGGATGCCGAACTCTTGGTAGCCGAGGCGGAAGGTGGCATCGAAGGTAAGTTCGGCATTGTGGTGTTCCATCCATCCTGGCACCAAGGCGTGGTCGGCCTGATCGCGGGCCGCTTGCGGGAGCGCCACCACCGCCCCGTCATCGCCTTTGCGCAAGCGGGGGGCGAGGGCTTGGAACTCAAGGGCTCCGCTCGCTCGCTCCCGGAACTGCACATCCGCGATGCGCTTGATGCCATCGCGGCTCGCGATCCGGCGCTCCTGACGCGTTTTGGAGGCCATGCGATGGCGGCGGGCATGACCCTTGATCGGCGCTGCCTTGAGCGATTCTCCAAGGCTTTCGATGAGGAAGTCCGTCGGCGCCTGCCCGTTGAGGCGCTGCAGGGGCGCCTCGAGACCGATGGGGAACTCGAAGCCGATGAAATGACCCTGGACAATGCGCTGCGGCTGGCGGAAGCTGGCCCTTGGGGGCAGGCCTTCCCCGAACCGCTGTTCCACGGCGACTTCGACTTAGTGAGCCAACGGGTGGTCGGCAAGGAGCACCTCAAGTTGGTGTTGAAGCAGGCGGATCGCTTGATCGGCGCCATTGCTTTCCGGCAGAAACCGATCAAGGACTGCCAACGGGTGCGCCTCGCTTATGCCCTTGAAGTGAACGACTACCGCGATCTGGCGCTCGAGTTGCGGGT
The DNA here is from genome assembly GCA_028820495.1 of Gammaproteobacteria bacterium. Classification (GTDB taxonomy): domain Bacteria; phylum Pseudomonadota; class Gammaproteobacteria; order Pseudomonadales; family Azotimanducaceae; genus Azophilus. Next base: position 12,004 of record JAPPIX010000184.1, read on the forward strand.
GGTGCAGATGGAACCTTTGGACTGATCGGGTGCGGTCGCTGTTCGCCCTAGGCGAACCGGCAAGCGTTATACTGACTCTTTTTTTCCCGGCGCTGGAACCATGGCGGAAATCACTTCAATCCGTGAGCGAATCAAGCACTTGAGCGGCCGATCAACGGCCCTTCGGGGGTATCTTTGACTTCGACCGCCGCCGCGAACGGCTTGAGGAGGTCGAACGGGAACTGGCTGATGCCGGGGTTTGGACCGACCGCGAGAAGGCGGAGAGCTTGGCCAAGGAACGGGCCGAACTCGCTGAGACCGTCACCGGCTTAAGCGATTTGCAAGGGGGCTTGGACGAATTTGGCGAGCTTGCGGAACTGGCAGCCGCCGAAGATGACAGAGCTGCCCTGCTCGAAGTGGACGAGGCGCTCGATGGCTTGGACGCCCGTCTCGGGCGGCTGGAGTTCCGGCGCATGTTCCAAGGGGAGATGGACGCCCACAACGCCTTTGTCGAGGTGCAGTCCGGCTCCGGCGGCACCGAAGCGCAGGATTGGTCGGAAATGCTGCTGCGCATGTACTTGCGCTGGGGCGAGAAGCAGGGGTTCAAGATGCAGATCGTGGAACTCTCCCCCGGCGAAGTGGCTGGCATCAAGAGCGCCACGGTGCAGGTCAGCGGCGAATACGCCTTCGGCTGGTTGCGCACCGAAACCGGCGTCCATCGGCTGGTGCGCAAGTCGCCCTTCGACTCCGGCAACCGCCGCCACACGTCGTTCGCGTCGGTATTCGTGTCGCCGGAGATCGACGATGACATCGAAATCGACATCAACCCAGCCCAGGTGCGGGTGGACACCTACCGAGCGAGCGGCGCCGGCGGCCAGCATGTCAACCGCACCGATTCCGCCGTGCGGCTCACCCACTTGCCCACCAACACCGTGGTGCAGTGCCAGAGCGAGCGCTCCCAGCACCAGAACAAGGACCGCGCCTACAAGCAACTGCGCGCCAAGCTCTACGAACTGCAGATGTTGGAGCGCCAAGCGGCGCAGCAGGCCATTGAGGATGCCAAGGCGGATATCGGCTGGGGCAGCCAGATTCGCTCCTATGTGCTTGACCAATCCCGGGTTAAGGACCTGCGCACTGCCATTGAGCGCAGCGACCCGGGGGCGGTGCTCGACGGCGACCTCAACCCCTTCATGGAAGCGAGCCTGAAGGCAGGGCTGTGACGTGAGCGAAGCAAGCAGCACACCTGAACGGGATGCCCGCAAGATGCGACGCCAGCGCCACGAGCAGTGGCGGGCGGCGGGGGGCGCTTTCGCCAACGACTTCCGTCCCAACGCCGTTTCCGCGGCGCTCCACGCGGAATATGGGGAATGGGACAAGGCGCGGCTCGACGCCAGCCCGGTGGCCACCGCCGTTGCTGGCCGGGTAATGCTGCGCCGGGTGATGGGCAAGGCCAGCTTCATTACCTTGGAGGACGGCAGCGGGCGCATCCAGTGCTACCTGAGCCGGGACGGCCTCGGTGCCGAGGCCTACCAAGCCTTCCGGGACCTTTGGGACATCGGCGACGTCGCCGGCGTGCGCGGGCGCTTGATGAAGACCAACCGCGGCGAACTGACCGTCGAAGCTCAAGAAGCCGTGCTGCTGAACAAGAGCCTGCGGCCCTTGCCGGAGAAGTTCCACGGCTTGAGCGACACCGAGACCCGCTATCGTCAGCGCTACCTGGACCTCATCATGAACGAGCCCGTGCGCCGCACCTTCGCCATGCGCTCGCGGATCGTGCAGGACATGCGGGCGTTTTTCGTGGAGCGGGACTTTCTCGAAGTCGAGACGCCGATGATGCACGTCATCCCCGGCGGCGCCAACGCCGAACCCTTCATCACCCACCACAATGCCTTGGACCTGCCGCTCTATCTGCGTGTGGCCCCGGAACTGTTCCTTAAGCGGCTCACCGTCGGCGGCTTCGAGCGGGTGTTCGAGATCAATCGCAACTTCCGCAATGAGGGACTGTCCGCCCGGCACAACCCGGAATTCACCATGCTGGAGTTCTATTGGGCCTATCGGGACTACCGCGATCTCATGGGATTGACCGAGGAGCTGCTCGAACGGACCGCCGTTAATGCGACCGGTAGCGCGGAGATTTCCTTTCAGGGCCAGCGTCTCGATTTTGGCAAGGGTTTCGAACGCCTGACCTTGGCCGAATCCATCGTCCGCCAAGGTGTCTTGGGCGAGGCGGAGATCGATGACGAAGACCGCCTGCGAGACCGCTTGCGAGGGCGCGGCGTTCCGGTCGAAGACCACTGGGGCCTGGGCAAGCTGCAGATGGAACTGTTCGAAGCCGCAGTCGAGGACCAGTTGGTCGAACCCACCTTCATCACGGAGCACCCTGCGGAGGTTTCGCCCCTGTCACGCCGCAATGACCGCAATCCCTTCGTTGCCGACCGCTTCGAACTGTTTATCTGCGGACGCGAGATCGCCAACGGCTTCAGCGAGCTCAACGACCCGGATGACCAGGCCGAACGCTTCCGCCGCCAAGCCGAGCGCAAGAGCGCCGGCGATGTCGAGGCCATGCACTTCGACGACGACTACATCACCGCCTTGGAATACGGTCTGCCACCGACCGCTGGAGAAGGCATCGGCGTGGATCGGCTGGTGATGCTGCTCACCGATTCGCCGTCCATTCGCGACGTGCTGTTGTTCCCCTTGATGCGTCCGAGCGAGCGGAGCGGCTGACCTTGAGCGCCGCCGCTGATCGGGTTCGCCTCGAGACCTCTTGGAAGGCAGCGCTCGCCGAGGAGTTCGAGAAGGGCTACATGCAGCGCTTGCGGGCGTTTCTGCAGGCTGAGCGGGAGGCGCGCAAGATCATCTATCCGCGCGGCAGCAACATCTTTCACGCCTTGGACCTGACGCCGCTGCCTGCGGTCAAGGTGGTGATCATCGGCCAAGATCCCTACCACGGCGCGGGTCAAGCCCATGGCCTTTGCTTTTCCGTGCGGTCCGGCGTTGCGTTGCCTCCCTCGCTAATCAACATCTTTCGTGAAATCAATGAAGATCTCGGCACCTCAGACAGGCAGTTGTACGACGACAAGGGCTGCCTCATGCCTTGGGCGAAGCAGGGGGTGCTGCTGTTGAACTCGGTGCTGACCGTGGAGCAGGGGCGGGCCGGTTCCCATCAAGGACAGGGCTGGGAGACCTTTACCGATCGCATTGTCGAGGTGCTCAACAGCGAGCGGGAGGGGCTGGTGTTTCTGTTGTGGGGCGGGTACGCGCAGAAGAAGGGAGCCATCGTCGATGCCGCCCGGCATTGCGTTCTGGCCGCGCCGCACCCTTCGCCCCTGTCGGCGCACCGGGGCTTCTTCGGCTGCCGGCACTTTTCGGGAGCCAACGCTTATCTCGAAGCCCAGGGCCAGACGCCCATCGACTGGTTCGACGTGGCCTGATGCGGATAGAATTTGCAGATGGAGTTTGAACTGAGCGACGAGCAGCTCGCCTATCAGGATGCGGCGCGGCAGTTTGCCGAGGGGGAATTCGCCCCTTTGGCGGCGCAGTGGGACGAGCACGAGGAGTTTCCCAAGGCGGTACTTGCCAAGGCGGGGGAGTTGGGTTTTTGCAGCCTTTACACACCCGAATCGGCGGGAGGGCTGGGTCTGTCCCGGCTTGATGCCAGCATCGTGTTCGAGGAGTTGGCTCGGGGCTGCACCTCCACCACCGCGTTCTTGACCATCCACAACATGGCGTTGTGGATGATTGCCACGTTCGGCACGGAGAGTGCCCGTGAAACGTTCTGCCCGAAGCTTGCCACGGGCGAGGGGCTGGTCTCCTACTGCCTGACTGAGCCTGGCGCTGGCAGCGATGCGGCGGCCCTCAAGAGCACGGCCCGCCAAGTGGACGGCGGCTATCAGCTCAACGGCACCAAGGCGTTCATCTCGGGCGCGGGCGACACCGAGGCGCTGGTGGTCATGGCCCGCTTGGTCAATGACCAGGGCGTGCAGCCGGGCGCCAAGGGCATCTGCGCCTTTGCCGTGGACGCCAGTTCCGAAGGCGTTGGCTTTGGGCGCAAGGAGGCCAAGATGGGCTGGAACAGCCAACCCACTCGGCAGATCAACTTCGAGGATGTCTTTGTGCCGCAGGACCACCGCTTGGGCGCCGAGGGCGAAGGCTTCAAGATCGCCATGAAGGGCCTGGACGGCGGCCGCATCAACATCGCCACCTGCTCCGTGGGCACGGCGCAAGCCGCAATTGACCAGACCTGCGCCTATCTTGGCGAGCGCAAGGCGTTTGGCCAGACCATCGGCAGCTTCCAGGCGCTGCAATTCAAGCTTGCCGACATGGCCACCCATTTGGTGGCCTCCCGGCAGATGGTGCGTTTGGCCGCCTTCAAGCTCGATCGTGGCCATGCGGACGCCACCACCTACTGCGCCATGGCCAAGCGGCTTGCCACGGACCTTTGCTTCGACATCTGCAACGACGCCCTGCAGCTGCATGGTGGCTACGGCTACATCAAGGAATTTCCCTTGGAGCGCCATGTGCGCGACACGCGGGTGCACCAGATTCTGGAAGGCACCAACGAGATCATGCGCATGATCATCGGCCGTCGCCTGTTGATCGAGGGCGCCAATGCCGTGCTGTAGCCTTGATCGGGTCGCTTGTTGCCATTCCATTTGCCTCTTCAACGAAATCGAAATGAAACCAAGGAGTCATTGACGTGATTCAATCCCCTTCCGAAAAGCTGCTCGTGGAACAGCGCGGCCACACGCTGCTCATCACCGTCAACAACCCGCCGGCCAACACCTGGGATGCCGACAACTTGAGCGCCCTGAAGTCGGTGGTCGAGCAGGCCAACGACGACGCAGCCGTTTACGCCATCGTGGTCACCGGCGCGGGGGAGAAGTTCTTCTCCGCCGGAGCGGACCTCAACCTGTTCGCTGACGGCGACAAGGGGGTGGCCCGGGGCATGGCGGAGAACTTCGGCGGCGCCTTCGAGACCTTGGCTGAGTTCCGGGGCGTCAGCGTTGCCGCCATCAACGGCTACGCCATGGGCGGCGGGCTGGAGTTCGCCCTGGCCTGCGACATCCGCATCGGCGAGGTCCACGCGCAAATGGCTCTGCCGGAGGCCAGCGTCGGCCTGCTGCCCTGCGGCGGCGGCACCCAGAACCTGGCTTGGACCGTGGGCGAGGGCTGGGCCAAACGCATCATTCTCTGCGGCGAGCGGGTCGGCGCGGACTTGGCGCTCGACATCGGCCTGATCGAGGAAGTGGTGGAGAAGGGCGCAGCCTTGGACCGGGCCTTGGCCTTGGCCGAGCGCGTCGGCAAGCAGAGCCCGCCAGCGGTAACCGCCTGCAAGGGACTGATCCAGCAGGCCCGCTCGGGGCACATCGCCGGCGCCTACACCACGGAGCGGGACGCCTTCGTGGGCCTGTTCGACACCGTCGATCAGAAGGAAGGCGTCAACGCCTTCCTGGAGAAGCGCCAACCCCAGTGGATCAACGGCTGACCCATGCGCACCCTCAATGACGAAAGCGCCAGCGTCGTGCTGCGCGAACACGAAGCCGGTGGCGGCCAGATCGTCGCCGAAGCCCATCTGAACGTTCAGAAGACCCTTAACTCGCTCAGTGTCGAGATGACTCAAATCATCACCCCGGCACTCAAAGCGTGGGGTGCGGATGAGCGGGTCGCTGCGATCGTTTTCACCGGCGCGGGCGATCGGGCCTTTTGCGCTGGCGGCGACATTCAGGCGCTCTATCACGCCATGGTGAGAAACCATGCTGCGGGCCACACGGTGGACAGTTATCCGTTTGATTTCTTTGAAAACGAATACCGCATGGACTACCTGATCCACACCTGCCCGAAGCCAGTGGTGAGCGTCGGCCACGGCGTGGTGATGGGTGGCGGTCTAGGCATCTTCTCCGCCTCTAGATACCGAGTGGTGACCGAGACCTCCCGCATCGCCTACCCGGAAGTGACCATCGGCCTGTTCCCGGACGCCGGCGGCACAGCGATGCTGCGCAGCATCGAACCGCACGTCGCCCTCTTCCTCGGCTGCACCGGTGCCCATTTCAACGGCGCGGACGCCTGCGCCATAGGCGTCGGTACCCATCAAGTGGCAACGAGTGAAAGAGGCGCGGTTCTCGAATCACTGCTGGCCTTGGACTACGCGGGCGATGCCAGCGACGGGGGGCGCATCGAAGGCGCTCTCGCGGCTCTGCCTGCTCCGCCGATGCCGGATGCGCAGGTCGGTGCCATTCCCGAGACGCTGCGCTTGGGCGATGGTTTTGAAGATGTCATCGGGCAAATCCGTGCGCTCGATGGCGACGGCTGGCTCGGCAAGGGCGTCGCCGCGATGGAGCGGGGCTGTCCCACCACTGTCGGCGTGGTCATCGAACAACTGCGCCGCGCCCCGGGCATGAGCTTGGCGGACTGCTTCCGCATGGAGATGGTTATCGGTGCCCGTTGCGCCTTGAACGAGGACTTTGCCGAGGGCGTGCGGGCCCTGCTGATCGACAAGGACAACGCCCCGAAATGGAAATTCGGCGGCTTGGACGGGATCGACCCGGACCACGTGCTGACGCACTTCGAGCCGCCGTGGCCCGGCAACCCCCTCAGAGATTTGGATTGACGGGGGAGGGCGCGGCATCCGCCCGGAGCGGGCAGAGTTTCGCGCTAGCGAAACTCCAACGCGAACCGAAGGTTCGCGCGGCGTCCCGCCCTCGATTGATGCCAGAGGGTAAGGCGAGCCGCTACCATCACTGGAAAACTATGACCCGCGATCAGGAGAAGCTAGACTCATGAGCACAGTAGGATTCGTCGGCCTCGGCAACATGGGCGGTCCCATGGCCGTCAACTTGGCCGCCACCGGTCACGAGGTGAAGGTCTTTGACTTGGTGCCGGCGTTGATTGCCGGCGTGGAAGGCGGCACGGCCCAAGCGTCGGCCCTAGATGCGGCAACCGATGTCGATGTCTTCATCAGTATGCTGCCCGCCGGCAAGCACGTGGCCGGGCTCTACTTGGAGGAGGGCGTTCTGGACCGCTTGCCGAAGGGGGCGCTCGCCATCGACTGCAGCACCATCGACCCCGAAACGGCGCAGCGCGTCGCGGCCGCTGCGGCTGACAAGGGCATTGCCATGCTTGACGCCCCGGTCTCGGGCGGCACGGCGGGGGCCCAAAACGGCACCCTCACCTTCATCGTCGGCGGCGAGGCGGAGGCCATGGAGCGGGGCAGGCCCCTGTTCGAGGTGATGGGCTCCAACGTCTTCCACGCCGGCGCCAACGGTGCGGGCCAGATCGCCAAGATCTGCAACAACATGCTGCTGGCCGTCCAGATGGCCGGCACTGCCGAAGCCCTCTCCTTGGGCGTGGACAACGGCTTGGACCCGAAGGTGCTTTCCGAAATCATGAAGCAGTCCTCTGGCGGCAACTGGGCGCTGAACGTCTACAACCCCTTCCCCGGCGTCATGGACGGCACGCCCGCCAGCCGCGGCTACCATGGCGGCTTCCTGGTCGATCTGATGACCAAGGACCTGGCGCTGGCCATGACCACCGCCGAGCAATCCCGCAGCTCAGTGCCGATGGGCGGCCTCGCAAAGAACCTCTACCGGGTGCATGAGCAGACCCACAGCGCAGGGCGGCTGGATTTCTCCAGCATCCAGTGGCTGTACAAGCCGGAGTTGGTGGGCGGGGAGTAGTTTGCGTCTTTGGGTTCAGCAATTCTCAGTTTGGCCGTCCAGCGGCGTCACTCATCGGCTTCGGCAAGCCGCCGCTCGAGTTCCGCAATCCGGGCTTCAGCAGCGCGCCGGGCCGCTTCCGCTTCATCGAGCTTCGCCCTCACGGCGTCGCGCTCCGCTTCCACAGCCCCGATGGTTTGAGCCTGCAGCCCTATGATCCCGCTCTTCTCCCCGGACGTGGGCAGGAACTCCCCAAGCGCCGGGTCGAACAGGCGCAGCGCATGGCCCTCGGGGCGAAGTTCCAAGCCAAGCACCTCCGACCAGCCCGACAGCACGCCGCTCCGCCGCTCTAGCGGAATCGCCTCGTAGGCGCCTTCCGGCCCTAGGCGCCGACCCTTGAGGTTGGGATGCAGGTAGTCCTCCGTGGGGTCGAACTGCCAATACTCCGTGACCCCCAGCCGTTGGTACAGTTGCGCCTTGAATCCCTCGTCCCTGCGCCGCGTGCTCCTCGACGTCACCTCCAGCACGAAATCCGCCGCCAAGCCCTCCTCCCAGACCTTCCAGACGCGCCGCTCCGGCTCCCTGGCCGGGCCGAAGGCCACGAACACGTCCGGTGAAATCCGCTTGTCGATGTTGCCCTCCTCCCAGTACATCAGCATGTCGCTGCCCACGTAGGCGTCCCGGCGGGCGGCATACCGGTCCATGAGCGGGTGCGTGAAATCGACCGTGGCGTGCCAGTGGATGGGGGTCTCGGCCATGGGCTTGCCGTCCGACTCAGGGTACTCGACGGGCGCCGGGGCCTGCCGCCTTGGCGGCTTGGCGGGCGGCACCCGCCGGGCAGGTCGGCGGGCTGGGATGGGTTGGGTTGTTGGCATGTGGCGCTCCTTGGGCGGCATGTTGCCTCGCCGCGCCCACCATAGCACAGCGCCATCCCCGGCGTGGCGGCCGGACGGGGCCTTCGGCTGGCCAGACGTTGGTTGGCACGGGCTTCTCGGATGGCTGAAAAGAGGCCACCGTGCCACGAAGAAACCGGAAAATCTGTAAGGCATCGACACTAGGATTTGTGCGAGATTGCCGCAAAAACAGCCATCCCGCCCTCGGACGGCGCGAAGCGTCCGCTGAATGCCAATAGGCCAATCTCAAACGATGGCGGATGTTGCGCTCTGCACCTTTGGTTGGTTCAGCGCTCGTTCAGGTAAGGGATCCATACTCCTGCGCCCATCATAGGCAGAATAATTCGAGGACGGCATGATTTTGGGGGCGTTCGTCAAGCGAGGATTGTCGGTCGCGGTGGGTGGGCGGCGACAGGCGGTTAGCGCATGTTGACTTGCCCATCGCTGGTGTTTAGGGTTGAAACTCAATGTTGAAGGCGGGGACACGGATGCCAAGCGGTGTTATGAGGCGGGGAAGGTCCGCCTCTGACTTTTGCCGAAACCTAGCGGGTCGTTTGGGGCTGAGAATGCTGAAATCGGCACGATTCTTGCACCCACCTACCTACCTACCTTTCGTTAGCCACTGATCGCCTCCCGGCAGGGGGGGCGGCTCGCCGCGGAGTTTGCCTGTGGGCGGGCGGCGTGGTTGGCCTGCTTGCGCTCGCCTCGGGGGCTGGCGCCTGCGTGATCGATGTTGGGGTGGCCAACTGGTGGGTGGAAAAGCACGGTGCCGTGCAAAAGGTCCGGCTGGAAGGCGCGGTTCTCGATGCACGTCCAGAAGCGGTGGTGAAGGCTTGGGTTCGCACTCGGCTCCACTATGAGCGTTCCGATGGCTGGACCGGCACCTTGCGCAGCCTCGACAACCTCTGGGTCAATACCGACCACTCGATTTCGGGCGGAGGCTTGGTAACCGTGCGCGCGCCGCTCTGCGATGAGGTTCGGCCATGTTGGCTGAATGATGTGGAGGTGTATGAAGTTGAATGTTTCGATTGACCTTCAGCAGGCCGCCAGCCCCAAACGCATGGGACCTCCGGGAATGGGATGGATGCGCTATCGCGAATTCAAGCTTGGGCCGCAGGGCGCGCCCGCAGGTCGGTGCGGCTGTGTTGATTTGAACGGGAGTGGCTAATGGCGACGAAAGATGCCCTTGATCAACAGAGGACGGAGCAGGTGAAATCGGAGGATGAACAGCGGCGGTGGCTCGTCTGGGCCATTGCCTTGGTGGCGTTGTTGGTTTTTCTGCTTGTGGCCTTACTGACGATCGGCATTCCCTACTTCAACGCGCACTTGATTCAAGATGCCAAGTTCACGTCCACTGACTTGGCGAGTTGGCAGATCACGGCACTCATCACCACGGTTGGGATGCTGATCGGGGGCGTATTCATCATTACCGCGTTCAAGGTGGACGCCACGGCGAAGCACACGGCGTACACCGAGACTAGGGCCGCATTCGCTACCGAACTGAGCGAACAGCGGAAACGGTTGGATGACCTCATTTCCTCTGGAACTGCGACCATAGAACACCTTTCCGGCTCCGCAACGGCGGTCGCAGATGAAGCGCGGCGGGAAGTGGGTGCGGCAGTCGAGCAAGGAAGATCGGATATCAACTCGGTTGTGAACGACGCTGGAATCCAAGCCACCAACGCCATCAATGCCGAGAGCAACCGGTTCAGGCAGGCCACCGAGGCGGCCCTCGCGGAGTCACAGCGTGATTTTGCTCGATCGATTGAACGAATCCAGGCGGATGGCCGGGCGGTGCGGGAGTTCATTGATGAGCGCGGGCCCGAGCTGGTGCGCGAGAGTTTTACGGCTGAACAGATGGACGCGATGCGGGCGCAGGTGGTGGACCGCCTCACGGAGGAGTTTCTGGGTGACCAAGTGGCCACAGCCGTGCAGAAGCTTATGGAAGAGCAGCCGGAGCGGTTTGTTGATCCCTTGGCTGAACGGGTCATGGCCAAACTGCGGTGGCGCTGGTTGTTCCGCAGGTAAGGAGCTTGGCCTGATGTGCGATGGGACGCGCTGGCGTGGATGACCGGAAACGCACGGAACTGGGCTGGCCGGCCCTCCGAGGCCTAGCGGCTGCGGTCGGCTCGCTGTTCGTGTTGTTGGCCGCGCTCCTTCTCGTCGCAATTCGCGACGGTCTGGGTGACGCTGATGGCGGCACGAAGGAACCTGACGTCCAGCCCGGCGATTGTTCATGCCGCACCGAGACGACGGGGTGCGGCACAACTCATTCCATCGGAGATCAGCGCTGCGATGAAAAGACGCCCCCGGTCAGGATATTCCTGCTGGGTGGCGCGGACGCAACCGCCAAGGGCGGCAACACGCCCGCAGGTGCGGATGCTGACGCTGATGCATTGCAGCGCATCGCGGATGAGCTACGAGATGTTGCCGATGGGCTGATCGAGGCCGATGTTCGCGCTGGCGATCGTCCGGGGGACGAGCTCTTGGATGACATCCGCGACCGACTGACTGATGTCGCGCAACGGCTGGCGCCGCCAGTCCCGGTCCAAGTGCTGCGGTCGGGGAGCGCGACGGACGATCCTGGGAATGGCAGTGGCCAGAACCCAAGATGACGTGCCGAAACCTACAGCGCCGTCCGGAACGGGGCTTGCCGTCAAGTTGGGATGGCTCCAAGGGCAGAGCGGTGCCGTGCGAAGCAAAGCCCGTTCTGGATGCCCGTTCCCGGCAAGCGGGCCAGGGTGCGGGGAGCTAGGGCGAGGAATGACGTGCCGCACCGAATGCTCATGGTCTCGCTTTCTCTGGTTGTTGCCGTGGTGGTGGCCTGCCTCATTGGACTGGTGTTGGCGGTCTGTCAGGCGCTGCAGCCTGCGGGCAGTGGACCGGAACCCCCTTCCGAAGGAACGCCGAGTCCTAAGATGACGGGCTCAACTTACATCGTGATCGACGGGCGGAGAAAGGACGGGGTCGATTCAAAGGCGGCACGACGGGAGCTCGTGCGCATTGACGCTGAGACCCGGCGCATCAAGGAGCGTCTGACCCGGCTCATTGAATCGCTGCAAAGCTCCGCTGGCGCCGACGGTGCACTGATTGGCATTCGGGACGAACTAGGTTTGATTGCGGAACGCCTAAGCCCCCCGATCAGAGTCCAGGGGAGAGGCTTGGGCAAAACAGAGGGTGTCACCCTAGACGGTGTGCTCGTTCGGAACCGCCTTGAGTCGCTGAGCGAAGATGTGGTGGCGAGCCTCCGCGAGGCGCTGGCTTCCGTCTCAGTCACCGTCAATGTGCAGGATGATGGCTCCGGCGCGAATGCCTGCCACCTGCTGCAGCTTGCCCCTGTCCGAGGCTTTCCTATCGAAGAGCACGAGCCTAGGGCGCCGGGGTACGAAGGTATTGGGCTGGAGCATCCCGCCGCCGTTGAGGCCCAGGATTCGCAGCGCATTTGTGAATACGTGGCAACAACCTTCTGGGAACAGTTGAAGGGACACCCTCTCAGCCACCTCGTCTTGATCGGCCGGGCTGACCGGATGCCCTTTGAGAATGCTCGCTACGGCGGTAATCGGGGCTTGGCGCAGGCGCGCGCCAACTGGGTTCATCAATGCCTGCGGCGCGAACTGCCCAAGCTGACGAACGACACCGCCACCGTTGGGCGCATCGTTGATGTGCTGGACAACCCAACCATGCTGCTGAGTGCTGGCCCGCTCCATGTACCCGCCTGTCATTCAGATGAGAACTGCGATGCCAAGGCACGAAGCCTTGACCGCGGCGTCGATGTGTTTGCGTGCCTTGAAGGGTTGCCGTCGCGGTCGGGCTCGGGGTCCACATCCATCCACGCTGGGACCAAGTTAGGGTGCGCTTGCGATGCGGCCCCGACTGGAGAGGGCTCAGGGAGCGGCCAGACGGCGGAAGCAGGTGCTCGTTGTGACGCGGAATTCTAAAGCGGAAACCAAGGAGAAGTTGAGGCACCTGCGCTGTTCTGAGAGCCTTTAGGGGCGGGGGTTTGCGGGCGCTCCATTTTTTCTTTACCCCGCGTGATCGTTGGTTTCACGGGGTTCCGGGTCGCCGCCGGGGCCGGATTCGGGGATTTTCACCCCAAGGCCGCTGGAGGGGCCTGTGAAGCCTGGGAAAGGGGGTCGCCATGGGGCAAGATGGCCGTGAGATGAACCGATGCC
>JAPPIX010000330.1 GCA_028820495.1 Gammaproteobacteria bacterium
GAGCTGTTGATGTACCGGACGAGCGAGGAGGCAACGCCCATTCGCGTGCTGCTCGAAGGCGAAAGCGCATGGTTGACGCAGCGCCTAATCGCTGATCTCTACGGCACCTCGATTCCCAACATCAACCAGCACATTGCGGCCATTTACGGGCAAGGAGAGCTACAGCCGGAGGCAACCCTTAAGAAACACTTAAGAGTTCAATCGGAAGGCAAACGGCAGGTCAGGCGCCTCGTTGAGCACTACAACCTGGAGATGATCATCGCCATTGGCTACCGTGTGCGCTCAAACCGCGGCACCCAGTTCCGACAGTGGGCCACGGGACGACTAAGCGAGTACTTGGTCAAGGGCTTCACGCTTGATGATGAGCGGCTCAAGGGGGAAAGCGGCGCGATCGATTACTTCGATGAGTTGCTGGCGCGCATCCGCGACATCCGCGCTAGCGAGGCCCGCGTTTATCAGCGCATTCGCGACATTTTCTCCCTCGCAAGCGACTACCGCGAAGGCGAACAAGAGACCCAGCTGTTCTTTGCCACAGCGCAAAACAAGATGCACTTTGCCGCCACCGGTCTGACAGCAGCCGAGATCATTCACGAGCGGGCAGATGCCGGCAAACCCAACATGGGCGCGACGAACTGGAAAGGCGGCAAATTGCTCAAGCGCGACATCGGCACGGCCAAGAACTACCTCGACCACCAAGAGATCGACACCTTGAACCGCATTACCGTCATGTTCCTCGATCAGGCAGAATTTCGCGCCCTAAGGCGACAGGACATCCGTATGGGCGATTGGGAGGTCTTTCTTGACAAGTTCCTCATGGACACCGAACTGCCCGTCCTTGAAGGCGCAGGCGGCGTCAGCCACCAGAGCGCCCTTGACCATGCCAACCGGCAATATGCAGCCTTCGCCGAGCGCCGTCGAACCGCTGTCGAAGCCGAGGCCGAAGCCCAGTATGTCGACGACTTGAGATCATCGGCAAAACTGCTGGACGTGTCTCGGAAGCAAGCGGGGAAGAAAACTGGAAGCGACGGCGAAGGTGGAGGGAGGCGGACATGATCAGGCTCGGCAACCACCGAAAGCGTCTTCGCGCTTTCTCGGATGGTTTCTCAATAGTGATGCCGTCAAAGTCCAATACGCGATCGGCTCAGAAGGTGCGTTGCAGCTTCATTTCAACGTGGAAACATCAAAGGAAGTGACGGTTTCTGTTCCGCCATACGAAGAGCAGATACAAATCGCTGATTACATCGACCATCACCTGAAATTCGAGAATGAACCAGCCGAAAAAGTCGAATGGAGCGTTGAACTCCTCCTGGAGTACCACGCCGCGCTAATCACCGCTGCCGGCACTGGCCAAGTCGGGGAACTGGTCTAAGGGCCATTGCCCATGCGCTCGATTCGTTCCTTCGGTCAAAGCCCCTCGCAGTTGGTAACATCCCCTGCATGAACCGAGTATCCGTCAGTCCAGAGGTTCTTCGCTGGGCGCGGGAGCGCGCCGGGTTCGGTTTGGCCAACCTGCAACAGAAGTTTCCGAAGTTGGCGGATTGGGAGGCCGAAACAATCCAGCCCACGATGAAGCAGTTGGAGAAATTCGCCAAGCAAACGCGGGTCCCATTTGGATTCCTGTTCCTGCCGGAACCACCGGAGATGTCGTTGCCGTTCGCGGATTTCCGCACGCTGGAGAACAGCCGGCGCCAGAGCATCAGCCCGGAGCTAATGGACACCATACACCTCATGCAACGACGGCAGGCTTGGTTGCGGGAAGAGCAGATCGAAGTGGGTGCGGAACCACTGGGGTTTGTTGGTTCTGCCAAGCTATCGGATGATCCAGTCGCCCTGGGCCGGGAAATGCGGCGAGTACTGGGGCTGGATGAAGGCCGGGCACGGCAAGTGCGGAACTGGACTGCAGCCGTGGGCGAGCTTCGCACAGGCATCGAGAAGCTCGGCGTCATGGCAGTGGTCAACGGCATAGTCGGCAACAATACTCACCGCAAGCTCGATTTAGACGAGTTTCGTGGCTTTGCATTGATTGACCCCTATGCCCCGCTGATTTTCGTCAATGGGGCCGATGCGAAATCCGCCCAGATGTTCACCCTCGCGCATGAATTGGCGCACCTGTGGTTAGGTGAGGTGGGCGAAGGCTTGTCCGGATTCAAGGGAGTGCTGCCCGGTGACGGTGATGTGGAGCGGTTCTGCGACCAGGCGGCTGCGGAGTTTCTCGTGCCCGCTGCAAAGATGCGCGCCGTCTGGCGGCGGAACGTCGAAATCACCGCATCGATTCAGGAACAGGCTAAGTACTTCAAGGTCAGCCCGATAGTGATCGGGCGACGCGCAATGGATCTCGGCCTGATTGAACCTGAAGTGTTTTTCGACTTCTACCGCGAGTACACCCGAAACGAATACCGCAGACAGCAAAGTAGGTCGAGTAGCGGAGACTTCTACAACAATCAGAGTACGCGGGTTGGTCGCTTGTTTGCCTCCCGCGTGATTCACGCGGCCAAGGAAGGACGAATTGGCTTCAAGGAAGCCTATGATCTTTGCGGACTGTACGGTGGCTCCTTCCAGAGATATGCCCATAGGCTAGGGCTATCTCTGCCGTGAATCCGGCCCCAGATTTTCTAATCGATTGAGTTGTTGACACAGGGCAACCGCCTGCGTATGGTGCGCCGCCCTTGACGCTAGCAACGGACATTGCCGCTGCCATGAAACTGATTTCCCAACATTGCCGGGTCTTC
>JAPPIX010000215.1 GCA_028820495.1 Gammaproteobacteria bacterium
AGGTGCCATGGGATGCCTTCGGCGTGGATGTCGTCATCGACGCCACCGGCCGCTTCCGGTCCGCTGCGGACTTGGCGCCCCACTTGGAAAACGGCGCCCGGCGGGTGGTCCTGTCCACGTTGCCGGACGGGGATGTTGATCGGGTGGTGCTGTATGGAGTCAATCAAGCGGAGGCGGTGGCGGACGACCGGATCATATCCGCCGGCTCAGCATCCACAACGGCCATGGCCCTAGCGCTGAAGGTCCTGACGGCAACCCATGCCATTGAGCACGCCACCATGACTTCGGTGCACGCCTACACGAGCGACCAAAGCCTGCAGGACTATGCCGGGCCCGACTATCGGCGCAGCCGTTCCGGCGCCGAGAACATCATTCCCAATGACACGCCCGCCCCGCGTTGGGTGGAGCGGGCGCTGCCTGCCGTCAAGGGCAAGCTCAGCGGTTTTGCGCTGAACGTTCCGGTGCAGGCGGGCTCCCTGCTGGACATGACGGTGGCCTTCGCTGGCCCTGCAGTGGATGCGGAAGGGATCAACGAGCTTTTCGAAGCCGCCGCCAACGCCGATCCGGCATTGATAGCGGCCACCCGCGACCCCATTGTGTCCTCCGACGTCAAGGGAAGGTCCGAATCCCTGCTGGTCGATCTCCAAGGCACCATGAAGGCGGGCGCCAACCTCATCAAGGTGTTGGCCTGGCATGAATCGCTAGGCCACGCCCGGCGCATTTTGGACTTGGCTGCCCTGTACGGCGGCTTGGACGCCGCCCAAGCGGGGGAGCGGTCCTGATGCGCGTGGCCATCAACGGCTTCGGCCGCATCGGGCGGGCGGTGTTCCGCATTGCCGAACGGCGCGACGACATCGAGATCGTCGCCATCAACGACCTGTTCGACCACGACGCGCTGGCCTACCTGCTGACCTACGACACCGTCATGGGGCGCTTCCAGGGCGGGGTGTCCATCGAGGATGGCGAGATGGTCACCCCACGAAGCCGGGCGCGCATGGTGAAGGAGCGCGATCCACGCAAGCTGCCTTGGCGGGCGCTCGGCGTGGACGCCGTGGTGGAGAGCACCGGCGTGTTCCGCGCCCGCGAACAGGTGGCGATGCACTTGGAGGCGGGCGCCAAGCGGGCCGTGCTCACCGTGCCCGCCAAGGACGAGATCGACTACACGGTGGTGTTGGGGGTCAATGACGACGGCTTGGCTGCCGAGCACCGCATCGTCTCCAACGCCAGTTGCACCACCAACTGCTTGGCGCCGGTGGCCAAGGTGCTCAACGATGCCTTCGGCATCCGCGAAGGCGTCATCAACACCGTGCATGCCTACACCAACGACCAAAGCCTGGCCGACGTGCCCCATTCCGACTGGCGCCGCAGCCGCGCCGCGGCGGAGAACATCATCCCCACCTCCACCGGCGCCGCCAAGGCGGTGGGGGAGGTGCTGCCGGCGCTCAAGGGCCGCTTGGACGGCATCGCCTCCCGGGTGCCCGTGCCGGACGGTTCGGTGGTGGACCTGTTCGTGACCCTGGAGCAATCCGCCGACGTGGAGGCGGTACATGACGCCATGCGGGCCGCCGCCGAGTCGCCGCGCATGAGCAACGTGCTGGAGTTCACCACCGAACCGGTGGTCTCGTCTGACATCATCGGCAATCCCCATTCCTCGATCTACGACGCCTCATTCACCCAAATCACCGCCGGCCGCTTCCTCAAGGCCCTAAGCTGGTACGACAACGAGTGGGGCTATTCCAACCGCGTCTGCGACCTCTTAGGGCTAATGGCGGCGCTGGATTAGCCACCGCAAGGGAACTGTCAATGACCATCAGCGCTGGCCTCGGCATCGCCAACTTCCCATTCGAGGACGCCAAGGGCTTCTGGCGCTGGGTGGACCTGTGCGACAAGGGCGGGGTGGACTCCATTTGGCAGAGCGACCGCCTGATCGGGCCGGACCCGAACTTGGAGTGCATGAGCGTCATGGCGGCGCTGGCCGGCGCGACCCGCCACCTCAAGTTCGGGATGAACGTGGCGAGCTTGGGGTTGCGCGACCCGGTGCTGACCGCCAAGGCCTGCGCCACCATCGACGTGTTAAGCGAAGGACGGCTGTTGCCCGCCTTCGGCGTCGGCAGCAGCCGCTCCCGGGACTACGCCGCTACCGGCACCCCGACCCGGGGCCGGGGTCAGCGCAGCGCCGAAGGCTTGGAAATTCTCTCGCGCCTTTGGCGGGAGGATTCGGTCACTTTCGAGGGCAAACACTTCCAGCTCTCGGAAGCGAGCATCGCACCCAAGCCCGTGCAGCAGCCGCTGCCGCTCTGGGTCGGCGGCTCAGCACTCCAAGCCATCGAACGCACCGCCCAATGGGGCACCGGCTGGCAGGCGGGCATCGAGTCGCCAGGGGAAGTCCAGCCGGTGATCAAGACCATCAAGGCGCGCGCCGCCGAACTTGGTCGCCCAATCGATGAGGACCACTACGGCGCCGGCTTTGCCTTCCGCTTCGGCCGCGCGGAGGAGCCCATCGTCGTCCGCTATGCGGAATTCCTGACGCAAAGACTTGGCAAGCCCGCCGACGGCTTCCTGGCTGTCGGCGACGTTGAGGACATCATGGCGCTGCTGCAGCGCTTCCGCGACGCCGGCGTCCACAAGTTCATCCTGCGACCCATCGCCCACGGCACAGAGGACTTCATCGACCAAACCCGCTTGCTGATTGAGCAAGTGCTGCCGGAGGTGGC
>JAPPIX010000077.1:0-5217 GCA_028820495.1 Gammaproteobacteria bacterium
GTTCATGGATGTGGACAAGCGCTTGGCGCTGATGGACCAGCTCGGCATCGACCTGCAACTGCTTTCGCCCAACCCGCTGACCATGTTCCACGGCATCGAGGCGCATGTTGCTGAGCGCTTCTGCTGCGTCCACAACGATGCCATGGCCGAAGTGGTGGCGAAGCATCCGGACCGATTGCTCGGTGCAGCGGCCTTGCCCATGCAGAATCCGGAGGCGGCTTGCCGGGAGTTGGAGCGGGCCGTGAAGGAATTGGGATTGACCGCCGCCCACACCGGTACCGACTACCCCTTTCCGCTTTACGACCCTCGCTTGGACGACTTCTACCGGACCCTAGTCGCCTTGAACGTGCCCTTGTTCCTGCACCCCGCCTCCACCGACGGCGCCAACCCGCCGGCGGACGAGCGGTTGAACCAATTCGACTTGGGCCTGATCGTCGGCTACGCCTATGACGAGTCCCTGGCGGTGGCGAACCTGGTTTTCGGCGGCGTGCTGGAACGGCATCCCGAGGTGGACATCTGCATCTCCCACGGCGGCGGTGCGCTGCCCTTCCTCATGGGGCGTTACGAAGGCATGGCGCGGCTCCGGTCCTGGGCGCCGGAATCGGTGCGTGAGCGCGGCTTTCGCTTTGAGGCGCGCAAGCTCTGGTATGACGCCCATGTGGAGGGTGAAGCAGCGCGCCAACTGCTGGTTGAAGCAGTCGGCCAGGAACGGCTGGTGTTCGGCACCAACTTCGGCGGCTGGGATACGCCCAGCAGCCCGGCGACGGCCTTCGATGCCTCGTTGACGCCGAATGCGGAACGGCTGATGAGACTGTGAAGGGTGCCTTAAGGCGAACGCCCTGACGAGGAATAGCCTCGAACGGAGCTCGGCTCGAGGGCGTCCCGCCCTCGTCTTGAATCAGCGAACTCGCCGCAGTTCGGCGATGCGTCCCCTGATTTGATCGCTAATCCGGCTTAGTGTCGCCGCACCAGCTTCCGTGGACTTGAAGGGCGCTGCCGCGCCTTCGATATGATCGCCCACGGCATCGGCGAGTTGCCTGATGCGTCGGCGAACACGGCTTCGCCGTGTCGGTTGAGTTCGAACGACCCGACGATGGCTCCCTCCCACCAGACGCTCAACGCCCTTGTCATGGCGTGTCGTCATTCGGGGCTTTGATGTTGAGGCTGCAGCCAAGGGCTGCAAGAACGTTGAGGGCCTTGCCGATCTGTGCGGTCGATTTGCCGGCCTCTAGTTCGACCAGAAAGCGCTGCCCGACCCCGGCCGCGGCCGCTAGTTGATCTTGACGCAATCCCTGCGCCTTGCGGGTTTGGCGAATGACCTCGCCGATGTCTTTTGGCGTCATGATTATTTCCCGATCGGGACAATAGCCGAGCGTCGGGAGGCTTTCAAGCAAAAATTTCCCGATCGGGTATATTCCGCCGAGCAGATCAGTGGTTCTCTGATAGCTGTTCTGCAGGGGAGTCGCCGGATTCGACCTTGTACTGTTGTATCATCCGAACCTCACAGTTCAATGCAGTGTTGGGTGAACGTGGTGATTCTGATCAAGGCTGAGACCCTGCGAGGTTGCGCGGGCGCAAGTCCCGTGGCTGTCTTAGCGAGGTGTTTGTCCTGGTGCCGATTCCCTTCGAAAAGATCGAGGAATACGGAACATGAAACTTGAAGACTCCTTGGAGTCGGCAAGAGAATACCTCGGTGGGCTACATCAGAGCGGAACTGCGCTGATCAAGAGGGGAACGGCGATGGGTCCGCTAATCCCGTTGCTGCTCCTAGTTCCGATTCTGATATTTGCGGCCTGGCTGTTCCTGGAGGTGGCCGTGATTAAAAGCGTGCCAAGCTTCAGCGCTCTTTGCATGCTCGGAATCCTCGTTATTGTTGCCATGTACCTCCGACACTACGGCAGGTTCGCCAAGGAGGACCCGGATCGGCTGCAATCCGAGGAGTTTCGGGTGCGCATGGAACAGTTAGAGCTACAGCGAGTGGTTGCTAAAGATGGGCTTTTGCCCGCGGAGGTACTGGACCCCGCGATTGGCAATCCAGTCACGGAAAACGGCGAAGACGATGCCGACGGTCGAAACGAGCAACAGGAGGAACCGCGAGCATGAAGGCTTACTTGTTCACTTACAGCAACCTGTGTCCTCCATTGCAGGCTCAGGCAATCCTCAACAACACAGCAGCGGTATCCACGTGGGTGCAGCCGTTTCCGAATGCGGCCGTGGTGGTTTCCAGCCTTAGTGCAAGGGATCTCGCTGCCGTGCTTCGGGGGCGGCTTGGAGAGACATGGTTTCTCATTACGGAACTGAACGGTGGGAGTGTGGACGGCTATCTTCCGGGGAATCTCTGGCAGTTCATCAATAGTGCACAGATACCTTGGCAGCAGCAGATTTCAGGCACAGCGCTCGAAGCCGGGTAGCGTTTGCACCCGTCCCGTCGAACTCCAGTATGTTGTTGGAGGAAGCTCTGCTCTCTGTCGAGCAGAACAGCGCCGGGTGCGACCTGAAGGAGGCCTACGCGCAGGCCGGGGAGTGCTTCGACGCGATGCCTGAGCAAGACCGTCCGCGTCAAACCCGCGTGTCAGCGAATTCCTGTCAGTTGTTGGGCAGCCCAAGCGGCCATCGACGGAATCGACAGTGCCCAAACGCCGTCCTTTCGCTCAACGATGCCATTCTCTTTAAACGACTCTCGTGTTTTTTCAATGTCGGGAATGGGCTTGTCGGACAGCCATAACTTTCGCACTACCTGTTCGCAAAACTCATCCAACTGCCAATCGGAGGCTCGGACCGCTTGTTTGGGAAGTTGGGCGATGATCTGTTGGGCCAACTCGTCGTCACCGCCAGGTGCAATGATGTCTTTCATCCGTTCTTCGTAATATTCGGCTCTAAGCTCGGCACAGCGGGCTTTGATTTGGTTGTGATCCAACGCCAAGGCGCTGCCGTTGGCTTCAATCAAGGCTTCGCAGATACTCTTTTGGGCGCTTTGCAGGTGTCTCGGCCAGCCGAATGCGGCTTCCGCTGCTAGGTCGGACAGCGATTGCCTGACGGCCACAGAGCCCTCATCGGGTTCCAATTCGGTAAGCATTCGCATGGTGGAATCGGCGCATTCCTGGCTGGTCATCGCCGTCATGTTGATGGTTGTCGAGTCCCCGGACCTTGTTAAGCCGGGGTGGCGATTGATGTGCTCTTTGGCGTGACCCAATCCGGTGAGCACCACGACGCAAGGAATTTGGTCGGCTTCGCCCAATCCGCCCACATGCAGTTCCTTGAGTACGTCAAGGGCGTTGTTTTTCAGGCTGTGGGCCTCGTCAACGTGCAGCGCGAAGCGCAGTCCGTCGGTGGAGTGTTCCTGGGCCGCCTTTTGGAGTTCCTCAGTCAAGGCCCGACCTGCCAGCCGTTCGATGGCCACTGCGGTCCAATGCGTGGCTGTGACGGCATACCGCCCTTCCTGCCTGGATGCGGCGCTTTTGATGCGTTCCATCATGGAGGCGAAGTCAGTCAAATGTCGATCCGACAGCTTGATGAACACGGTATCTGGGTTGATTTTGGCTAAATAGGCGGCGAGCGAGGTTTTGCCGCAGCCGGGTGCGCCTTGGTAGATGCGAAAAACGGCTTGGGCGCGTCTTGTGGATGCGTTCAGGGAAAACTTGAACTCTTCAATTTCCTTGGCTCGGCCCTCAAAGTACCGTGCGTCGTCACGGGGGATGTCCTCGAAGGCGATCTGTTGGGCAAGTTCTGCGTTGAACGTCATCGCTTGCGGCGTGGGTGGCGTGGTGTGGACAGCCTAGCAAACAAGGGACGCAAGCGCAGCCTTCACGGCATTGAAGTTCACGGCATTGAAGTTACCGCGGGCGTGGCTTCTATACTGCAAAATGCGGGAAATCGGGGGCAACTCAGTGAATGGGACTACTTCCAGAAACGCAATCATATCCTGTCGAACAAAGGGGGCAAGCATCGTCTGTTCGATGGGGATTGTCCTAACCACCATTTCTTCCATCGCCCGCCTTCGGGGTACACGCCGTGCTCGCAGCCGCATTCGATTCCGGTCTCGTCACACTATCCCAACCCGTCTCAGTTTCGCTAAAAGGGTCCGTAGATACACAGGAAATGGGGTGCTTACGCCAAATGTAGGCGGTCAATCTGAGGCGTCGTTGTTGGCCGCCTGAACTTCCGGTTTCCTTCGTTGTTCCATTGCGAAGGAGCAACTATTCGATGGGCGACAAAGGACGTTCGGTGGTTCGCTGCACTCGTGGGAGGTGGCGGGCGATCATGTTGCGCATTGAGCGCAACGGCCAAAGCCGCCGGGAGTGTTGCGAGGCCGAGGGTTTGGTGCTGTGCACGTTCTCGTGGTGGCGCCGGGAGCTGGGTCGGTCGGGGCCAGATGACTCGGCGCAGTTCGTGGAGCTGGCGAATGGCCGACCGTCGGCGCCAGCGTGGTTACGCGCTTCCACCCCCATTTGGGGCCTACTATGCCGTATCCCCTCCCGCACGTAAGGCCAAAGGGCAAAGATCGCCCCTGAAATGACCGCTCCCCAGCAGGGAACAATTGTGCCCGCATGGGGTGAGTGCACAAGCCGTCCCGCAATCAGCTCAGCCTGTCTTTGACAGAGTTTCCGAGCATTTAGACCACATGAACAGTTTGGGTCTCCATAGGGCAAGCATGGATTTATGATTTCAATTTCAGTGTCATGAGCAATGATGATTTCTTGGCAGCTACAGCCCGTAACAGATTTCCTTGCGACTATGAGCAACTCCACTCTGGCTGTGGGGCAGGGCGTCCTGTACGTGTGCAATTGGCTTCGAGGCAGGCCAATTGCGTACTGTAGGAGCCTGAGCATAAACTAGGTGCGCCGGGTTGAATTTGGGCACAGTAACCAGTGTTTGGCTGTCCGAAAAGTCCTGCGCAATACTTCCAGACGGGACAGCCCGACTTGGTGCATGACCGCGTGGGAGCATTGCCGGTGCAGTTCGCGCCGCCGCAGCCCGGGGCTGGGTTCGTGCAGGTTTTGCTTTGGGTTCCCGCCTGGCCGCACGCCGTGGCCGAGCAGGGCCCGTAGCCGACGCTCCAGCCGCCGTCGCGCGGGTTCGACCCGGTGCATGACTGCGTGGGAGCATCGCCGGTGCAGTTCGCGCCGCCGCAGCCCGGGGCTGGGTTCGTGCAGGTTTTGCTTTGGGTTCCCGCCTGGCCGCACGCCGTGGCCGAGCAGGGCCCGTAGCCGACGCTCC
>JAPPIX010000077.1:5317-24500 GCA_028820495.1 Gammaproteobacteria bacterium
CGCCGGTGCAGTTCGCGCCGCCGCAGCCCGGGGCTGGGTTCGTGCAGGTTTTGCTCTGGGTTCCCGCCTGGCCGCACGCCGTGGCCGAGCAGGGCCCGTAGCCGACGCTCCAGCCGCCGTCGCGCGGGTTCGACCCGGTGCATGACTGCGTGGGAGCATCGCCGGTGCAGTTCGCGCCGCCGCAGCCCGGGGCTGGGTTCGTGCAGGTTTTGCTCTGGGTTCCCGCCTGGCCGCACGCCGTGGCCGAGCAGGGCCCGTAGTCGACGCTCCAGCCGCCGTCGCGCGGGTTCGACCCGATGCATGACTGCGTGGGAGCATCGCCGGTGCAGTTCGCGCCGCTGCAGCCCGGGGCTGGGTTCGTGCAGGTTTTGCTTTGGGTTCCCGCCTGGCCGCACGCCGTGGCCGAGCAGGGCCCGTAGTCGACGCTCCAGCCGCCGTCGCGCGGATCGGAGCCAGTGCAGGACAGCGTCTGCGTACCGATGGCCGCCCCGACGCAGGATGCGCCGCCGCAGGAAGGGGGCGGATTGGTGCAAGTTCGGGACCAATTCTGCGTGTATGTCCCGCTTTGGCCGCAGGCGCTCGCAGAGCATGCGCCTGGGGTGCCGTAGCTGAAGCCCGACCAGCCGCCATGGACGGGGGTGCAGCTAACGCAGGTGCTGCCGGACTGCTCAACCCAGGCGCCGTCGTCGCACTTGTAGTCGGCTGTGCCGGTGACGGTGCCGCTGCCGTCGGTGGCCGTCGCCGTCTGCCCGCTGGTGACGGTGCCCACCGACGCGGAGCAGCTGTTGGCGCCCACCGTCCAGTCCTGGCTCCCGCCCGTGCAGTCCGCCTTGGCCTTCGAGCACTTAGCGGAGTTGGCGCCCCCGTTCAGCCCGTCGCAGCGCCAGTGGTGGTGGTTGTCGCTGTCCGCGTGAGCGGTGGTGTTGAGCGTCGTCCCGTCGGCGCACCCGTCAACCACCGTCTCGTCGCACCTCCCGTCAACCGCGGACGCCGCGAAGGTCACGCTCACCGCCCTGTCCGCATCCATGCTGACCGAGCAGTCCGCCGAGGTCTCCGTCGCGCAGTCACCTCCCCAGGCTGAGAGCTCGTAGTCGCTGGCGGGTGCCGCCTTGAGCGCCACCGCCGTCCCGTCGGCTACCGTCTCCGCGCAGTCCGTGCCGCAGTCGATGACCGACTCCGTACCGACCGTGCCGGTCACCTTGCCGTTCGCCGGCGCCGCCACAGTGAGGGTCCGCGCCGTGCCGAACGCCGCGCCGACCGTCTTGTCTGCGTCCATCGTCAGATCGCAGCGCCCCCGGCCAGAGCAGTCGCCCGTCCATGCTCCCAGTGCGTTGCCCGCGTCCGGCGTCGCCGTGAGCGTCACGCTGGCGTCGTCGGCGAAGTCCGCCGCGCAGTCGTTGTGCGGTCCGCCGCAGTTGATGCCGCTCCCGGCGATGCGACCATTGGACGGCTTGGTCGCCATCAGCCGGTGCCGCGTCACGTTGGCGATGGTCACGTTGGTCCCGACCACCGGCAAGGCCGTTTGGCCTTGGGCTGCTGTGCCGCCGACGGCGACCGTCTCGCTGCTTTCCTCAACGGTGTCTTCCACCGGAGTCAGCACGAACGTGCCCGTGGCGCTGCGGGAGCCGGACGGGATCGCGATCGGGAAGTCCGAGACCGGCGCGAAGTCGTCGGTGACGGTCGCGGTGCCGCCCGCCACCTTGACCGTCACCGTCTTGGCGACGGCGGCGACGGACGTGCCCGTCAGCGTCGCGGTCACCTGCAGCGTCTCCGCGCCGCCGTCCTCGGCGACGCTCGCCTTGTCCACGCTCAGCACGACGCTGGGCACCCACTCCGCGTCGAGCGTCCCGCCCACTTCGCCGTGGTCCGCGTTCGGGCCGTGCGCCACCATCAGCCCGTAGGTGCGCACGCCCGGCGAGTCGAACGAGAACGGGGCCATGTAGTCGGTGCCGCTGGTCATCGTGCCGTTGGCGTCGTCGAATGGGCTGCCGGTGACTGTGGTCAGGACCTCGCCGTCCTTCTGGACCCAGCGGCCCGTGAGCGTCCCCTCCGCGGCGGTCGCCCTAGCGGTCAGCGTCACCGCTGCCGCCGTGTTGCCGTCCGGGATCGCAGGGAGCGCGTCGTCCACCGTCACCGTGACCTCGGGCAGCGTCACCGCCTGGCCCGAATCCGACCACGTGCCGCCGCCCTCCGCAGCAATGGCCCGGACCTGCACGTCGTACTCCGTGCCCGCCGTCAGGCCCATCACCGTGGCCGAGGTGGCCGTACCGCCCGTGTCGAACTCCGTCCAGCTATCGGCGTCGGCGAGGCTGTGACGCAGCGCGTAGCCCGTGATCCCGCTGCCAGCCGCCGACGGTGCGCTCCAGCTCACGGTGAGCGACTCATGGTCCGCTGGCGCAGCGGTCGGCGCGGCGGGCTTGCCGGGCAGTGCGACGAACGCCGCGCCGACCGACCTGTTCGCGTCCACGGTCACCGTGCAGGCCCCCGTGCCGGAGCAGTCGCCGGTCCAGCCGGAGAGGCCGTAACCATCGTCGGCGGTGGCGGTAAGCGTTACCGCCGAGCCGTCGGCGATCTCCTCCGCGCAGTCCGTCCGCCCTCCCGAGCCGCAGTCGATCACCGTCGCCAGCGAGGTGCCTGAGCCTGTGGTGCCTGTCACGTAGCCGTTGACGGGCGCGGTCACCGTCAGCTCCGGCGACCCGTCGTCGATCGTCACCACAGTGCCCGTCACGGCGAGAGGCGCACCGTCCGTGGCGGTGCCGGTCACCGCCACGGTCTCCGCGCCCTCCGCCGTCGAGTCCTTGACCGGCGCCAGGGTGAAGGTCCCGGCGGCGCTGCGCGTGCCGCCCGGGATGGAAATGTCGAAGCCGGCCACCGCCGCGAAGTCGTCCACCGCCGTTGCGGTGCCGGACCCCACCGAGACGGCCACCGTCTTGGCGGCGGCGGTCAGCGACGTGCCGGTCAGCGTGGCGGTGACCGTGACGGCCTTGGCGCCCTTCGCCTCCCGCACCGTGGCGGGCGAGGCGGAGAGCGCCACCGACGGCCGCCACTCGACGTCGATCCATTCGACAGCCGTGCCGGTGCGCCCGTCGAGCGTGTGGCTGGCCCGGAAGCCGTAGGTTCGGGCCACTGGCGCATCGGAGGAGACGCTGCGGGTGACCGCCGTGCCGCTGGTCAGCGCAACCCCCTTTACGAGCACGGTGACAGTGCCGTCCTTGGCGCGCTCGAGCCATTCGCCCGATAGCGTGCCGCCGCCATCGGCCTGCGCCTTGCCGGTCAGCCTTACCGCCACGGCGGCGTTGTCCGTGCCGATCGACGGGAGGGCGTCGCTTGCCGTCAGGGTCACCTGCGCCAGCGTGTTGGCCTCGGACACTTCCGACCAGCCGCCCGCGCCCTCGTCGTTGGCGGCCCGCACGCGCACTTCGTAGGCGGTGCCCGCCGCCAGGCCGGGGAGGGTGGCCGTCGTGGCCGTGCCGGTGAACGACGCGTCGGTCCACTTCACCGCTGCCGCACCCACGCTCCGGTAGCGGACGTCGTAGCCGGTGACGGCCGGCCCGGCATTGTCCGGTGCCGCCCAGGACACTGCCAGCGAGTTGGCCTCCGCCGTCAGCGTCGGCGCATCCGGCGCCGACGGCGGCTCCGCAACGTCGGTGACGTTGACCGTCACCGTGATGGTGGCGTCCACCGCCGGGTCGGGATCGCCGGCCCCGTCCTTGCCGTCGGCCGCCTGCACGGTGAGCGCGTGGCTCGAGGCGGCCTCGAAGTTCAGCTCCGCGCCGGATGCGAGGCTGATCTGCCCTGTCGAGTCGATCGCGAACAGGGCCGCGTCCGATCCCGTGAGGGAGTAGGTGAGCGCATCGCCTTCCGGGTCCTTGGCGGCCACCGGCAGCCCGACCGCGCCGCCCGCCGGCGCGTCCTCAGCCACCGTGCGCGTCGCCGTCGCCGAGGCGAACGCGGGCGCGCCGTTGGCGGCCTCGTCGTCCTCAATGGCCACCGCCAGGGAGGAGGGGGCGACCCGCAGCACGCCGTTGGGCAGCTGCCCGAGCCCCAGGGTGACGGTGGCGTCGTCGTTGTCCGCATCCTGCAGCGCGGCGAGGTCGAACCGCTGCAGGCTCTCGCCGAGCGCAAAGGTCACGCGGTTGTTGGCGGCGCCGTCCAGCCGGAACGACCCGGCGCCGCCGTTGGTGGTCAGCGGCACCGTCACCTCCCGATCCGCCGCGCTGTCCAGGCTGAGCGTCACCTGCAGCGACGCGCCTTCCGTCACCTTGGCGCTCGCCTGCCCGAACGACACGCGCAGGAGCTTGATCGCCTGCACGTCCGCCGGCTTCGACCAACGGCCCATGCCCACCGAGTTCTCGGCCCGCACCCGCACCTGCGTGGCCGCCGCCGCTATCGAGGCCTCGGTGGCGCAGGCGCCCATGCCGCAGCCAGAGTACGGGTGCGTCGTCCAGTCCGAGCCTTGCGTCCTGTAGGCCACGTCGTAGTCGGTGATCGCCGAGCCGCCGTCGTCCGGCGCGTCCCAGACCGCCTCCACCGTCGCGCCCGTTTGGTACGCCGCCGGCCGCTCCACCCGGTCCGGCACGCCCCAGGTGCGGCCCCGGCCCGGCTCCGACCACTTGCCCGGATAGTCCTTGCCCATCATGCGGTTGACCGCCCGCACCTGCACGGAGTGCCAAGTGCCCGCGCCCAGCCCGGCGATCGTGCGGGTCAGCGCCGCCGTCTCCGACGGCCCGGCGGTGGCATCCGTCGGCTCCGTCCAGGATCCGCCGTCCGGGCGGATGCGGTACTGGTAGCGGGTGATCGGCTGAACGTCGTCGTTGCCGTCCACCCAGGCCACCCGCGTCCAGGTGGCATCGAGGCGCTCGTCCCCGTGGGTTGCGTGCGCGGCCACGGCCGGCGCGCCCACCCGCGGCGGCAGCCGGGAGTCGAGCGCGGTGCGCCCCCTGCCCGGCGGCGACCAGGGCCCGTTGTCGCCGCCGGTGGCCACGGCCCGCACCTCCACCACGTAGGCGGTGTCCGCGGTCAGACCGGCCAAGGTGGCGGCCAGCGTGCTCGAGGCCTCCTCCAGCCAGGCGTTGGTCACGCCCTCCAGGTCCGGATCCTCCCGGTAGCGCACCCGGTAATGGGCGATGGAGGTGGCCGGCGCGCAGGCAGCCGCCTCCCAAGTCGCCTCCAGTTCCGTGGAAGAGCGCACCCCGGAGGGCGCCTCCACCCTTGGCGCGCCGACCGTGCAGTCGCCGTCCGCCGCGTAGGCGTAAACGCTGCCGGACTCCGCGCCGTCGCCGGCGCTGCTGCGCGCTCGCACCCGCACCTCGTAGCGTGTCCCGGCGTTGAGCCCCGTGATGGTGGCCGACGGCCCGGTGTGCAGCGCCGAGTCGGTCCAGTCCGGCAGCGGCTCAGCGACCTTGCGGTGACGCACCACGTAGCCGGTCACCGGCGGCGTCGCGGTGACCGCCTGCCAGCTCACGTCGAACCCGTGGCGCTCGTCGCCGGACGCCGGCGCCACCGTCAGCCCGGTCGGCGCCGGGGGCGCGTCGGACGGTTCGGTAATGGTGAGCGTGGCCGAAGCGGGCGCGTTCAGGGACACCACCGTGCCGCCCCAGGTCACTCGGGAGACCGAGAAGGCGACCGTCTCGCCGTCGTCCTCGACCGTGTCGGCGAGGGCCGCGACCGTCACCGCGGCGCGCGCCGTCAGGTGCGGGTCGTCCGCCCGCACCGTCAGGTCCTGCCAGCCCGCCGGGCCGGTGAGCGTGTAGTCGTGGGCCGAGCCCTGGGTCGCCGTGCCGCGCACGCTCAGCACCAGCGCCACGTCCACCTTCGGCACGGACACCCCGGTCAGCGTGGCGCTGACGGTGTGCGTGCCGCTCGAACCCTCGGCGATCGCCGCCGGGCTCACCGACACGTCCACCCCCAAGCCGCTCAGGTCCACCCCGCCCACGATGGTCGGCTCGCGGATGGTCAAGCTGGTGCCCGTGACCGTGCGCCCCGCCGCCGTGCCGGTGACCGTCACCGTATCGTCCGAGGCATTGCCGTCGTCGGTGGGCGCAATGGTCAAATCGGTGGATCCGCTCTGCGTCCCTTGGGCGATCTCGATGCGCTGCGTCCCGGTCACCGAGTAGGAGCCCGCGCCCAGGCTCAGGTCCACCGTCACCGGCTCGGCCGCCGCGCCCGCCAGCGCTGCGGTGACGGTCACCGCCTGCGCCCCGAGCGTCTCGCCGATCCGGTTCGGGCTCACCGTGAGCGTCACCGGCGCAGGCGCCTCGTCGTCGCGGATGGTCAGCTTGAGCGGCCGGGACACGAGCTCGGCGTGCCGCGGGCTCGCCCCGGCGTTGCTCGACTTGCAGTGGCCCTCGACCGTGAGCGCCTCGTCGCCCTCCATCAAGGCGTCGTCCACCAGCTTCAGGAGGACCGCCCTGGCCCTCCAGTTGTTGGCCTTGTCCAGCTTGACCTTGTTGGCGAACGTCACGTCCGCCGGCGCCTGCGCGACGCTCCCCCGCGCCAGCCGCAGCCGGCAGCCGGTGTAGGCGCCCTTCGCGGGCTTGGGCCGGATGGCCAGCTGCACCCTGACCGGGCCGGCGTCCTCCAGCAGCGTTCTCGAGCTCCGGTTCACCAGGCTCGCCACCACCCCCACCGGCTCCGCGATCGTGACGGTCGCTCCCGTTACCGCGTACTCGGAAAGCGCAGCGTCGAGGACGATGGTCTCGTCGGCCGCGTCGTCGTCCGCCGACGGGGTGATGGTTAGCACGGTTGTACCGCTCGACGCGCCCACGTCGATGGTGACGCTCTGCGTGCCGCTGACCGAGTAGTCCGCCGCAGTCGCCGTCCCTGACAGGCTGAGCGGCAGCACGAGGTCCTCGGTCGCCTCGCCGTCCAGCGTCGCCGTCACCGTCACCGCGGTGGCCGTCGCCATCTCGGCGATGGCGTCCGGGTCCACCGACAGGGTGACCTTGCGCGATTCGTCGTCCAGCAGCATCAACCGCACCGGTTCCCGCTTGAGTCCCGAG
This sequence comes from Gammaproteobacteria bacterium, assembly GCA_028820495.1. Classification (GTDB taxonomy): domain Bacteria; phylum Pseudomonadota; class Gammaproteobacteria; order Pseudomonadales; family Azotimanducaceae; genus Azophilus. The sequence continues at coordinate 12,319 of JAPPIX010000077.1, forward strand.
GCCGTAGGCACCATGTCCGCATCCCCGCCGCTGCAGTGCCCCTCGACCACCAGCGTCTCATGGCCTTCCGCCAGATTGTCGTCAACAATCCGCAGCAACCGCATGTTGCCTGTGCTCCAGCCATTGCCCGGCTTGAGCTGGCGACCGGTGTTCAGGAACACCACGTCGTCGGCGTCCGCGACGCTCGATGCCGCGAGCCGCAGTCCGCAGCCGGTGTACCTCCCGGCATCCGGCGGGTTCCCGAGGGTCAGCTTGGCGCGCACTCTGCCCGCGTCCTCGCCCAGCTCCAACGGGTTCAGCGAACCGAAGTCCACCACCAGCGTGCGCCGTGCGGTTGCCGTCACCGTCTGGGTGTCCATCCGGTTGCCGGCTGCGTCCCGCGGTCGTTTCGCCGGATCCAGGTTGGCGGTGTAGGTCAGCGACACCGACGCGCTGCCGCCAAGCGCCCCGGACAAGGTCAGCATCATTTCCGCAGCTGCCTCGGCCTGGGTGGCCGCCGCGGTCACCGCCGTGACCGTGACGGCGACCGGCGAGCCGCCGTCACTGACCGTCAGCGCGAAGTCCTCCGCCGCGGGCGCGGCCTCCGCCCACACCGGCTCGCTCAGGGTCAGCGTCACCCGCGAGCCGGCGTAGTCCGCCGAGGCGATTGCGGGCGCCGCCACGTCTGGGGCGGTCGCCGCCGCGGACTTCCTCGACAGGCCGGCCTGCGGGGCCGGGGCCGCTGCGCAAGCGGCCCCGCCCGAGGTCGTCGGCCCCGGCTTGCAGCCCGTGCACGCATCCGCTCCGGCTGGGCGCTCGCTGCCCGGCGGGCAGGCCACGCAGGCCCCGTCCAGGCGCTCCGTGTGCGGCGGGCAGTCCACGCACGTCCCGTCCACCAGGATCCGCACCGGCCCGCAGCCGCAGGCCTCGCCCGGACCGCTCACCAAGCCCGGTGCGCAGTCCGCGCACGCCCCGGTGCCCGCAGGCCGCTCCGTCCCCGATGGGCAGGGGTGGCAAGCCGTTCCCGACGCGTCCGGCACCTCGTTCTCCGCGCACGTCCGGCACGCACCGTCCTCAAGTATCTCCAATGGGCCGCAACGGGGCTCCAGCACCGTCACCGCGTAAGTCTGAACCGTGCTCATGCCCCGTGCATCGGTCGCACCCACGACCAGCGAATGGACGCCCGGCATCGCGTCCTTGGGCGGTGACAGCCCGATCTCAAGCTGCGGATCGGAGGCCAGCCCAGATGACCAAGCCGTCTCCGCCAGCCAGCTTGGCGGGGCCTGTCGCGTATTCGCAGAAAACGCCGCGGACAGCCACACCGGTTCTGGCGTCCCGTCCCCCGCAACGTCCGGATCCAGGGCCTCGACGATGAGAGTGGCCCGTTCGCCGGCCCTCACGGCGAGCCCGCCGTCAGTCACGTTCGAGACCACCGCCGGTGCCCGGTTGGCCACCGGCTCGACGGCGCGCTGCCCTGCGCCCGATCCTCCCGATCCCTGCGCCAGCGCCCAAGCCGCCGCCAGCAGGACGCAAAACGTCCCCGTCCGCCCCGGCCGGGCGGTTTGCCGATTGAACATGAATCTATTCCGGGAGCCGCACGGCCGTCCGGCCCGGCAACGGGCTCAACGCGCTCCCTCCAGCCTTGGGCGAGTCGCCCCGGCCAGCTCCGTCTCCAAGGCCTCCAAGGTCACTTGGCCCTGGGCCAGCATTTCCTCCAGCACCAGCGCACGCCGGACGTAGCCGGTGTGCGCCGCGCACGGCCCGACCAGCAGCCCATACCGCGCGCAGGTCCGCGCAACCAGTTCCGGCCGGTCCGCCCCCGGCCCTGATCCCGCCAGCCGGCCCAAGTGGTCCAGAACCGCCGAGGGCGATGCCAAGGGCGCACGGTCCACCAGCCGGTCCCGGTGGCGCTGCGTCACTGCGTCCAGGAGCGCAATGCGCTCCTCGCCGTCCCAAGCCTCGAGCCCCGGCACCGACAGCGCCGTGTAGTAGAGCCGAGCCACCTCCGACGCCGGGCCTTCCGGCAGCTCGTCGAAGGCCGGACCGTCCGCCCGCGCCCATCCGCCAAGCAGGACGGACAGCGCCGAAAGCGCGACGGTCGCCGATCTCCAGTTCCGAACCATGCGTCCCTCCATTGCGCCCGCAATGGTGCTGCGGGAATGGCGCACCAAAATAGGGCATGCATCGGGCTTGCGCAACCCCCCACACAGAGTCCCCCCCATACAGAATCCGCGACTACCGATCCGCGCGAGGGCGCAATGCCCCCGAATCGACGAATCCCGACCGGCCCCACCGGCGTTTTGCGCAGCGAAACCGCAACGCAACCGTCAGGCCGTACAGGTTCGCGCCTTCGCCATCGAGACGGTTCGAGTGCGAGTTCCCAAACCGCACGGCGGTCGCAGGCTGGCCGGTCAGCCAGCCGAGTCGATTAGTGCGTTCAGCCGGTCAACGTCTACCGCGCCGGGCGAGACCAGCACGCGCTCTGGGCCCAGAACCAGGAATGCCGGCGTGCCCGTGACGCCCAGCCGCACCGCCAGCTCGCGGTTCGCCTCGATCAACGCGTCCACTTTCGGCGACGACATGTCGGCCCGAAGCCGCTCAAGGTCCAGCCCAAGCTCCGACGCAAGCCTCTCCACCGACGCATCGTCGTACTCGCCCTCGTGCGCCATCAGGGCAAAATGCGCCTCCTCGTACGCGCCTTGGTGCGCCGCTGCCAGCGCTAGGCGCGATGCCCGAGCGCTGTCCTCGCCCAGGATCGGATACTCCCGCATCTGCAGCCGCACCCCCTCCCGGGCCAGGGCCGCGTGAACCGCATTCAGCGAGCGCTTGCAGAAACCGCAGCGGTAGTCGAAGAACTCGACCACGGTGACGGCGCCCGAAGCGTCGCCCAGCAACGGCACCTCTGGCGCGGCCAGCAGCTCGTCCCGGTGGGCCTCCACCTGCGAGGTCAGTTGCCGGGCCGGGTCCAGCGCCTCGCGCAGCACCTCCGGGTGCGACAGCAGGTAGTCCCCGATCGCCGTGTCCAGATCAGCCACAGCCGCTGACTGCGGCGACGAGCCCCGGCCGGAAACCGTGGCTGCGCGCGTGTCCTGCAGACGCACTTCAACCTGCGCTACCGCGGCGGATGCGTCGGTGGTCAATCCCAAGTGTACCGGGATCGCGAGCCCATCCAGCAGGACGACCAAATTGCCGGAACCCCGCTTGCCGCGGCTCTCAAGGAACACGACATGGGCGTGCTGCGAGGCAGGCCGGTGAACCAGCCAGTCTGCGTCCGGCCCAACGACCTCAACCGCTGGCCAAGGCGTACCCTCCGCGTCAAGGAACGAGACTGTAACTACGCGGCCCGGCGGCAGGCCGATCTCCGGCGCCACGCCCTTGGCAGCGGAAAGCTCCAGCACACGATGCCCCATCCCTTCAAGCCCGTCCGGCCCTGGATTCGCTTGCGGACCACCAGCCTTAAGAAGCAACAGCGCGGCGGCAGTCAAGCCGATGACTTTGCTTATGTTCATTGGCGTCTTTTCGTTCCAGTTCGAAAACAACGCGGCGAATGTACCGACCGGTGCGCCGCAATGTGAGTTCCCATGAAGTCCCCACCCTAAACTTCGTCGCCCCGAAGCGCCTCGAGATTCCGCTAGGCTTCCGCCAACAAGCAGGCAGCCGTTTGATGGTACCGTCAACCATACCGACGCACGCACAAGGCAGACTCACAGTGCTTGGGTGCCGCCTCGACGGCCTTTGCGGCTAACTGGCCTGGAGTTACAGCGTATAGCGGTACTGCAGGCTGAACGTTCGGCCTAGCGGCGTGGTCGCAGCTTGGTCAAGCATGTTGGGGTTGGTGGCGGCGGCGGGGTCGCAAGCAGCCGGTCCCAACTCCGGCCTAGCGTTGGGACATCGCCCCGGTATTGCGCCGCCGCCGATGGCGTATATTTCGTCGGTGATGTTGCGCCCAATCAGGTTGAATTGATGGCGGCCGTCCTCCGAGTACAGGCTAATGGCGGCGTCGAGGAGCCAAAAGCTGTCCTGCTTGAATGGGTCGAGCGTTGCAGTGAACGCGTAATCGCCCGTATAGCGAGCGTCGGCGGACAGGTTGACCCGCCAGCCGCCGCCAGCGTTCCAGTCATAGGAGGCGCCAACATAGCCGGTGAACTCTGCGCTGCCGACTCCATCTTCGCCCTTGAGGTTTTGGCGCGTCACTGGGTCCAACGTGGTGAAAAAGTCATCCGGGTACCAAGTGTCTGTCCACGCCCAAGCACCGCGCAAGGTCAAGCCTTCAATCTCGGTATTCCACTGCGCATCAAACTCCACGCCATTGGTTTCGAGCTTCGACGCATTGAAGGTGCTGAATTGGATGATAGTGGAGTTAAACAGTTGAACCTGCAAGTTCGAATACTCGTAGGTGAACGCCGTCGCATTGAACCGCAGGGCACCGTCCAAGAAGCGACCTTTCAAACCGGCTTCAAACCCCTCTGCTTCTTCAGATTGATAGATCAAGAAGCCCGGAAAATCCGGGTTGGTGGGCTGCAAGGCGGCCGTGGGCAGTGCGCTATTGTCAATGCCCCCGGACTTGAAGCCTTGCTTGTAGGCTAGGAAGACACTGACATCGTCGTTCAGGTAGTAGTTGATGGCAGCTTCCGGGGAGAGGTTGTCGTCGTCGAACTCCAAACCCTCCTCGATGACCGGAGGCGTACCCCAGCCAAATAGCCTCGCCGCGGCGTGGAGGTAGGGCAGTTCGATTCGGCCCTTCTTCGATTCGTCAGTGTACCGGACGCCGGCCGTGACTTCGGTTCGCTCATTGAGGTCCCAATAGACGGCGATAAACGCGGAGTACACCTCGGTGTCCAGGAAGTGGTGCTTGTTGTAGTCGTACTCCCAGCCCGTGACAGGGTCAGGGCCGATGATCGCCGCCGTAGGATCGCCGCCTACCAACGCGTAAGCGGGTCCAAAAATGTTTGGCATGATCCCCAAATTGAATGCGTATTGGTAGGCGTCGAATTCCTGTTCAATGTCTTGGTAGAAGAAGCCCGCCTGGAAGTTCATCGGTGCATCGAAGTCGCTGGCTAACCGGAATTCCTGCGTCAGGCTCTTGTAGATGTTGTTGTGCAGGCCACCGAAAACGCCGGCGCCATAGCTGTAGTCGTCCAATTCCCAGTGCTGCAGGTCAACCCAACCCGTGACCGAGGTGGCGGTAAATTGCTCGTTGACGTCCCAGTCCATGCGCAACGACAGGAAGTGGGTGTCCTGCTCCAAGCCCGGCTCACCGTCGTCGAAGCCTTGCGGTAGTCCGTTACGCAGTCCAGGGTTCAGATTCAGTTTCGAGGTGTTGCCATTGAGCTTGCAGTCGTCAACGCCTTGAAAAAGCCTGAAAGCGGCGCTGGCGGACGGGACGGCGGTAGGCTCTTGTTTGCCCTCTGGGCACACTTCCTCCGCCCAAGCAGTGCCGGCGCCGTCGTTGTCATATTCCGAGTAGCTGTATTTCAGCTTGGCTTCGAAGTTGTCCATCGGGGTCCAGACCAAGGTCAGACGGGTATTCAGGGACTCATCACCGTAGTGCTTGTCCGCTCCATTGATAGCCACGTTGACCGGATCGTTCTCCGCCGAGTAGTTTTCGAACAGCTCGTCGTTCTTGGTCCAACCCACGGCGAGCCGGGCGCCCAAGGTGTCGGAGAGCGGGCCGGAAATGATGAACTCGCCGAAGATGCCGTCGTATTCGGTTTCGTAGCCGCCGCTGACTTCCATCTCGAATTCGTCCCCCGGATCGTTGGTGGTGATGGACACCACGCCAGCGGTGGCCGACTTGCCGAAGTACAGGGATTGGGGACCCTTGAGCACTTCGAGCTGGCCCATGTCCATATAGGAGTTGTGGATGAACCGTCCCCGGTTGACCACCACGCCGTCCAGGTTGATGGCTACCGAGTGGTCGAAGGCGGCCGAAATGGAGCTTGAACCAATGCCGCGCAGCCGCAGGTTCGACCCATTGCCGGAGCCGCCATGGGAGACCACCATGTTGGGCACCATCTTGGCGGCGTCCACTAGATTGGTGATGTTGTAACGGTCGAGGTCCGCCTCGGTCAGGGCGGCGATGGTGACCGGCACGTCCTGCAGGGTTTCCTGCTGCTGACGGGCGGTGACGATGATCTCTTCGATGACCTCGCCTTCCTGGGCGAGGGCGGGCATCAGGGGCGCCCATGCCAAGGCAATGGCAAGGGTTCCGAGAATTCGGGAACGGGTGGTCATGGTTCTCTCCTTCCGTAAGTCTAGTGCGCACGAACGACGCCGGCGCGAAGGGGGGAAATTGTAGGGATTCTTGAAGGTATGTCAATGAAACTGGAGAAATAATTGAGGGCGAAACTTGCCACCTTGATGCCAAGGTTCGCTATTCTTGGAACGCGGGGCGGGGGAGCCACGCGCTGGTAGCCGTTCGCCTGCTGGACCGACAGGCGTTGCGGGGTGGGACGCGGTTGGGAGAAGAAGGCATGGCGCAAGGCGCAGCGGGGGGAAGGGCACCGTCCAGGCGGGCCCCGCTTTCGAAGCGGGTGCTGGCCTCCTATGGCGCTCCGGCGCTGCCGCTGTCGATGACCACCCTGCCGCTGGCGGTGTATCTGCCGGCCGTGTACGCCGACGCGGAGGGCTTCGGGCTCTCCCTGGGCTTCGTCAGCCTGATGCTGGTGTTGTCGAGGGCGTTCGATGGCGTAACCGATCCGGTCATCGGCTTCCTCTCGGATCGCAGCCGCAGCCGTTGGGGGCGCCGCAAGCCGTTCTTCCTGTTGGGCACGCCGCTGTTCGTGATCGGCGTTTGGCTGCTCTGGGTGCCGCCTTTTGAATTCGGGCCAGTCACCGTGTTCGGCCAGGAGATGAATTCCGGATACCCCTACCTGCTGGCGACCCTGGTGCTGCTGTTCGTCGGCGCCACCATCAAGGACGTGCCATACAGCGCTTGGGGTGCTGAACTGTCCCAGAACTACAACGAGCGCACCCTGATCACGAGCTGGCGCGAGGGCTTCAACGTGGCGGGCAATCTCATTGGCGCCTTCGTGCCCGCAGTGATCTTCTTCTGGGGCTACTCCAAGCCAGTGGATGCCGTGTTCTTCCTGTCGGTCGCCATTGTCTTCCTGATGCCGGTGCTGGTGGTCAACACCCTGTTCAACGTGCCCGAACCCAAGTTGACGGAGCATCGGCACGAACGGCTGCCCATTCGCGAGAGCTTCCGTCACGCTTGGGCCAACGAGCCCTATCGCCGGCTGCTCATCATCTTCTTTTTCTCCACCATCGGCTCGGCGATGACGAACACCCTAAGCTTCTTCTTCGTCAAGCACGTGCTGCTGGCCGGCGACCTTTACGGCTTCTACTTGGCCCCGTACTTCATCTCCCAGATCATTGCCATCCCGCTTTGGTTCAAGCTCTCCCGGCGCATTGGCAAACACCGGGCGACCATGGCGGCCATCGGCTGGTATGCGCTTTGGTCCTGCTTCATCCCCCTGATTACAGTGGCGCCGGTGGCCTGGTTCGAGACTTTCGAGGTGGCGAACCTGCTGCGGTTCCTGCCCGAAGGGGGCTATGGGGCGACGCTCGATTACTTCAGCGGCATTCCCACCGGCAAGTTCCTGTTCTTCATCGGCGTGATGTGCCTGAAGGGCTCGGCAATCGGCGCCCTTTCGGCGCTGCCCTACGCCATGGCCGCCGATGTGGTGGACTTGGATTCCGCCCGCACCGGCAAGCGGCAGGGCGGCGCCTACTTCTCCATCTGGCTCATGGTGCGCAAGCTGGCATACGCCTTCGGCTTGCTTGCTGGGGCCAACATCGTGATCTGGTTTGGCTTCGATTCGCTGGCCGACCCCCTGAGCACGACCAACACCGCATTCGCCTTGCTCATGCTGGCCGTGACCTATTCGATCATCCCCGCGATCCTCAAGTTCGTGGCCATGCCGCTGCTCTGGAACTATCCATTGACCGAAGCCCGGCTGGGGGAGATTCAGCAGCAGATCGAGACTCAGGCACAGCGCGCCTGACGGTCGTACCCAATTCCTACGGCCCGCCCTTGATCGAGATAGTGTGCCCGGTCATCCAGCTTGAGGCTTCCGAGGCCAGATAGACCACCGCTGGCGCGATGTCTTCAGGTGTGCCCACGCGGCCGAGCGGAATCTGAAAGCGCTCGCCGAGCTCCGGAATCTCCTCCTCCTTTAGGTTGAGGAACTCCAGGAAGACCTCTGTGGGGATCGGCCCGGGCGAGACGCCGTTGACGCGGATGCCCAGCGCCGCCATCTCCGCGGCCAAGGTCTGGGTCAAGTTGTTGACGCCGCTCTTGGCGACTGCGTAGGGGCCGTTGAAGGGCGCGGCGCCGCCCGCCGCAGCGGATGAGATATTGATGATGGTGCCGCCCCCGTGGTCCTTCATGATGTTGGCCGCCGCCTGAGCGCCGGTCCAGACTGCCTTGAGATTCAGGTTGAGCTGAAAGTCCCACTGCCGTTCCGGCATTTCCAGAAAGGTGCGCGGCACCCGGTCGTCGGCGCCGCCGGCGTTGCTCACCCAACAGTTCAGGGCGCCCATGTCGGCGAATGCCTGATCAGCCAATGCCTGCACCTGCTCGATTTCCATGACGTTGGCGGTCACCGCCAGGGCGCGGCGGCCCAAGGCACGAACCTTGTCGGCCACGGCTTCGATCTCGTGGGTGCGGCGGGCCGCCACCACCACGTCGGCACCCGCTTCCGCGAGGCCCAAGGCGAGTCCCTCGCCAATGCCCCGGCCGCCGCCGGTCACTACCGCCACTTGGCCATCCAAGCGGAACCTATCCAAAATGCCCATGCCTACGCTCCCTGTCTGAATTTGCCTAGAGCTTAGATGAGCCGTGAGCCAATTGGAAAGCTCACCTACGAAATCGATGGGCTATAGTCCGCGTGAACGTCCTTGATGGGAAGAAAATGGCGATTGTCGACTACGATCCGTTCCGGCCACCGGTGCTCGACGAGCCGAGCGTGGCCTACGCGCACTTGCTGGCTGAACGGCCCGTGCACTACTTTGCCGATTTCGATCCGCCGTTCTACACGCTGTCCCGCCATGCCGATGTGCAACGGGCCTTGCGCGACATCGACACTTACTCCAGTGAGTTTGGACAGGGTCCACGCTTCACGCCGCCGGCCGGCATGCTCTCCAATCCGCCTCAGCACACTTTCTTCCGCAGCTTGGTGCAGCAGGCGTTCTCACCCCGCGCCATCGAGGCCATGCGCGGTAGGGTCGAGGCGCTGGCGGATGAACTGCTCGACGAGCGACCGGCGGGTGAGTGGGATCTGCACGATGCCTTCGCCTTTCCGCTGCCGGTTATCGTCATCGCGGAAATGTTGGGGATTCCGGCTGGCGACCAGCATCTGTTCAAGCGCTGGTCGGATGCTTCGGTGGCGGCAATGGGCGCGGCGGACCCATCTGCCTACGAGTCGGAGCTCACCGACTTGGCCAACTACACACTCGCCCGGATTCGCGAACGCCGCGCCACGCCGGGGAGAGGCGATTTGATCGATGGCTTGGTGCAGGCGAAGCAGGACGGCAAGGGGCTGGCCGATGAGGAAATCCTCAGCGTCGTCAATCAACTGCTGGTGGGCGGCAACGAGACGACGACCTCCCTGATCACCAACGCCGTCTGGCGGCTGCTCGAACATCCGGCGCTTTGGCGACGGCTGGTGGGAGAGCCCGGCTTGGTTGATGGGGCGTTGGAGGAAAGCCTGCGCTTCGACCCGCCGGTGCTGGGGCTGTACCGCTCAACGACCCGGTCGGTGGAACTGCACGGCGTGCACATCTCCAAGGGCGCCAAGGTGATGCTGCACTATGCCGCCGCCAATCGCGACCCGGAGGTTTGGGACGACCCCAACACCTTCTCCTTGGACCGGCCGGCGCAGCGCCACCTGGCCTTTGGCTTGGGGGTGCACTTCTGCTTGGGAGCCCAGTTGGCCCGGCTTGAAGCCGGTGCTGCGCTGCGGGCGTTGATTGCCCGCTGCCCGGACTTGCGGCTGGTCAACTCGGGCCAGCGCATCGCGCCTTTTTTCCTCTGGGGCCGCCGGCATCTGCCCGTGGCCACCGATTCCTAGTGCGCCATCAGAGCTGGAAGTAGGGCGGTAGGTCGCTGGGTCCGATCTTCTTGAGGTTGGCGAAGGGGCTGGCCCCAAAGTATATGTCCTCGCCGATCAGCTTGCCGTCGGCATCGGCGGGCCAGAGCGTCACCAGTTGGGCGCCGCCGAGCCAGAAGTCACCGGCTTGCACCTTCTCGTCCCCGACCTTGGCCACTTCCATGGCGAGCAGCGCCTCGCCCTTGTAAACCTGCTTGACTTGGCCTTCCGTGATGACGTGGTCGTCGCTGGCCACGACCTTGTCCACCACCACCTCAAACTGCTGGCCGCCGGTCTGGAACATGCCGGCGTAGAAAGCCCGCACGGCATCGCGGCCCTCAATCACCGAAGGCTCGCCGCTGCCCCAGAAGTGGTAGACCGGATGGGCCGTGAGCGTATCCATCAAGGGATCGAGTTGACCTTTGATTTCGTGTTCCATGTGATTGCGCACCTCGGTTATCAAGGCTTTGCGCCGAGCGCTGGACTCTTGGGCGGCGGCTGCTTCGAGGGCCAGCCAGCTCTGGTGGGGATCGATGGCGTAGGTCATGATGGATTCCTATTTGCTCAACGTTTCGACTACTATGCGGGCGGGACTGCCGCAAGGGGGGCGGCGCATCTTGCAAACCACTTCGCACCAGCTTAAGCGCTCGACGCTGTTCTACTACAGCTTGGCCGACGTGCCGGTGATGATGTCGATCTTTCCCGCCCTCGTGTTCATCCCGAAATTCTACACCAGCGACATGGGCGTTCCCTTGGCCTTGGCCGCCAACATCATTCTGGGCGTGCGGCTGTTCGACATGGTGAGCGATCCGCTGATGGGCTACATCAGCGACCGCACCCAGACCCGTTGGGGACGGCGGCGTCCTTGGCTGGTGGTGGCCACGCCCATCCTGATGCTCGGCATCTACCAGCTCTATCTGCCGCCGGAGGGCGCCGGCACAATGCACATGCTGACCTGGATGGCGGTGGTGTCGGTGGGCACCACCATGCTGCTCATTCCCTACTACGCTTGGGCGGCGGAGCTTTCGCCAGACTACAACGAGCGCTCCCGCATCACCGGCTGGCGGTCCATGGCCGGCGTCGTCGGCAGCTTGGTGGCACAGTTGGCGCCGGCGCTGGCGTTGCTGCTCTTCGGCATCGGCGGCAGCCGCGCCGTCCTGGCGGTGGTGGGCGTCTCCATGCTGGTGTTGATGCCGATCTGCATCTTGCTGACGGTGACCCGGGTGCCGGACAGCGGGGCGCCGCAGCCAACGGGGATGCCCGTTTGGCAGGGCTTGAAGGTGATGCTGGCCAACGGTCCGTTCAAGCGGCTGGTGCTGACCTTCATGATCGGGCAAACGGCATTGGCCATCACCACCCCGCTGTACGTCTTCTTCATCGCCTTTGTGCTGCGCGCCGAGGAAATGGCCATCTTCATGCTGACGTTCTTCTACGCGGCCAATTTCGCTGCGGTGCCCTTTTGGGTGTGGGCGTCGAGGCACATCGGCAAGCACCGGGCCTATGTGGCCAGCTTCGTCATCATCGCCCTTGCGCACCCCTTCTACATGCTGCTTGGCGAGGGCGACTTCTGGTGGATGCTGCCGGTCACCTTGACCACGGGCTTTGCGGCGGGCGGGTTTTCGGCGGCCCTGCCGAATTCCATGAAGGCCGACGTGATCGATCTGGACACCTTGAAGAGCGGCGAAAACCGCGCCGCTTCCTTCTTCTCGGTTTGGTCGTTCACTTATAAGGCGACCGCCTCATTGGGCGTGTGGATCGCCCTGACCGGGCTGGCCTTCTTTGGCTTCAATGCCGACCCGGAAGCCGTCAACGGACCCGATGAGCTGTTTGGTCTGCGCTTCCTGTTCTCAACGCTGCCGTCGGTGTTCTTCCTGGCGGCTGCGGCGGTGGTGTGGAACTACCCCATCACCGAAGCCCGGCACGCGGAGTTGCGCGCGCAATTGGAGCAACGCGCAGCCGGCTCAGCGGTGGCCGGATAGGCTAGGAGCCTGCGCCGTGGGAAGTCGCGAAAGCGAAAATTCGATCCCGCCGTCCCTTTGGACGGGCGATTGAGGAGATGGACGGGCGATTGAGGAGAATATCGGGTCATATTTGACGAAATCGAACGTTCAA
>JAPPIX010000024.1 GCA_028820495.1 Gammaproteobacteria bacterium
AATGGGCACACCATAGAACCGCCTCTCTATGAAGTCAAGGGGGGCGAGTAGTTACGACACTGGACATAAACGAAGCGCTTTCTGCACTGGCTGGAGCAACGCCCCTCCGCGAAGGCGCCAATAATCTACTTAACGCGCTCGGCTACGAAAGCGCCCGGACAGTGGAAGTGGGTTCAGTCAAGGACCTTTTGGCGCAATTCGTGCCCGAAAGGCCGCTGAGCGACAGGCAGCGCGCCCTATTCCAGGATTGGAGCGACGTCGAATTGGTGTTTCAAGTCACCGGCAGCGAGATTGAGCCAACTCAGAAGTCGCTTGATCTGACTTCCGAACAGGGATTCGACCGGGGGCGTGTTCAGTCATTTTTGTTTCTGGCCGCACAGTTGCGACAGGGCGCCTATCCCCGCGTCCACTTGGCGGAGACGGTGCGCGCCGTCAATCGCCTGTTTAAGATGCCTGTCATTGTCCTGTTCCGCCATGGCGCGACCCTCACGTTGGCTGCCATCCACCGGCGCGTGCACAAGCGGGACGACAATAGGGACGTGCTGGAAAGAGTGACGCTGGTCAAGGACATCCGCCTTGAGAATCCGCACCGTGCCCACATCGAGATATTGGCCGATCTCGCCCTTGAGAGATTGATGCGGGAGGGCGTTCGGAATTTTGACGATCTGCATCTCAAATGGGAGCAGAAGCTCGATATCGAAGCACTGAACAAGCGCTTCTACAAAAAACTCTTCGAGTGGTTCGAGCGGGCCGTTCAGCAGTGCCGGTTTCCTGATGACAACGCAGGCGACGGGTGCATACAAAGGCACGTCATCCGCCTCATCACGCGATTGCTATTCATCTGGTTCCTCAAAGAAAAAGGGTTGGTTCCGGAGAGCCTGTTCGATGAGCAATTCGCTCGCGAGTGCCTGAAGGAGTACAAGCCTGAGAGCACCGACTACTACCGGGCTGTGATACAGAACCTTTTCTTCGCGACGCTCAACACCGAGATTGACCGACGGGGCTTCAACGGCAAAGGCAATGCGAAGTCCCGCGACTTCAGCAAGTACCGCTATCGTAAGCTGTTGCGGGCCCCTGATGAATTCGTCAAGTTGTTGAAGCAAGTGCCTTTCGTTAACGGTGGCCTATTCGATTGCTTGGACGATTTTTCGTCGGCTGGAACAGACGGCTCGCCCATCGACGCCTTTACTGACAGCATCGACACCGAGGGCCGGGGCCTGCATGTGCCCGCAGACCTTCTGCTCAACCAAGCGAACGGCCTGTTTGCCCTGCTTCGCCAACACAAATTCACGGTTGAGGAAAACACGCCGCTGGACACCGAAGTTGCGCTCGACCCGGAGCTTCTCGGCCGCGTGTTCGAGAACCTGCTCGCAGCCTACAACCCCGAGACACGCGAGTCCGCGCGCAAGGCCACTGGTTCCTACTACACGCCGCGTCCGGTAGTGGACTACATGGTCCGCGAGGTGCTTTCTGAGGCGCTGGCCTCAAAGTCCCAGGCTGACGATGGCGACGTCGAATTCTGGCGCGAGCGCATTAACTATCTGCTAGACCACTCAGCCGCGATGGACGATGCGTCGGACCTCTTCTCCGAGCCGGAAAAGAGCGCCATTGTCACTGCCATTGCCGAGCTGAGGACGCTCGATCCGGCAGTTGGCTCGGGCGCATTTCCAATGGGCATCCTGCAAACGCTCACCCTGGCGTTGCGCCGCCTTGATTCAAAAAATGCCCTTTGGGAGTCGTTTCAGAAGGAACGGGCAGCGAACCGAGCTGGGCAAGCGTTCGACACAGCGGGCCGGCAGCAGCGCGACCGCGAACTGGAGGAGATCAGCGCAACGTTCGACAGGTATCGGAAGACCGACTTCGGGCGGAAGCTCTACCTGATCCAGAACGGCATATACGGGGTCGATGTTCAGCCAATCGCGTGCCAGATCGCCAAGCTGCGCTTTTTTATCTCGCTCGTGATCGAGCAGACCCCCGACCCTGCCTTGCGGAATCTGGGCATAAAGCCGCTGCCAAACCTTGAGACCCAACTGGTCGCCGCAGATTCGCTGCTCGATCTCAAGTCCGGAACCACCGATCTGCTACACGAAGACGCCTTGGCCCTGAAGCAAAAAGAGGTCGCATCGGTGCGCGAGCGCTACTTCCTTGCTGGCAGTCGTCCAAGGAAGCTCGAATGCATACGGGTGGATAAGCATCTGCGCAACGAATTGCGGGAACTGCTGGAGCAGAATCGCGGAGACTGGATTGCAGCCCAAGAACGCGACATTGACAGCGGCGCGGCCAAGATCCCCAATGCAGATACCGCCGAAACATATCGGCAAGAGAGGTTTCGCGAACTGGCGCCACAGAAGCACAAGTACGACGAGGCGCTTGCCGCCGCCCACATGATTTCCGAATGGGATCCATACGATCAAAATGTGTGCGCAACTTGGTTCAACGCCGAGTACATGTTCGGTGTTGATGAGGGGTTCGACGTGGTGATCGGCAACCCTCCCTATATCCAGTTGCAGGCAAATGGGGGACTGTTGCGTAGGCGCTACCAGAGCGCGGGCTATGAGACCTTCGCGAGTACAGGCGACATCTACCAGCTCTTCTTCGAGCGAGGATGTGGGCTACTTAGCCCGGATATTGCACGAATGTACACGAATGTAGTTGAGGAACGGCGGAATGCCCCTGATAATTCAGGGTGTTAGAGC
>JAPPIX010000285.1 GCA_028820495.1 Gammaproteobacteria bacterium
GTCGTTCATCAGGCGAGCCCAACCACGCCGTTGCGCCCCGGCTGCAGGCAGTCCATGAACGACTCCGCCGGTGCCACGCAGAGTTCCACCCACTCACGTTCCGAGTACAGGATGCGGGCGCGGGCGACGGCGAGCTCCTGGTTGGGTGCCACGATGCTGCCAATGTGGGACAGCGGACGCTCGACCTGATCGCGGCCGAACACCTCAAATTGCCGGTCTAGGGATGTGGAACGGCCTAGGGACACGGTTCTAACGGCCCGGCTAGGGCACACCCGCAAGGCGCTTAGATTCGGTAGCCGCTTCGTGCCGCATATCGCTTGGCTCGATCGGACATCATGGAGCGGTCCCAACGGGCTTCCCAATCCACCCGCACGCGCACATCACCGACGCCTGCCACGCGCTGCACCTGCCGCCGGACGTTCTCCTTCAGCATCGTGAAGGCGGGGCAACCTAAGCAGGGGAACACCAAGGCGACTTCGACGTTGCCCTCACCGTCCGCCTGCACGCCGCTCAGCATCCCCATTTCGGTCAGCGGCACATTGATGTGCGGGTCGAGCACCCGACCGACCGCGGCCTCCACGGCGCCATGATCGACTACCACAGCGCCTCACCCCAGACTTCGTCGCGCAAACGCTCGTAGGCGCACGGCCGCATGGGCCCGCCCCGGCGGGAGTGCTTCCAGTATTCCTCGTGGGAGCACTGTTCGCCGCTCCAGGTGTAGGTGTCGGCGTCGTAGAGCATGGGATAGGGCATGGTGAGCACCCATCGCTTGCTTTGGGCATCGAATTCGGCGGGAAAGTCGGCACCTAAGCGATTCAGAAAGGCGCAGGTGGACTGCAGCCACTTCTCGCGCATGAAATCGTTGCTCCAGCCGCGCACCCGGTAGGTCAACTGCTCCGGCCGGGTCTTGAGATTGTCCGGCTTGCCGAACCACATCACGCCAAACGGAAAGATCCAGTCGATGGCCCGCTGCACCGCGGCTCGGGTCTCTTCCGAGTGGTTCCAATAGAATTCGGTCCAGAAGTTGCCGTGGCGCATGTGAAAGCCTTCCTCGAAATTCACCTTGCGCAACGTTCGGCGATAGGGCGCATAGCTGCAGTGCAGTTCCAGGTCCTTGGTCCAGTGCAGGCCGGCGCGGTCGAGCATTGACTGCATCACCACGAATTCGATGTAGCTGCGAATGGGGATTTCCATGATCGGCCAAGTCCAGATGGTGGCGATGTCGTCATGGAAGGCGCGGGCGTGCACATCGACACCGAACTGCTCGGCGAGAATGCCCTGATGGTAGGCGTGGCCCACCTCGTCCAGGATGGTGGCGCACACGGCGATCTTGGCGCCGATGTCGGGCGCTGTGCGAAAGGCGGTGCAAGCCCAAGTGAGCACGCTAATCTCGCTGATCGAGGCAATCTCGACAGTCTGGCGCAGGATTTCCTGGTAGCGCGGGGACAGTTCGGCGGCGTCTTCGAACAGCTCCCCGGCCTCGAGGCGGGCGAGCATCGCCGTCTCCACGGCTTCCCGATCTTCCAAGGCAGCGCCACCCGATGGGTTGGACATGAAGACTATTCCCTCGAATTCATTCCTTTATTCAATGAGTTAGGCGATAATCGCTCCAATTCACCAGTTGATGGTAGGTTTCAGTCACAATGCCGTCAAGGTCGCAACGGGCAAAGCATCTGTCGAATCGGCAATGAGCGAAAAGATCGTCATCAATCGTTGCGAAGACTTCCGCGGCCTTAAGGGTAAGCGGATCATCGACTCCGATCCGGTCACTATCACGACCGAGGGCATTCAGGACTTTTGCCGCGGCACCGGCAACGACGAATGGATCCACTGGGACGAGGAGCGCTGCAAGGCGTCGCCCTTCGGCGCCCTGATCGCACCGGGGCTCTACCTGCCCGCACTGTTTCCAACCCTGTTCTGGGAGGTTATGGAAATCAATCTACCCCGGATGATTGTCAAGGGCATCGACGGCATCCGAATTCTCAAGCCGGTAACCGTGGGCTCGCGCATCCGCTGCCGCGCCACGGTGGAGAAGGTGCTTGACCGGGACAGCGGCATCGAGGTGCACTACGGCATCTCGTTCTCTTTCGCCGATACGGCGGAGCCCGCCGCCGTGGCCACCTTCATCAACCGGTATTGGAATTGATCCCTCCGGTGATGAGAGGAGTTTTCTCGCAGAAGCGGTACACGCTGGTGTTCGCGAGCATGCTGGCTTTGCTGATCGCCTACATCGACCGGGTCAATATTTCCGTTGCCGCCATTGCCATGCAGGAATCGCTAGGCTGGAGTGAAACCGAAAAGGGGTTGGTCCTTTCTTCGTTTTTCATCGGGTACATGGCCGCGCAGATCGTTGGTGGTGTATTGGCCGACCGCTTCGGCGGGAAGCGGGTGCTCGGCGTGTCGCTGGTTCTGTGGTCGGCTTTTACGGCGCTCACCCCGGTAGCTGCAAGCATTTCCTTTGCCCTGCTGATCGTTGCCCGCATTGGACTGGGGCTCGGCGAAGCACCGCTCAGTCCGGCAGCCTTGAACCTGTTCGGCAAGTGGGTGCCGGAAGAGGAGCGTTCCCGAGCCGTGGCGTTCTATTCCAGCGCTGCCATTTTGGGTACTTTGTTTGCTTTGCTGGTTACGGGCTGGATGGTCACTCTATTCGGTTGGCCCTCGGTGTTTTACTGGTTTGGTGCGCTCGGTCTGATTTATGCGGTGTTCTGGTTTACGAGGGTGTTTGAAACGCCTGACGATCACCCGCGCATCAGCAGTGAGGAAAGGGAACTGCTCGCCTCCAACCGTCCACCGCAAGACGCGGGTGTGAAAATTCCATGGCGTGAGTTGTTGAGCAGCCCGGCCGTCTGGGCGTTGTTCGTGACATTCTTCTGCACCAGCTGGAGTCTGTACGTATTCCTGTCGTGGATGCCCAGCTACTTTGCCTCGGTACACGGTTTGAACATCACCAGCGCGGGCATCTACACGATGGTGCCTTGGGCCAGCATGTTCGTCATGATGAACGTAGCGGGCTGGATTGCCGATCGCATGATTTCCCGAGGCAGCAACCTGACGCTTGTGCGCAAGCTAATGCAGACGATCGGTCTGGTCGGTTCCGGCACCTTCCTGTACGTAACCCGGTTTGCGGCTTCGCCGGAGATTGCGATCGCCAGCTTGTCGGCCGCTCTGGGTTTGCTGGCGTTTGCCTATTCCGGGTCTGCGCCGAACGTGTTGGACATCGCACCTCGGTTCGGCGGGGTGCTCTTCGGGATCATGAACACCCTCGGCACACTGCCGGGAATTGTAGGCGTTGCTCTTACGGGTTGGATTGTGGAAACAACAGGCTCCTACGATGCCGTGCTGGCGGTTGCCGCCGTGATCAGTGCCGTCGGAGCAGCGGCGTTCCTAGTGTTTGGGAGCGCAAAAAAACTGGTAGCCTAACGGACTAAACTCGGTTTACCAGCGTCAGCATGCACTCGGCGCACCAGCGCGCCTTTTCCCAGATCATCTGTTTCCAGTCATCGAACTCTGGATACATGACCCGTCTCAATTCCGACTTGATTGCCTTGCCTTTTGCGGAGTTGAAGTCGCCGTGGGCGTGCAGCCAGTTGTCAGCACGATGTGCACCCAATACCTCTTCGGTGGAGTAGGTGCCAAACTCACAAACGTAGGCATAGGTCTGTTTGCCAGGCAATAGCCTATCCATCGCCAGAACGATCGGGCCCTGCGGATCGACGGGAAGGTCTTCATCGAACTCTTCCGTGATGGCTGTCGAGCGCATGACATCACCGAACGCATCATGCATGGCCGCGAAGCGAGGGTCCTCTTTCGGGTAGCCGTGCACCAAGTAGGGCACACCGTATGGTCCGAGACCCGTGTGGATGTCCAGCAGGCAGATCGTTCTCTGCTGGGCAAGGTGTCTTCTCAGCCCTTCGGTCATGGTTCGGTTCGACCAGCTCTCCTGGGTCCCGCCAAAGAACAGTCCATTGGGATCGATGCGTTGACCGCCCATCATCGCAGCCATGTAAGCGATCTTGCCGTGCCGCTCTTCGTAAGCTGCAAGCGCGGCGGCGGCTTGCGGGTCATCGAGGTCCTCGGGGGCCAAGGCATCTTGTAGCTGGGCATATCCGGGATTTCCAGGGAGCTCTGAGGAAAAGTCGACATAGTTGCGGTTGAGATCGATGTTTTCCGCGTCGGTCCGGCGCATCCACGCGAATCCGTATGGATTGTGCGCATGCACCAACAACAGACGGTGACCGGAAAGACGTGTGAACAAATCAGGCTCACTCATCCATCCTAGTTGGCACGCCGAACCACAGTATCCTTCGGGGCCGTGGGTGCCGGAAACCACAACAATGGCAGCGTCGGCGCCACCGGGGCCGAAAACCGCGAAGTCCATGGCGAGCTCCTCGCCTTCGGGTCCGCTTTCATTCAGAATCCGCGAGTCAATCTGGGCGCCGGCAGCACAGGCAGCATCCAGAAACCGCTGTCGTGCTTCGGTGTAGGTTTGGGAAAACAGATCGACTGATTGCATGCTCGTCTCTAGCCGTGTCGGATGATCCTAAAGGCTCTCCGAACGTCTTGCGGGATGCAATAGGGACGGAAGTCACAGAATGCAAGATTGCCTGGTTGCATGGCTTCGCGCTACGGCATGATACGAACGTAGAAAGGCGATTCGCGCGCCCGGTGCAAAGGGGAAACGCCCCCTGCCCGATTTGACAAGACTTGGCCGGCATCCCCATTGAGAATGAATCCATGACCATCCCCGATCTCGCCAGATACGGCTACGCCGAGGCGCATCAGCAGATTTACGACACGGTGTACCGGTACAGCCGTGAGCAACTGCATCCGCTGTGCGACCGGATGGACCGGGACGACTGGTTTCCGGAGGCGCAGTACCGTTCGCTGCACGAGATTGGGCTGCTCGGCACGTCCGTGCCGGAACAATACGGCGGCCAAGGACTCGGATTCATTGAGCAGTGCCTGATCACCGAAGCCCTGTCCTACTGGAACGCCAGTTTCGGCGCCGCCTGGATGGGCAGCGAAAGCGTCTGCCTGCACAACATCGTGCGCAATGCCGATGATGCCTTGAAGGCGCGCTACCTGCCGGGTTTCAGCGACGGCAGCCTGATCGGTTGTTTGGGCCTGACGGAGCCCGGCGCCGGCTCCGATGCGCTCGGTTCGATGGCTACCCGGGCCGTGCGCGACGGCGATGATTTCGTCATCAACGGTCGAAAGATGTTCATTTCCTTGGGGCCGGTGGCAGACATCGTCCTGCTGTACGCCAAGACAGCGCCGGAACAGGGCGCCAAGGGCGTGTCCGCTTTCGCCTTCGAGACCACAACGCCCGGCTTCGAGGTGGCGCAGCATCTGGACAAGATGGGCTGGCGCGGCGTTCCCACCGCTGAATTGGTGTTCGACGACTGCCGAGTCCCGGCCGGCAATGTCATCGGCGGCGTCAACGGCGGCGTGGGCGTGGTGATGAGCGGCCTCAACATGGAGCGGGTGATCCTCTGCTTTCACATGATTGGCGTTGCCCAGCGCGCCTTGGACATCACGCTCGACTACGCCAACGACCGCAAGCAGTTCGGGCAGCCGATCGGCCGCTTCCAGTTGGTGCAAGGCCTGCTGGCCGACATGTACACCGACCTGCAATCGATGCGCGCCTTCAGCTACCAAATGGCGAGGGAAGTCTCAGATCTCGAGATCGGTGGCGGCGGCCGGGGGGAGGCGCACATGCGCACCTCCGCGGTCATGCTGCATGCTGGCCGCTCGCTGATGCGCATCGTCGATAACGGCGTGCAGGTGCACGGCGGTGCCGGTTACATCCTCGATTTGGAAATCAACCGGCTTTACCGGGTGGGCAAGCTGATGGAGATCGGCGCCGGCACCAACCAGATCCGCCAAGTGATCATCGCCGAGGAATTGCTCAAGTAGATCGACATGGCCACGCCTGCGCAATTGACGCCGACCAGCACGCACTGGGGCAACTACCTGCTGGAGAGTCGCAACGGCCGCGTGACGGCGGTGCATCACTACGCCGCCGACCGCAATCCGACCCCCATCGGCCAGTCGCTGCTCGATGCTCAGGACGACGGCTGTCGTGTGCCGACGCCGATGGTGCGCCGAGGCTGGCTGCAGGCGCGCGGGCGCACGGATGGCAACGGCCGCGGCCGTGAGCCCTTCGTGCCGGTCGATTGGGATACCGCCCTCGATCTGGCTGCCGACGCGCTCCAGCATGCCATCGACACTGGCGGCAACGAATCGATCTACGGCGGCTCCTACGGCTGGGCCAGCGCTGGCCGCTTTCACCACGCTCAGGGGCAGCTCAAGCGTTTCCTGAACCTGATCGGCGGGTTCGTTCACGCCCGCACCTCCTACTCCGCTGGCGCTGCCGAAGTGATCATCCCACACATCCTCGGCATGTCCTTCCATAGTTTGATGGTGCAGGCGCCCACCGTTGCCGACATCGCCCGGGAAACGGAACTGGTGGTGTGTTTCGGCGGCATCGCCCTTAAGAACACCCAGGTCACGGACGGTGGCCTTGGTGCTCATTCCGCCTCGGATCAACTCAAGGGGCTTGTCCGGTCGAACACGCAATTCGTGAACATCTCGCCGCTTAAGGAAGACATGGCCGACTTCGTGGAGGCGGACTGGTGGGCCTGCCGACCGAACACCGATGTCGCCATCATGCTCGGCTTGGCCCATACGCTGTACAGCGAGGGGCTTCATGACCAAGCGTTCCTCGACCGCTATTGCGTCGGTTTCGAACGGTTCGTCCCCTACCTGACCGGGCGGACCGACGGGCAGGCCAAGGACGCCGATTGGGCGGCCGGCATCTCCGGGATTCCGGCCACCGACATCCGGGCGCTTGCCCGGCGCATGGCCGGCGCCCGTGCGCTGCTGGGCATCAGTTGGGCACTGCAAAGGGCGGAGCACGGCGAACAGGGCTACTGGATGATCACCCTGCTGGCCGCCATGCTGGGCCAGATCGGCCTGCCCGGCGGCGGCGTGGCATACGGCTACGGCTCCGTGCACAACATCGGCTTCGCAGGCCGTCGGCAACCGACCTTCCACACTGCGGCAATGAACCAGGGTGTGCCGCCACTGAATCAATACATCCCGGTATCGCGCATCAGCGAAATGTTGGAGAAGCCGGGCAGCGCCTTCGACTACAACGGTGAGCGGCTGATCTATCCGGACATCAAGGCCATCCTGTGGGCGGGCGGCAATCCCTTCCACCACCATCAGGACCTCAACCGCCTGCGGCGCGCTTGGACTCGCCCGGAGGCGGTGATCGTCAGCGATCCATTCTGGACCGCGACCGCCCGGCATGCCGACATCGTCTTCCCCTGCACCGTCCCCTTGGAGCGCAACGACCTCGCCGTCGGCAGGGCCGACTGCTTCATTACGCCGATGCGCAAGGCGGCTGAGCCGTTCGGGGAATCCCGCAGCGACTTCGATATCTTCGCAGCACTTGCGGAACGCTTCGGCAAGGCAGCGGCGTTTACCGAGGGCCGCGACGAGATGGCCTGGGTCGAAAGGCTCTATGAAACGACGCGGGAGAGTGCGGCTCGGGCCAACGTGACCCTACCGCCGTTCGATCAGTTCTGGGCCGGCGAGCAGTTCTGTTTCGAAGGTCAGGTAGAGGAACAGGAGTTCCTGCTCGAAGCGTTCCGTCGGGATCCTGTCGCGCATCCGCTGCGCACTCCCAGCGGCGGGATCGAACTCTTTTCGCAGACCATTGCATCCTTCGACTACCCGAATTGCCCCGGTCATCCGATGTGGTGCGACAAGCTGGAGTGGCTCGGCGGCGCACGAGCCCGGGACTACCCCCTGCACCTGATTTCCAACCAGCCGAAGACCCGCCTGCACAGCCAGTTGGATCACGCCGCGACGAGCCGCAACGCCAAGCGCCAAGGACGCGAGGTGGCGCGCATGAATCCCGCCGACGCCGCTGCGCGAGGCATTGAGGACGGCATGATCGTGCGCGTGTTCAACGACCGGGGCGCCTGCCTCGCCTCGGCCCTGCTGTTCGACGGCATCCGGCCGAACGTGATCGAGCTGCCCACCGGCGCCTGGTTCGACCCGCTGGACCCGGCGGCTGAGGACTCACTTGAGGTGCACGGCAATCCCAACGTGCTGACTAGGGATGCCGGCACCTCCAAAATCGCCCAAGGACCGACAGCGCACAGTTGCCTGGTGGAGGTCGAGCGGTTCAGCGGCCCGCTCCCGGAGATCAAGGTATTCCGGCAACCGGAAACGGCAGGGACAACGCCCAATTCAGACCATTTTGCGAGACAGAGCGCTAGCTCCAGGCCGCGGCGCGTTCCAGGCTCTTCCGATACGGCTTGATGCCCAGCGCCAGGCTGATCGTGGCAAGCGTCATGGTGACTGCCGAGACGATGGACAGCGAGTATCCCAAGTCGTTTTCGTCCTGGAAAACGTAGTCGGTCACCACCGCCACCGACAGCGTTCCGAATGCGATGGCGGAGAACACGGAAATCACGAAGTACACGGCCACCACCTGGGCGCGCATCTGGTTGGGCGTGAAAAGCTGGATCGCGACGGGCGACAGCGCCTGTTGCAGCGACAGGGCGAACACAGCGACGCCCAGCGCGGGAATGCCCCATGCGGCGGTCGGCATCAAGGGAGCCACGGCCATGAACGGCATGGCCAGGGCGAAGAACGCGGCCAGCGAGCGCATGGCCGCATCCTGGTAGCCGCGCGCGGTCAGCCAGTCGCAGAACCAGCCGCCGGCGTAGGTGCCCAGAGTGCCCAGCACCATGAGTTGCGCGCCGAACAGGATTCCCGCATCGGAGATGTCCCAACCGTAGCTGCGGCGGATGAACTCCGGCACCCAGCCCATGAAACCGTAGAACGCCATGCCGCCGGTGGCATAGCCGAAAAAGATCGAGCCGAACGTGCCCCGGTTGGTCCACATGAACTGCGCCACTTCCCGCACGGGGATGCTCTTTTCCGCGCTTTGGACCAGGTTCTTGCGCACCGGTTCGCGCACCGTGAACATCATCAGCAGCACGATGAAAAGGCCCGGGAGGCTCACCACGATGAAGGTGAGTTGCCAAGAAGCAAGGGTGCCGACCAAGGGCAACTCCATCGGCCCCGACTGGGTGATCAGGCGAATGGCGGCGCCGCCGAGCACCAGCGCCAGCCCGCCGCCAATGAAAACGCCGGTGGCGTAAACGCCAACGGCGCGACCGAGCCGCTGCGGCGGAAAGTAGTCGGCGATCATGGAGTAGGCGGCGGGTGTCAGTGTGGCCTCGCCCACGCCGACCATGACCCGGGCGGTGAAAAGCTGCATGAAACTGCGGGCTAAGCCGCAGGCGGCAGTGGCCAAGCTCCACAGGAAAATGCCGGCCGCGATGATGGTGCGCCTGCTGTAGCGGTCGGCCAGGCGGGCGATGGGCACCCCCATGGTCACGTAGAAGATGGCGAAGGCGAACCCCATCAACAGGCTCATCTGGGTGTCACTGATGCCGAGATCGGCGCGAATGGGTGCCACGAGCAGGGTGATCACCTGCCGGTCGATGAACGACACCACCATGGCGAGCATCAGGATGACGACCACGTACCAAGGGTAGATGAGCCGTGGCTCCGGCGTCTGGTCGGTGTAATCAGGCGGTGGTTTCGAATCTGCTGCCTGGTCGATGGGCGCTGCCCCACGGTGGTCCGGCGGGACCGGAGGCTGCTACTATGCCAGCCTAACCGGCGCCCGGAAACCCGCCGCGCCGTGGTTGATCGGAGGCAAACATGAGCAAACCGCGCGCCGTCACCCTAATCAAGACGGACCCGCCCGCCGAACGCGAGGATGAGTGGAACGAGTGGTACAGCAACGTGCATTCGCCGGGCCGTTTCGAATGCGGCTTTCTGGCGTTCCGCCGCTTCGAGATCGTTCCCGACCAGCCGCAGGTGGATACGCGCCAAGGTGGCCAAGCCAAGTACCTCGCCATCATGGAGCTGCCCGATACGGATGTGCTGACCTCCCCCGCCTACGATGCGGTCACCGAGCGCTGGATGGCCACCCCGCCGGACAGCTTCGAGCACCGGACCATGAAGCTGCCGAAGCTGGCCCGCGGCGTGCTGGAACTGATCGGCCAGTACCCTGACGACAACCAGCCGCTGCTGCCGGACACCAAGTACGTGTTCCTGTCGGCCCACGAGGTGCCGGAGGCGATCCATGAGGAATTCAACGAGTGGTATGTGGAGGAGCACATGCCGCTGGTGCTGTGCGAGCCCGGCTTCAACACCGTGCGCCGTTACGTGCATCGGAGCGATCGGTTTCCGCCAATCCTGGGCGAGGGTGGCGAACTGTTCACGCACCTGTCGATCTGGGACATAGACGGCCTTGAAGCCTTCCAGAATCCCAAGTTCGCCGGCTACACCGTCACGCCCTGGCAAAAGCGCATGCGGCGGCTGTTCACGCTGAAGATGAGCAACATCTACCGAGAAATCGCCCGCGGCGTCGCGCCCTAGGCAACTTCGCGAAGCGCTCCTCCGACAATTCTCCTAAGCTACTTCGCGCTGCATCTCATCCAGCCTGCATGCGTTCGCGGAGCCGCCGCGCCAGTTCGAAGACATGGGCATCCTCGATCTCCCAGCGACGCAGCGCCGCTTCCAACTGGCAAAGGTAGTCGCTGTTGCTGCCGCTCGGCCCGGCCGACCGTGCAATCTGCGCGACCACTTCATCGACCGGCGCCGGGCCGAGAAAGGCGTGGTTGTCCACCGGCGCGATGTAGGCCACCCCGGCGTCCGTCCCGCCTCGCCGGAACTCAAGGTGCACGTCGTGTCGCTGGTAGCCGTTCTTCTCCCGGTGGTCGAGCCCTTCAAAAACCGCCGCCGCCAAGTGGGCAGCGACCCGATAGGCGACGCCTTCGCAAGAGGCGCCAGGCTTTGGCACCAGCGTCACCACCCGTCCCGGGGCGTCGGGAAGGCCCCGGTGGTCGTGGGAGCCCTGCCAGAACCGCCGCGTCCAACCGTGGATGCGCGCCACCCTACGCTCATGGAACGCAATGCCCGGCCGCCAGATCAGCGACCCGTACCCAAAGACCCACACGCTCTCCGAATTGCCTGTTTCCGTCATCTAGGAGGGGCGCAGCGCCGTTCCTTCACGCAATCGCTGTCCCATGGGAAAAGCACTTGTTCCCTACAATTGGCTGCCGAGGTAGCGCACTTCCCAAGGGGTCATCCACTTTTGAAAATCCCGTAGCTCGCTCCGCTTCACGTCAACGTACACCTCGATGAACGCCTCGGAGAGCAGGTCCGCCAAGCGGCGGTTGGCGCCTAGTGTGCGCAGCGCTTGGCTTAGATCATCGGGCAGGGTGGCGGGTGCTTCGTAGGCGTCGCCTTCGTGGGGCTTGGTCGGCTCCACTTGGTCCTGCATGCCCAGCCAGCCGCAGGCCAAGGTGGTGGCCGTGAGCAGGTACGGATTGACGTCCGCGCCCGCCACCCGGTTCTCCACGCGCCCGCCTGCCGGGGGGCTGTACGGCACCCGCAGGCCCGCAGTGCGGTTGTCGTAGCCCCATTCCAGGTTGATGGGGGCCGAAAGGTCCGGCACGAAGCGCTTGAAGCTGTTGACATTGGGGGCGATTAGGGCGAAGGCTTCCGGCAGCCAGGTTTGCAGTCCGCCGATGAAGTGGCGCAATGCGGCTGGCGCCTTCCCATCCTGCAAGGCGAAAATGTTGACGCCGTCGTCGTTGGCGACGCTGCAATGGAGGTGGGCGCCGCTGCCTGGGACCAAATCCAGCGGCTTGGCCATGAAGCTCGCCAGATAGCCGTGACGCATGGCGCAGGCCTTGACCAGGCGCTTCAATAGAAACAGTTGGTCGGCCCTCTGCAAGGGGTCTCCATGGGCTAGGTTGAGTTCGACCTGCGACGGTCCCACTTCATGCACGAAGGCGCTGACGGGTAGGCTTGCCGCCTCGCTCTGGGCCTTCACGTCATCCAGAAAAGGCGCGTACTTGTCCAAGGCATCGGCGCTGAATGCCTCGCCACCGAATTCGGCGCGACCATGGAGGCCCGGAGCCAAGGTGAGTGTCGAGGCATCTTGCTGCACCGGCGCAAGCAGGTAGAACTCCAGTTCCGGAGCAACGACGGGATGCAGGCCCGCATCGGCGTAGATTGCGATCATGCGCTTCAAGACATTGCGGCTGTCGTAGGGGATGTCGGTGCCCGATTTGTCCAGTGAATCGCAGACCACTTGGCCATGGCTGCCCGGCTTCCAAGGGCAGGCGCCGTAGCTCGACCAATCGGGACGCAGCATCAGGTCCTCGTCCTTGGGGTCGTAGCGCTCCATGCTGTCACCAACGTAGTCGCCGGTGATGGTCTGAAAGAACGCGGCGGCGACGAAGTGCGGCGGGTCGGCATCGTTCAAGGTGCCGGTTTGCACGGTCTTGCCCCGCGGGGCGCCGTTGAGATCGGCAAGCAGCAGGTCCAGGGTGGACGCCAGCTCATCGGGTCTATCGGCCATCTTTCCCACTACAGTTGCGGTTGCGATGGCCGCCGATAGACGATCTCGCCCTCAAACAGGGTCATGGTCACGGCAACCTCCCCAACCTCCGTTGCCGGAATGCTGAACAGGTCCTTTTCCAAGACCACCAAATCCGCTGCCATGCCCGGTTTGATAACACCGGTCTGGTCCTCCTGATGCATCAGCCAAGCGCCGTTGGCCGTGTAGGCCCGCAGCATGGTGTCCAAGCTCACCGCCTCGTTGGCGTTGAGCGTGCCTTCGATTTCGCCAGTCGCGTCCTGCCGGGTCAGGGCCGTCTCGATGGCTGGCAGCGGATTCAGGGAGGACACGGACCAATCGCTCCCCGCGGCGATGCGGGCGCCCGCCCGCTCCAGGGAGCCGATGGGGTACATCCCCTCGACCCGCTCGGCACCGATCGCCGGGAGGTTGATGTCGGTGATGTAACCATCGGGGTACGCCCACAGCGGCTGAAAGTTGGCGGTGACGTTCAAGGCCGCAAAGCGGGGATAGTCGGTGGGGTCGATGAGCTGCAGATGGGAAATGTGGTGGCGGTTGTCCGAGGGGCCGTTGTGCTCAATGGCCTGCTCGACGGCATCCAATGCCACTCTGACCGCGCGGTCGCCGATGGCGTGAAAGTGGGCCTGCACGCCTTGGGCGTCCAACGCCACAACCCGCGCCGCGAGTTCATCTGCCGGCAGGATCAACATGCCGGTGCCACCGCCCTCGCCTAGATAGGGATCGAGCAACGCGGCGGTTTCGCCTTCGAGCACGCCGTCAACGAAGAGCTTGGCGGCGTCCCGGCGCAGGCGCTGGCCGCTGCCCCGATCCTCCGTGCGAATCAGCGACTCATCCGGCGTCCAGGTCAGGGGGCTCGATACGGGGATGGACAGCACCACGCGAGCGGTGAGTTCGCCCGCCGCCTCGAGCCCTTGCCAAGCCGTCCACTCGTCGGTGGAGGTGGCCGCGTCGATCATGGAAGTGATGCCGAATTGGTTGGCCAAGGCAACCGCTTGACGAGTGGCTTCCAAGCGATCCTCGGCGGTAAGCGGTGGCACAATCGCCTCGACCAAGCCTTGGGCGGATTCCCGCAACGTGCCCGAGGGCGCGCCACTATCGTCCCGCTCGATGATCCCTTGGGGCGGATTCGGCGTCTCCGCATCAATGCCCGCCAGCGCCAGCGCCTTGGAATTGGCCCAAGACGAATGGCCGTCCGCGCCACGCAGGAAGATGGGTCGCGACTCGTTGATCGCATCGAGCAGATCCTTGGATGGATTGGCATCGGGGAACAGCGACAGCTCCCAGCCGCCGCCCACCAGCCAATCGCCTTGCGGCAGCGCCGCATCGCACGCCGCCACCAAGGCGGTCAAAGCCGCCGCGCTGGCGGAGCCGCTGAGGTCGCATTGCATGAGTTGGATGCCCCCGAACGTCGGATGCACATGGGCATCATGAAATCCGGGCAGGACCATGCGCCCACCGAGTTCGAAGACTTGGCCACGAAAACGGCTGAGCACCTCCTCGTTGGTGCCGACGGCGGCGATGCGGCCATCCCGGATCGCCACTGCCTCGGCCCAAGGCCTGGATTCATCCAAGGTGTACACCTGGCCCGCGCTTAGAATCAGATCCGCAGGCTGCGGTGCTTGGCCGCAACCCGGCAGCAAGGCCGCGACGGCCAGCAAAGCGAGTGGAGTGCGCATGATGGGCCATTGTGAATGCCGAGCACGGCATGTCAACGTCGGAGCGGACGCTGATTATGTGATTCCGCGCGAAATGGACGGTGCGAGGGCGGGACGCCCTCGACTTGAGGAGTAGCCCCAAGGGGTGCTATGATGCGCTCTCTCCGTCCATGGACCCTCTCGCATTAAGACCTTCACGTTGAACACCGCAGAGAAGCTAGTCCCGACCGGGTTTTCTTGGACGACGTTGTTCTTCGGCCCGTTCCCGGCGTTGTTTCGGGGCGACTTGAAGTGGGCGGCAATCCAGTTCATCGTCCACATCCTGGTCGGCCTTGTCACCATGGGCTTCGGAGTGATCGTCACCGCGATCATTTTTGCGGCAATCTACAACGGACGCTACGAGCAGGACCTGAGAGCGGCAGGCTGGTCCTAACAGGCTGCGTAAACGCTTGCCAAATGAAGCAGACCATCGCCAACGTTCTCGATGACTCCGACCGTGCCGTCCTGCTGCACCCCTTCACCGACTTCGCTGCCCACAAACGGACCGGCGGGCGCGCCTTCGTGGCTGCTGAGCACATCTACCTGACCGATGCCCAGGGCAAGCAGTACATGGACGGCATGTCCGGCCTGTGGTGCGTGAACCTCGGCTACAGCCAGCCGAAGATCGTGCGTGCCGTCACCGAACAGCTCGAACGACTGCCCTACTACAACAGCTTCTTCAACTGCACCACCGACACCACCATCGAAATGGCTGCGCGCCTGACCGCGGTGCTGCCCGAAGGGTTCAACCACGTCTTCTTCACCAATTCAGGCTCCGAGGCCAACGACACCAACATCCGCTTGGTGCACCGCTACTTCGACCTCACCGGCCAGCCGCGCCGAAAGCTCGTCATCAGCCGCAAGAACGCCTACCACGGCAGCACCATCGCCGCCGCCAGCCTCGGCGGCATGAGCGGCATGCACAAGCAGTTCACGGGCCTGCCCTACGTCCATCACATCGAGCAACCCTATGCCTTCGAGAACGCGGGCGAACTCGACGAGGAGGCCTACGGCAAGGCGGCGGCGCGGCTTTTGTCGGAGAAGATCGACGAACTTGGCGAGGCCAACGTCGCCGCCTTCATCGCCGAGCCGGTTCAAGGCGCCGGCGGCGTGATCATCCCGCCGCCGAACTACCTGGCCGAAGTGGGCCGCATCTGCGCCGAGCGCGGGGTGCTGCTGATCAGCGACGAAGTCATCTGCGGCTTCGGGCGGACCGGCGAGTGGTTCGGCTGCCAGACCTACGGCGTGCAGCCAGACCTGATCACCTTCGCCAAGGCTGTCACCAATGGCTTCCAGGCCCTCGGCGGCGTGGCGGTTGCCGACAAGGTGGCGGACGTGCTCACCGCCGAAGGCGGCGAATTCGCCCATGGCTTCACCTATTCTGGGCATCCGGTGGCCTGCGCGGCGGGCGTTGCAACCTTGGACATCTACCGGGAGACCGCCATCGTGGAAAAGGTGCAACAGGACACTGCCCACCACTGGCGCAACCGCTGGGGTGCGCTCATCGACCACCCCATCGTCGGCGAGGCCCGGACCCTAGGCTTGTTCGGCGCCTTGGAACTGGTGCGCGACAAGGCCAGCCGGCAGCGCATCGACGCCGACCATCGCGCCGCCATCCATTGCCGCAACGCCGCCATCGACAACGGCCTGATGGTGCGCCAAGTGGGCGACACGATCATCAGCGCCCCGCCGCTAATCGTCACCCGCGAAGAGGTTGACGAGCTGATCCACCACCTGACCATCGCCCTGGACGCCACCGCCAGGCACTATGGCCTGAACAGGCTTTAGGGCACCGTTCAGGTGTTCAGTCCGGCGGCGGCTTGGGCGGCAGCGTTGGGGGTGGCACGCGGCGGAATTCGAAGCTTGGTTGGAGGCCATCGTCGCCCGAGGGATTTGCCGAACCACCGGCGCTCTCGCCTTGGCCGGTGGGGTCTTCCTCGGCGGTAATCGCGCCTCGGGAGATGAATCCATTTAGGGGTTCGCCTTCGGTTAGCGCGGCGAGGGCGTCCTCGGCGGCTTGGGCGGTAGCCTCGTCCCAGGGCAGGCGGTGGGCGCGTGGTTCGCTGGCCACCAAGCCCGCCGCGTCGAGTTCGCTGATCCAGAAGAAAATGCTGCCCGGCGAGCGGCTGGCCTTGTCCGGCTCCTCGATGGTGATCCAGTGCAGGCGAAACTGCTCCGGCATGATGGCCGACGTCGCCCAGCCCATGAGTTGCTTGTGGCCCTCGAAGGCAACGACGTAGAAGCCGCTGGCCACGACGATGGCGCCGAGCTTCACCGCCAGCCCCCAACGGCTGGCTAACCCCAAGTTCAGCAGCAACGCCACGATGATGGCGTAAGCCAGGGATAGCGCGACGGTCATGCCTTGGCGGCGACGGCGCGGGTCAGCAGCCGCTTGCCCAACGTGTTGGTGTTCACCACTTGGCCGTCGGCATTGATCGAAAAGCGCACCGCGGTCCGCTCATCGCCCGCGCCTTGGAGCTCAAGGGTGTCGTAAAACACCACCACGGCGCTTGGGTTGAGCTTCTCGACCTTCACGGAGACCGGCAGGGGGACGCTGTAGTTGGCTTGGTAGTGCAGCAGGTTGACCACGTACTCCCCGGCCTGCAATGCCCGGATGGTCACCGTTTCCTGGTTGATTGGATTGGCGGTCTCGACGTTGTTGACCACCATGCGGTCCTGGAACAGCCCCCGGTCGTCCCGGTCAAGGTGCATCAGGCCAGCGTCCCGGTTGTGGTACCAGACCAGGTTGCCTTGGGGATCCTCCACCAAGGCATCAACGTCGTCCGGGTGGCGGTCCGCCCAGCGCACGGTGATCAGGATCTCCGCCTTGGACTCCACATCGCCCGCCTTGGTCGGATCGGCCATGAGGCTGAACGCCGCCACGAACATGAAGGCGAAGCCGAGCAGCGCGTTGAACAGCAAATCGGTGAAGGCGTCCTGGGAGTCCCGCTGGCGGTAGATCCTATGGCGCATGATCCGCCGTCACCACCGATAGGCGGGTCGCCAGCTCTGCGGCCGAAGCATCGAGAATGTGGTATTGCAGCTTGAGCAGGGTGCTGGTCACCAGCCCCGCCAGGGTGGTGTAGAGGGCCACGGCCATGCCGCCGCTCATCTCCGTGAGCAGCCGCTGCATCAGGCCAGGATCGAACTCGGTGATCTCGCCGATGGGCATCAACATCAGGATGAAGCCGACCACGGTGCCCAGCAGGCCGAGCTTGAGCAGCGCATCGCTGACGAAGTGGCCCAGGGCATGCCGGTTGGCCAGTTCATCCGCAAAGGCCGTGAGCAGCGCCGTCAGGTCGCCGCCTCCCGCAGTCTTTCGGCTGGCCGTGAAACGGCCGATCAGGGTGGCATCCGCAACCACATCCATCGCATCGCCAGCCCCGGCATCGGACAAATGCCGTTCGAGAATGGCAAATTCGCGGCGCTCCCGGTTCAAGGCGTGGGCCAACATGAGCCAATGGCCGCTGGCCAGCGCGTAGATGCTTAAGATGAGGTAGGAGATGTAGCTCTTGTCCGAGGTCAACGCCAAGGTCAGCGCCCCCCGATCGGCGGCCACGTAGAAGCCGAACAGGACCAGCCCCAAGATAATGACGGCCCGAGCGGTCAGGTTGGCGTCGGCAAGCGGATGCATGGGCGCAAATTATGGCACAACGGATACAATCGAGGCGGCGGAAGAGGAGCGCGAAATGACCGGCATCGCAGTGATTGGCCTCGGCAACTTCGGCACGGCGCTGGCCCGCAACTGGACCGTCCACGGCAAAGCGGTGCGGGGCTGGACGGTGGAGGACGAAGTCTTCGCCAACATCGAGAGCGCCGGGGTCAACGAGAAGTACCTGCCCGGCATTGAGTTGCCGGGCCTCAAGGCGACCTTGGACTTGGGGGAGGCCGTGGAGGGCGCCGCCATCCTAGCCTTGGCGCTGCCCTCCCATGTCGTGCTCAGCGTGGTCGATCAGCTCATCGAACTGCTGCGGGACGGCCAAGCCCTGGTTGACTTGGCCAAGGGCCTGGCTCCCGACGAGGAACTGGTGTCCGAAGCCATCGCCGCCAAGCTGGCCGCTGCCGGCCGCGGCAATCCGTTGGCGGTGATGACCGGCCCGACCATCGCCCCGGAACTGGCGTCCGGGGTGCTGACCACTGCCTTGGTGGCATCGGCTGATGAGGCGGTTGCCGAGCAGTTGGCCGACGAACTGTCAACGCCCACGTTCAACGTGGCCCCTGCGGGGGATCCCTTGGGCGTTGAACTCTGGGGCGCGTTCAAGAACGTCATCGCGCTGGCCTGCGGTGTGTCCGATGGCCTCAAGCTGACCGGCGGCCTCGGCGGCGACAACCTGAAAGCAGCCCTGTTCACCGTCGGCTTCAATGAAGGACGCCGGGTCTTGACGGCACTTGGCGCCCAGCCGGAGACGGCCTTCAGCGCGGCTGGCATCGGCGATCTATTCGTCACCGCCACCTCGCCCCATGGACGCAATCGGCGCACCGGCGAACTGCTCGGCCGCGGGCGGGCCCTCGACGAAGCTCTCGGCAGCACCGTCATGGTCTCCGAAGGCGTGCGGGCCACCCGCATGTTTGCCGCCCGCACCGCCGCTGCGGGCATCTCCGCACCCTTCGTCACACGGGTGGCCGAACTGCTTGACGGCAAGACAAGTGCCGAGGACGGTGTCCGGCGGATGCTTTCTGTTTCTGCGTAGTGCTCTGTCAACCCCAAATGTACGGGTCAGTGGCAGCGGGAGCGTTCCGGGCAAGGCGCGGTCGCGCAGACGTAGGCGCACTACTTCAAGCGGCCGCAACGCGGTCCGGGGCGCTCCCGCTGCCACCCGAAGGGCGCGTCCACAAGCGCCCATCTGCTTTGTTGTCGGCCCTTGACGTATGGCGGGATACGACTGCGGGCCTCCGCCGCGCATCTGAGCGCTTGTGGACGCGCTGACTCGCACATTTGGGGTTGACAGAGCACTAGGCATCCGCCTTCTGATAGACTTCCGCACCCTGCTCATGAAGTTCAGCCACCCCATGGACAAAGCGCCCCTCCGAGCCCGGTTGCGAATCCGGCCGTCCATTGGCGCGTTTGCCGCAGCGGCGCTCACGCTGCTGGCAGCGCCGGCGTTCGCGGTCGATATCGCTGACGCCTACGCCCATGCCCAGAAGAACGATCCCGTTTTGAGCGCCGCCCAAGCTGGCTACCGGGCAAACCGGGAATTGGTTCCCCAAGCCCGGTCCGGGCTGCTGCCCAAGCTCTTTCTGGGCGGCAACCTCAGCCGCAACAAGCGTTCCTTTCCAGGCGCAACGGTGCAGGACACCAACCCCACCAGCCCGACCTTTGGGCGAATGATGGATTTTCCTTCGCAAACGTACACCGACCGCGCTTATCAAGCGCAGTTGAACCAACCGGTCGTCAATGTCAGCGCTTGGTTCGATCTCAAAAGCGCCACATCCCGCGTTCAAGCGGCGGAGGCGGCGCTAAACGCCACGTCCCAGAACTTGATCCTGCGGGTGGTGCAAGCCTATCTGAACGTGCTGCGGGCGCAGGACCGCCTGGAAGCGGCCGAGGCCCAGGAAACCGCCGTCGGCAGGCAGCTTGAGCAGGTGCAGCAGCGCTTCGAGGTGGGTTTGGTGGCCATCACCGACGTGCTCGAAGCCCAGGCAGCCTTCGACAACTCCGCCGTGGCCCGCATTCAGGCGGAGGGCGACCTGCACGTGTTCTTCAATGCGCTGGCCACGCTCACCGGTGAGGACTACCAATCGCTGGACCGGCTCGCCGAGGCCCTGCCCATCATCAATCCGGCACCTGCCGACGAACAAGCCTGGGTGGACGCTGCGCTGGACTCCAACTTCAACGTGCTCGCTGCCCGTGCCCAGTTGGAAGCCGCCAACCGCAACCTGGCGGCCCGGCGCGCCGCCCACCTGCCGACTGTGGATGGCTCCATCTCCCACAGCTACTTCCATACCGGCGGCCTCTCGTTTCTGGGCGACAAGACCGAAACCACGACCTATGCGCTGACCATGAACCTGCCCATCTATCAAGGCGGGTTCACCCACTCCCGGCGCAAGGAGGCGCGAGCCTTGGCCGACCAAGCCCGTGACGAACTCCTGAACCAGCAACTCACCGTCACCCGGGATGCGCGCAGCCTGTTCCAGACCGTCGCCACTGACGTGGTTCGGGTCGGTGCCCGCCTGAAGGCGATCGCCTCCAGCCAATCGGCCCTCGAAGCCACCGAAACTGGCTACGAAGTGGGCACCCGCAACATCGTGGATGTGCTGCAGGCGCAGCAGCGGCTGTACGCCTCCCAATTCGATTACGCCGACTCGCGTTACAACTACGTGATCGACCTGATGGCGCTCAAGCAGGTGGCCGGCGCCTTAGTGGAGGAGGACGTTGCGGAATTGAACCAGTTCGCCGACTCCTCCAATCCTGTCTTGAGAAGCGCCCCCTAAAGCGGGCGAATGTGCTCACGCAGCAGCGCCTTCGTCTTGGCGAGCGCGCCGCCGTTGTGCCGCACCACCCCCAAGGCCCGCTGGCCGGCTTGACGGCGGCTGGGCGCATCGCCCAGAAACTTGATGACCGCCTCCGCGAGCTCACTCGCGGTGCCTACCCGCGCTAGGCAATCGGCCCCTGCGAAGGCGGCGGCCACTTCGGTGAAGTTGAAGTCCGAAGGCCCCATGAGTAGCGGTTGGCCGCAAATCGCCGCCTCAATAGGATTGTGGCCACCCCTCGGCACCAGGCTGCCACCGATGAACGCCACTTGCGATAGACCATAGAGGGTCTGCAGCACGCCCATCCGGTCGCCGACCACCACATCGGCGGGCTCGCTTGGCGGGAGGCTTAGTTTGGCGGACGAAAAACCGCTGCCCGCCGCCATCTCAAGCACCTCGCCACTGCGGATGGGGTGGCGTGGCACGAGCACCAGGCACGCGCTGGGCAGGCGTTGGCGCACCTGTCGGTGGGCCTGCAGAACGATGGCTTCCTCGCCGGGATGCGTGCTGGCGGCGATCCAGACAGGCCGTTCGGCCAAGCGCAACGCGGTGCGCAACGCTGCTACTGCCTGATCATGGTCCGCAGGCAGGGCTATGTCGAACTTGACGCTGCCCGTGGTGACCACCTTGTCTGGGTCCGCGCCCAAGGCCTGGAAGCGGCGGGCATGGTCTGGGTATTGGCATCCGATCAGGCGCAACTGGCCCAGGACCGCTTTGGCCAGTTTCGGGATGCGTCCGTATCCTCGCGCCGAGCGTTCGGAGAGCCGGGCGTTGACCAGCAGCACGGGCACGCCGCGCCTATTGGCCTCACCGATCAGGTTGGGCCAGAGTTCAGTTTCGACCAGGATCAGCAACCGAGGCCTTGCGGCATTGAAGAAGGCCCGCACGGCAAAAGGGAAGTCGTAAGGCGCGTAGCAATGGGCCACCTTGTCGCCGAGCCGCCGGATGACCTGCTCCGAACCCGTCGGCGTCATGGTGGTCACGAGAAAGGGCAGCGCCTGGAACTCGTCGGCCAGGGCCTCGATGAGCGGCGCAACGGCAATGGTCTCGCCAGCCGAGACGGCATGAAACCACACGCCGTCCTTGGGGATGGCGGTCGGCGGGCGTCCGAATCGTTCGCCTATGCGTTCGCCGTAGCCCGGCTCCCGACGCGAGCGCCACCACAGGCGCAGCGGCACAATGGGCAGGGCCAGCCAGAGCAGAATCCAATACAGCGTACGAGCCATGGTGTTGATCGCGGGTGCGGGTTGCCCACTGGTTGGGTAGGGTAGTGTATCGCTCTATTCGCGCTTCGGTTTCAGGTCGGCTCAAGGTGAATCAAACCGATAAACTACGCGCCCGAACAATAGCGCCAGCGGGGCACTAATGGCAAAAAGAACGATCCACACCGACGCCGTCATCATCGGCGGCGGCATCGCTGGCCTTTGGCTGTTGAACGCGTTGCGCCGTGCCGGGTACGGCGCTGTGCTGCTCGAGTCCCACCGCCTCGGCAGCCGCCAGACCCTGGCCTCCCAAGGCATGATTCACGGCGGGCTGAAGTACGCGCTTGGCGGCGTCCCCAGCCGGGCTAGCGAGACCATGGCCGGCATGCCGCAGCGCTGGCAGGCTTGCTTGGAAGGCCAGGGCGAGCTGGACTTGGCTGGCCTTGAGCCCTTGAGCGAGCACACCTATCTATTTGCCGAGCAAGGCGGCTTGGGGCCGCTTTCGGCATTCCTCGCCAGCAAGGTGTTGCAGAGTGGGGCGCAGCGTTTGCGGCCCGAGGAGTATCCCGAACTCCTGCGCTCGGAAGCGTTCAAAGGCATCGTCTATCGGCTCAACGACTTTGTCTTGGACCCGGTGCGCCTCACCGAGCGCTTGGCCAGCCTCGGCGCACCGCATCTCTACACGGCATCCCGGATTGATCGAATCCATGACGGCGCTGACAGTGCCCGCATCGAAATCGGCAACCTGCGCATCGCTTGCCGCCGCTTGATTCTGGCTGCCGGGGCCGGCAACGAAGCGCTGTTGAAGCGCTTGGGGCTTCCGGTGGCCATGCAGCGCCGTTCCCTGCACCAGGTCGTGGTGCGGCATCCCGCCGCAGGCCCCTTCTTCGGCCACTGCCTGACGGACAACAAAGGTGCGGAGCCCCGTCTGACCATCACCAGCCATCCCGCCGGAAGCGATGGAAGTTGGCTGTGGTGCGTCGGCGGGCGGCTCGCCACCAGCGGCTCTGATCGCAGCGTGGCGGACCAGCGTCAGTTCGCCCGCAGCGAACTCGCTGCCTGCGTGCCTTGGATCGATTGGCAGGAAGCGGATATCGAGTGTTTCCGCCTCGACCGGGCCGAGCCCCGGCAAGCCAAGGGCCAACGTCCGGATGAAGCCTTCGCCGAGGTGCAAAGCAGTTGCATCGTCTGCTGGCCCACCAAGCTCACCCTGACGCCCGACCTCGGCCAGAAGGTGCTGGCGTTCATGCCCGCTCCCGAACACCCCGCGCCGCCACCGCTCGAGCTGCCCCCCGCCACGATTGGCGCCCCCCCTTGGGCGGCCTGATGGCCCCTTTGGGCGACCTTGTGGAAAAACGCCCGCTCGGCCGGACCGGCATCGAAACCTCGTTGCTCGGCCTGGGCACGGTAAAACTCGGACGCACCCGGGGCCTCAAGTATCCGCAATCCTTCAGCTTGCCCACCGATGCCGAGGCGCGGCGACTGCTCGACATCGCCCGCAGCCTCGGCGTCAACTTGGTGGACACCGCGCCAGCCTATGGCGCAAGCGAGGAGCGCTTGGGGGAACTGTTGGCCGGACAGCGCGAGGATTGGGTGATCGCCACCAAGGTGGGGGAGGAGTTCGACGGCATGGGCTCCAACTTCAACTTCACCCCGGAGCACATCGCCATGAGTGTGCGGCGTTCGTTGCAGCGGTTACGCACCGACCGATTGGACGTGGCGCTCATCCACTCCAACGGCGACGACGAGCGAATCATCAACGACTTGGGCGCCCTGGACTGCTTGGCGGACCTCAAGGCCCAAGGGCTGATCCGCGCCGTCGGCCTATCCCACAAAAGCGTCGCCGGCGGCCAAGCAGCGCTGGCCGCGGGCGCCGACGTCATGATGGCGACGGTCAACGCCGCCTATTTGGATGAAGTGGATCTCATTGCCGAGGCGCATGCCCTGGGTTGCGGGGTGTTGGTCAAGAAAGCCCTCAACAGCGGCCGAGCCCAACCCGCCGGCTTGAATGCCGTGGCGGACCACCCCGGCGTCAGCAGCATCGTGGTCGGCACCCTGAATCCAGAGCACCTCGCCGAAAACGCCCGCGCCCTCGTGGGGTGAGCCACGACCAGGATCCTAAGGAAGCGACTCCGAGAACTGTTTCGATTTCGTCCGTATTGGATGGCTAACTGCCATGCAAGGGACGCCAATCCAAAAGAGTCTCATGCCCCACAGGAAACTGGACGGGTCCGTGCCTAGAAAGCCCGTCTTGTCGCCCGAAAGCCAAGCTGTCGAGCGCTTAGGATTCTCGCCAAAATAAACTGTTCATTTCGGGTTTCTGGGGGACAGCGTGTAGTTCCATTCGCCGTGGAAGGGATCCCGCTTGATGGCGAGTGCGCCCATCTGCTCGTCGGACACCTGGATGCCGGTCGGGTAGAGGCCCTTGTCGAGTTCCGAGCGGATGGACAGGCCCGCCTTGGTGGTGGTTGCGCCGATCAGGTTGACGACGACCTCGTGGCTCACCAAGGGCCGCCCGCGCCAGTTCTGGGTGACGTGGCAGAACATGCGGTGCTCGA
>JAPPIX010000310.1 GCA_028820495.1 Gammaproteobacteria bacterium
CGTGCGCTGCGTGCTCAACGACGCCCTGCCTGCCCGCGTCAGGGTGGCCTGAACGGGAGGAATCTCGACGGCGCTTTGCCAAGATCAGGGAAACGGTAGCGCTCAGCCCGCTTCGCTGAACGCGGTCGGAAGGTAGATCGCTCCAGCAGCTTCCCTTTGGTAGGGAGCAAGACTGGCCGTGACCACATCGTTGGTGGACAGGATCCTCTCCGCCACCCAGTTGTTCAGTGAACTGGAATTTGGAAGCGAAAAGTGGGCTATGCGGGAGGGCGTCAACTTTCGGCCATAGTTGAACCGCCACCGTTCCGAATGGAGCGTTGCAGCGGCTAAAACCAACTTTGTCAGGTCAGGCTTGGCGCCTGCCTTGGGGAGCAGCACCAAGCAGTCGTCGTTGACCGCACAGGGCTCCAACTGAACGAACGCCTCTCCGATGCTCCCAGTTTGCGCGACCGTAACGAAGCTTGGATGCAGGGCGTAGGGAAAGTCGAGCCATCCATAGGTGCCATTGTAGTTTTCAGTCGGTGAGATAATCAGCGTATGGCCGGGGCCGATGCCCTCTCGGGAATGCAATTCCTTCATGCCGTAGTAGATGTCGAATTCGCCGCCTATCGTCCCCGCTTCCGAAGGCAAGCGGCTTGCGTTCTGGAGGCGGGTGTCAGGCAGAATGGAGCGGTAGTGGCAAAGGTCAATGTCGCCAGAACAGATCGCTCTTTGCTGTTCGATCACCTCAGCAGCGTATCTGGTGTAGAAGGACGCCATGCGGCGCAGCTGGACATCGATGGCCGTGCACAACTCCGCTTCATTGGGAACAGCAGAGGCGATGTAGGCACCTGCGGACCACTCGGCATCCTCCGAAACACTTGCGGCGGTGGAAAATCCGTCCGCGTTGATTTTGTTGTTGATTGCATCGATTGCATCCGGGATCTGGTTGGGCTCGCTTTGGCGAGGAACCCGGACGCTCTTCCGCAGGATCAAGCCGTCATGTTGAAGGCGGACGAATGCGGTGCGGCGTTCTGGACGATGCTTGCGGCCCTTTTCCAACAGGATCATCGATGTCGTGACGGAGGCAAACGGCTCAAAAAGATCGCCAGGGAGTTGGCAGACAGCTAGTAGCGAGTGTGAACCCAGTATCCGCTTACGCCATTCGCCTTTCTGACCGCCCCGCGAAAGCAGGCTGGCGGGAACGATGACCGCTAGTTTGCCGCCAACACTCAGGCCTTCCAGTCCGCGCTCGATGTAATCCTCGACCGGCGTATCAGTCCCTTTGTGCGGGAAGGGAGGGTTCATCAGCGCGACGGTGGCGCCCCCAATAGGAAAGTCGGGGACAGTCAGCGAATCTGCCTGCCGGATTCGGGTTGAGCCGTCTCCACGAAAGATCATGTTCGCAGCGCATAGCGCCGCGGTGTTTGGCTCGCTCTCGAAGCCAACGATTCGCTCTTGCACGATATCAACCATATCTTGGCGGGACAGATGCTCCACCTCCACCAAGCGATCCATGTACGCGACGAAGAACCCGCCAGTGCCGCAAGCGATGTCGAGCACGGTATCGGCGCTGTCGGCGCCGCATAGATCAACCATCATTCGGGCGACGTGCCGGGGCGTGAAGTACTGACCAATCGTGTTTCCGCCGGTATAGCGGAAAAAAGTCTCGTAGAGCTGACCGAGATAGTCGTGCTCGGCGGTCAGCACGGTGACGTTCAGCCGTTCCAGGATTGTGGCAATCCTGGGTGCCCGCTCACCGAGCTTCCTATTGGCCTCTTGGACTCTAATGCTTGCCGCCAGATCGGCTTTGCCGGCGTTTGTGAAGGCGTCCGCGCATCCACCGTTCACGTCCCGCAGGATGTGTCGAGGGTCGCGGCGAAGATTTCCCTTAGTGTGCCAGAGCGCCAACATTACCGCCGCGACGTGAGAGGGGCGAAATTCGTCCTTGATGTCTGCCTCGCGCAGCAAACGGTTGATCTCATCCGCCTTCTCCGCCAACACTTCCACTGGCGGAATGCTTGGGCGTATCTCGCCTGGAGCGCCACTCACCACCAGGCGCTGGCAATCGTTCCTGTTTGGTATCCAGTTGATGGGGTGGCCGCCGTAGGTGACTGGCACCCAACTGCCACCATCCCATTTGGAGACGCGTAGCCGGAACTCGGTGCCGTCGGTTCCAGCCAGACCGATGGCGAGCACCGAGAAGCCGGAATCAATGAGCGCCTTCCCATAGGCCTCCGCCTCTACCAATGCGACGTCGTCGGCCTCTGCCTTGGCCTCGATCACAGCCAGTGGCTCGCCATTGTTGGAGTCGACAAGCAGGGCTTCAGGGATTCCGGGGCCGTCACCAGTCTTGCTAGCACCCGAGAGGGCGTCGGCCAAAGCTGCACTGGCGCGGTATTCGTGCTGTAGATAGAGGTCGCCTCGGGGCGGCTTGCGCTCGTCCCAACCCTGCGACGTCAGCAGGTCATCAAGCAGCCGCTCCGTTCGGCGTTCTGATCGTGCTGCGAGGCCCGCTCTCGGCATCAGACTGGATACTGTATTTTCATACAAGCCGATTCTAGAGGACCCTTGCGGAAATTGCCACATGGTTTCCCGACAAATTTACTCCAATGAGCGGGTCACCTCACTCCGCTGGGCGGCGCCGCGGTACTTCTCCCACTCCGGCCCCGCGTAGAACTGGCGGA
>JAPPIX010000217.1:0-1386 GCA_028820495.1 Gammaproteobacteria bacterium
GGTCCACTTCAAAGCCAATGGCCAACCACGCCTAATCGAGGCGGATCGGATTGCTGCCAGCGACGATCGAGACCGTGTTTTTGAGAAACTGCCACAAGCCGAGGAATCCTTGCTTCCGGGGTCAATGAACCTAAGGGGGCAACTCGGAAGGGCAGCGAACTTCATGGATCTCGTTGGAACCTGGCCGGGCGATGAATCCGTTGAAGAGCTTCTGGCAGCGCTTCGCTAACGTTTCCCCACGTGAATCGTTACTTGTTGGACACCGGTCTGTTGGTTGGCCTAGTGCGGTCGGCGCCATGGGCGCTGGCGGCGGGTGAAAAGTACAAACTGCGCGATAGGGATGTAGACGCAGCAACCTCTGTGATTTGCCGAGGTGAACTGCTGGCGCTCGCCGAAAAATTCGGATGGGGTCGAACAAGCGCGGCCAAATGGAGGAAGTGCTTGATCGGCTTCCCATCATCGACATAAACAACCAAACAATTTTGCAAGCCTACGCCCAGATCGATGCGTGGACGCATGGCAGGGCAGTTGTTTCGTCAACGGGCGCTCCCCCGCCGCGACCAGCCAAGCCGATGGGCCAAAACGATCTCTGGATAGCCGCGACCGCGCATGTGACCCAATTCACCCTCTTATCAACGGACAATGACTTCTTGCACTTGGATCGCCAATGGTTGAATTTCCTTTACGTGAGTCAAGACAAGCATCCCTAGTTTCCTGATCCCCGGATAAGGTCGTGATCACACGCGATCGGTGCCGCTTTGAGGCTGAGGCGGGCGGGAGCGGCCTGCGTGGGCCAAGAACGGGCGCATCGGAGCGGTTTGGCGTTGCGGAAGGACGCCGTGTCGCGGTGGCGGGACGGCCGGTTTCGGGAAGCGCGCGAGCGCGTCCCCGCCGCAGGGCGGCGCCGGGCGGATTCGGCGGGTCAGGCCGGCGTTGCGGGCGGCGGGGCGCGGGCCTCCTCCAGTGAGGTCATGGCCTCGTAGAGCCAGTCCAGCCGGAAGCTCGTCTTCGCGAAGCGCAGGCACGTCCGGCGCGCCGTGCGGACCATGTGCGCCGCGGTGCGCATCACGTAGCGGATGACCTGGCGGATGCCGTGGCGCCGCGCGCCCTTCGGCAGCGCCGTGAACTGCACCGCCCGCAGCAGGGCCTGGGCGATGTGGCCCAGGGCGTAGAACGCTTGGTTGGCCCGGTAGGACCGGCACGGCGGATGGTGCAGGCCCAAGTCGGTGAGCGGGCCCTTGAAGGCGTTCTCCTGGCCCTGCTTGGCCCGGTGGCGGCGCACCAGCTCGTCCAGGGGCAGGTCGTCGCGCGAGACCAGGATCACCGTGTGGCGCGGCACCAGCAGAAGCTGGCCGTTCTCCGTCCGGCGACGGACCGCCACGTAAT
>JAPPIX010000217.1:1396-2665 GCA_028820495.1 Gammaproteobacteria bacterium
TTCGGCGGGGGGGGGGGGGCGGCGCCTTACTAGGCCCCCGGGGGGGGCCGCCACCTTTTGGTGGGCGGGGGGCGCCGGCGGGCGCCGGACGACCACGTAGTGCTGCTCCGCATCCCACCCCCTCGGCCAGTGGGTGGCGAAGGCCGCCTCCTCCTCCATGCCGATGTCCGTCCAAGCCGAGTCGGGCAGCCCCTCAAGCTGCTCCAGCACCGGCCCGCGCCACAGGTCGTTGGTCAGGCTGATCGAGAAGTCCCAGCCCCGCTCGGCGCACAGGCGGACCAGATCGCCCTTGTAGTAGGCGTTGTCCGCGCGAAGCCACACCGGCGTCCCCGCCGGCAGCATCCCGGCGGTCCAGTCCAGCAGCGTCCGCCAGTTCAGCGTCACCCGGCCGCCGCCCGGCTGCAGCTGCCCCGCCGACCAAAGGCCGCCCAGGAACGTCGCGTGCAGCCAGTAGCCCCGGTTGCCGTGGTAGTCCTTCCCGGCCCATTGGAACAACTGCCCGTCCACCTCGATGCC
The DNA here is from genome assembly GCA_028820495.1 of Gammaproteobacteria bacterium. GTDB lineage: Bacteria > Pseudomonadota > Gammaproteobacteria > Pseudomonadales > Azotimanducaceae > Azophilus. The sequence goes on from JAPPIX010000217.1 coordinate 1,913, forward strand.
GGTGGCGTCGATGAACAGCGGAACGTAGCCCTTCGCGTGGACCTCGTGCCCGATGACGGCCGGCGCCACCCGGCCGGCGAACTCGACCGCCGCCCTCCACAGCCCCTTCACGTCGGCCGGCCTCAGCCGCGCCAGCCACTCCCCGGCGCGCCGCGCCTCGGGGACCTTGCGAAGGCCGAGAAGCGCGCTGGCCACCTTGTCGGCCCGCAGCGCGTCCAGGTCGGACAGCGCCCCGTGGCCCCGGGCCAGCGACGCGATGATGGCCCAAAGCGTTTCCGGGTCGGACGCGCCCCGGTTCCTGACCTTCACCGAGACCGCTTCCTCAAGAAGCTCGAACAGACCGAGCCGCCGGGCGGTTTGCGCCAGGATCGAGGCGCCGCCGAACGCGGTCAGGTCCAGGTCCGTGAACTCGAACTCCACCTTCGGCGGGCGGATCCGCCGCTTCCCAGCCGCCTTCCGCGACCGGCGCCTGCGCTTCGCCAAGGTTCACCCCCCAGGTGAGTTTCCGGGAACCCCATTCTCGCACGCAAAGCCCCGTCGAGCGGACTCCTCCGGCGAATCCCTCAGATCCTTATCAGGGAATCAAGGCCCTAGTTCTCCCGCAGCACCCTCTCTTGACAGCAAAGCCCTTTCCACTAATCCTTCCCTACGCCGCGCCGCTCCCGACCCAGAAGGCCGATGAGCGGGCATCAACCAACCGCTGACCAACCCTCTAGGACCACGGACTGCTCATGCAAAACAACCTCGGACTCT
>JAPPIX010000323.1 GCA_028820495.1 Gammaproteobacteria bacterium
CCCGAAGGGCGCGTTCACAAGCGCCCATCTGCTCCGTTGTCGGCCCTTGACCTATGGCTGGATAAGTCTGCGGGCCTCCCCCGGGCATCTGAGCGCTTGTGAGCGCGCTGATGCGTCATTAGTGGGTTGACAGAGCACTAAGCCTACGCCGACCGGCAAACCAGCCTCACCACGGACCAGGCACGGCTCAGCTCTGACGACGCGTTTCATTTTGTCATCGCCCATCGCGACCCGGGCGCCTGGAACTGGCTGGACACGGAGGGATTCCAGCGCGCCGAGATGTTGCTGCGCTACGACGGCCTGCACCCGCCCGAGATTCCCGATGAACAGATCCCGAGGGTGGAAAAAGTGCCGCTGGCCGAACTGTTCAGCCACCTTCCTGAAGACGAGCCTCGAGTTTCCCCCGAGCAGCGCGCGGAACAGATCGCCATTCGGCGCAAGCATGTGCAGCGACGCTATGCCAATTAGTCCTGGGCGCCAAATGCAACGATTGGGTTGCGAAATTACACTAGTGGTAATATGCTATCTTCATGAGTTCGATTCACATTCGGGAAGTTGAGTCGGCCACCCTTGCGGCCTTGAAGCGATTGGCGGTTGCCCATCACCGGTCGTTGCAGGGCGAGTTGCGCGCCATCCTTGCCCGTGAAGCCCGGTTGGCGCCACCCGAGGAAGACACCCGAACGCTCGATCTGGTGACGGTGAACACTGGCTTGGCGGCATCGTGGAACAGGGACGAAATCTATGGTCCCGAAGGCAGGTGACGTTGTCTTCATTGACACCAATGTGCTTCTGACGGCGACGGAAGAATCGCGTCCTAATCACGAGGCAGCGCGCCGACTGATCGCGGAGTCGAACCGTAGTGGCATGCACTTGGCGGTAAGCGGTCAGATATTGAGGGAATACATGGCGGTGGCAACGCGGCCGGTTGACGTCAACGGATTGGGCCTGAATCCGGGCGACGCCATCGGCAATGTGGAGGCGTTTCTGGGCTTTCTCAGGCTGTACGATGAAACGGAAGCAGTAGCTGACAAGCTGCGTCGCTTCGGACTGAAACACAACCTGCAAGGAAAACGGTTTCACGACGCCAACATTGTCGCCACCATGTCGGTGCACGGCATCCGCGTTCTCGTAACCGACAACTTTAAAGACTTTGCAGTCTTCGACGACATTGACGCCGTAGCCCTCTCCGATGCTGTAGCGGCATCTCATCGGGAACCGTAGAGCCGCAGGACGACGGCACAGTGTTGACAGAGCACTAGGGCCGAAAGTTGGCGTTCCCACCGAAATTGCAGTAACGTCAAACTATGTCTGCGTTGCCCGCATTCCTGCTGGAGGACGAAGGGGGCGGGGAGCACAGCTTTCCGGGCGCCCGCCCGGCATTGATTTGCTTCGTCAAGGAAGACTGCCCCACCTGCAACGACGTCGTGCCGCTCGTCGAGGCGCTGCACCGAGAACTGGGCGCTGCTGCGGACTTCTTCGTCGTCGGCCAAACTACCGAAGGCAATCGCGTGCTCACGCAGCGGCACGGCCTGACCGTGCCTCTCCTTGATGATGACTCCCTCAAGGTCTCCTTCGCCTACGATGTGGAGATCGTGCCCACTCTGCACCTAGTGGATGCGAAGGGGCAGTCAACCGCCAAGCTGGTGGGCTTCGCCCGCGATGAATGGCAGGAAGGGGCCGAGGGCTTCGCTAGAGCGTTGAACCTTGAGCCCTTAAGTCTAGATTGGGCGGACTACCCCGAGTGGCGGCCCGGCTGCGGCTCCCGCTCCGCCGACCCGCTGATTGCCGACCGGCTGCGGGCGGAATCCGAGAACAGCCCCCTGCGCGCCCGCCGCATCGAGGTGGGGACGGGCGACGACGAGGTTGAGCTGATGTTCGATCTCGGCTTCAGCGACGGCCTGCCCTTGGTGCCGCCCACCCCTGAGCGGGTGCTGCGCATGCTGGGGGGCACCGGGCGCGATGCCCACGAGGTGGTGGCCACGGTGCCGCCCAACATGGGCGAGGCGACGGTGGAGAAAATCGCCATCAACGCGGTTATGGCCGGCTGCCGGCCGGAATATCTGCCGGTGGTCATCGCTTGCATGGAGGCGGTCTGCACCGACGAATTCAACATCCACGGCGTCATGGCCACCACCATGGGGGCCAGCCCGGTGATCGTCGTCAACGGCCCGGTGCGCGAGCGCCTAGGCATGAACATGAAGCTCGGGGCGCTCGGCCAGGGCAGCCGCGCCAACGCCACCATCGGCCGGGCGCTTCGCTTGGCCATCCGCAACATCGGCGGCGCGCGGCCGGGCGGCACGGAGCGCTCAACCTTGGGCAACCCGATGAAGTTCACGATGTGCTTCCCGGAGTGGGAGGAGCGCAACCCTTGGACGCCGCTGCACGTGGAGCGGGGCTTCGCCGCCGGGGACTCTGTGGTCACCGCCTTTGCCATGAGCAGCGGCCCCACCCTGATGGTGGACCAGGATGCCCGCAACGGCGATCACCTGGCGGGCAGCTTCGGGCTTTGCCTGGACAGCATCTTTCACCCGCGCGCCCACTTCGCCACCGAAACGCTGCTGGTCATCGCCCCGGAGCACGTGGACACCTTTGCCCGCGACGGCTACGGCAAGGCGGAGATTCGCGCCCGCATCCAGGCCGTGACGGCGCGGTCCAT
>JAPPIX010000102.1 GCA_028820495.1 Gammaproteobacteria bacterium
GCGTCGGCATCAGCGGCTACGGCAAGGAAGGCGGCCGCGCGGGCATTGACGAGTACCTGCGCTACAAGACCATATCACTGGCCTGAGCGGGGGCATTGCCATGAGGGTCGGGTTTGTTGGCTTGGGCAACCAGGGCGCGCCAATGGCCCGGATGATCGATCGCGGTGGTTTCGAGCTGTATCTTTGGGCCCGTCGCGCAGCGTCGCTGGAGCCCTTTGCGGATACCGGGGCAACTGCGGTCGAGCGGCTCGTTGACTTGGGCGAGCGCTGTGACTTGATCGGTGTTTGCGTGGTCGATGATCGGGATGTGGCACAGGTTGCCCTCGAACCCGATGGCTTGCTGGTGACCATGCGGCCGGACGCGATTCTCGTCATTCACTCCACCGTGCATCCCGAGACTTGCAAGCGCGTGGCGGAGCGTGCCGGCCAAGTCGGCGTTCATGTGCTCGATGCGCCGGTGAGCGGCTCCGGCCAGGCGGCCTTATCGCAAACGCTCAGTGTGCTGGCCGGGGGGGAGGACGCGGTGTTCGCCCGAGCCAGACCGGTATTGGAGTGCTATGGCAATCCGATCTCCCATCTCGGCCCCTTGGGCTCTGGGCAGCTGGCCAAGCTGCTGAACAACGTGGCCTTCTACGCCAATTTGCGCGTGGCGGCCACGGTGCTGACGGTCGCGGACGAGTTCGGCATGGAGAGGAAGGCGCTGATTGAGGTGATGAAGGCCAGCAGCGGGCGCAGCATGGGGCTCGATACGGCTGCGGGCGACCTGTCATCGTCGATGGTGGACCACATATTGACCATGGGCAGAAAAGATCTCGAGCTGGCGGGCGACATCGTTGCCCCGGGATCCGCATTGGCAACGTTGGCCGCCGAATCCAAGAAAGGCCTGCTCGCGGCATTGGTCGCCAGGAACGAGTAGGCGGCTCCAGCTTGAAGGGCTTCGCGGGCAAAGTCGCCGTCGTGACCGGGGGCGCCAGCGGCATTGGCGCGGCGATCTGCCGCCAGTTGGCCAGGGAATCCATGCGGGTTGTCGTCGCCGACATCGAGTACGACAAGGCGAAGGAAGTTGCCCGCGCGATTCAGGATCTAGGCGGCGAGGCCGGCGCGGCGCCTGTGGATGTGACCAGCGGGGCCTCCTGCCGGCGGTTGGCACGGACGTCGAGCGAACTCTACGGCGATGCGAATCTGCTGTTTGCCAACGCCGGCGTCCTGATGCTTGGAACCCTGGCCACGCGCACGGAGCAGGATTGGCAGTGGGTGTTCGATGTCAACGTGTTTGGCACCGTGCGCACCGTGGATGCCTTCATGCCCCAGTTGCTGTCGAACCCAGGTGACGCGCACATCGTGATCACCAACTCCATGGCCGGACTCATGGCCTCCGCCCCCGGCAAGGGGGTTTACAACGCCAGCAAGCACGCCCAGTTGTCCTATGCGGAAACGCTGAGGGACGAGCTGGCGGGTGAGGACATCGCGGTAACCCTGTTGATGCCCGGCGGCACGGTGTCGGCCATCCTGGAGAGCGAGCGTAATCGGCCCAAGGAAAGGGGGGAGGGGGCGCCGCTATCCGAAAGGGACTACGAAATGATGCAGGCCCACTTGGGTGAAACCGGGGAGTTGGTTTCACCCGAGCACTGCATTCGCAATCTGCTCGATGGCATTCGCAACAACGAGACCTGGGTAATGGCGGGCAGCCCGCAGCGGCTGGCCATTGAGCGGCGCTTCCATAGGGTGATCGAAGCCTTTGATTTTGCGGGCCGGCATTGACTGGGCAATTCCCGAAGCTGAATGAAGTGGCCGGCGTGGGGGCGCGGATTCACCGATGCCTGCGTCAAGCGCCAGCCCGCGCAACCGCCTGGGTGGAGCCGCCATCCACCAGCAAGTCCATGCCGGTAATGAAGGAGGCCGCACTAGAGCAGAGAAAGCGCACCGTACTGGCAATCTCCTCCGGCTGCCCAAAGCGGCCGAGCGGCGTAAGTTCCAACATCTGCTTCATCATGGGCGCGCGCTCATACTCAAACCGCGTCATCGGGGTATCGATCATTCCCGGGGAAAGCGAGACGATGCGGGCGTTGTTGCGACCGAATGGCGCTGCATACTTTCGTACCAGCAGGCGGACCCCCAGTTTGCCGAAGCAGTAGGCCATATCGGATGCCATCGCACTCTCAAGGCTTTGTTCGATGTTGCCAAAGAAGCCGGGATCAAGTGGTTGCTCCAGCATGCCGTTGATCTCGGGCGTGGATTGCCCCTCCACCATGTAGCTTGCCTGGGAGGCAATGCAGACCGTGACGGCGCCATCGCCCATGCTGGGCAGCAGACGCTCCAGCAAAGTGGCCGTGCCCAGCAGGTTGACCTGATAAATCAACTTGCCGTCGGCCATATTCGGCGACAACCCCGCCGTGTGGATGACCGCCCCAAGGGTGCCCAAGCCTCCCGCGGAACTCACCAGATCGGCAATGTCCGCCCCCTTCGCAAAGTCGCAAACCTGGGTTCTCGCGACCACGCCCTTCTGCCGCAGCCGCCGCGCCAACGCCGCCAGCTTGTCTTCGGCGATATCGCTCAGCAGCAACTGGTGGTCGGCCGCGAACATTTCGGCACAGGCGACGCCCATGCCGCCCGCGGCGCCCGTGATGA
>JAPPIX010000092.1 GCA_028820495.1 Gammaproteobacteria bacterium
TCATCAAGCAGGACGATCTGATTCAAAGCGTGGCGGACGCGCTGCAGTACATCTCCTACTACCATCCTCCGGACTTCATTCGCGGCATGGCCGAGGCCTATGAGAAGGAAGAGTCCCCTGCGGCCAAGGCGGCGCTCAAGCAGGTGCTGGTCAACTCGCGCCTGTGCGCCTTGGGCAAACGGCCCATTTGCCAGGACACCGGCATCGTCAACGTGTTTCTGGAGGTCGGCATGGACCTCCGCTGGGATGCCGAACTGGGCGTCGAGGACATGGTCAACGCTGGCGTGCGGCAGGGCTACCTGCACCCAGACAACGTGCTGCGCGGGTCGGTGCTCGCCGACCCGGACGGCGCAAGGACCAACACCAAGGACAACACTCCCGCGGTGATTCACACCCGCCTCGTCCCCGGCGACGCCCTGGGGGTGGAAGTCGCGGCCAAGGGCGGCGGCAGCGAGGCCAAGGCCAAGTTCGCGATGCTCAACCCCAGCGATTCGGTGGCCGACTGGGTGCTTTCCGTGGTGCCCGCCATGGGCGCGGGTTGGTGCCCGCCGGGGCTGCTCGGCGTCGGCATCGGCGGCACTCCGGAGAAGGCGATGCTGCTGGCCAAGGAAGCGCTGATGGAACCCATCGACATCCATGATCTGCAAGCCCGCGGTACGGCCAATCGCAGCGAGGCGCTGCGCCTGGATCTGTTCGACAAGGTCAATGCGCTCGGCATCGGCGCCCAAGGCCTGGGCGGACTGACCACCGTGCTCGACGTGAAGGTGAAGGAGTACCCCACCCATGCCGCCAACAAGCCGGTGGCCGTCATTCCCAACTGCAGCGCCACCCGGCACGTCCACTTCACCTTGGACGGCAGCGGCCCCGCCCGCTTCGAGCCGCCGGACCTGAACGACTGGCCGGACATCGCCTTCGACCTGGGCGATGAGGTGCGGCGGGTGAATCTGCAAACCCTCACCCGCTCCGAAATGCGCGAGTGGCGGGCCGGCGACACCCTGTTGCTGTCCGGCAGCATGCTGACCGGGCGGGATGCGGCGCACAAGCGGCTCGTTGAATTGCTGGACGCGGATGAGCCCCTGCCCGTGAATCTGGCCGGCCGCTTCATCTACTACGTGGGGCCGGTCGATCCGGTGCGCGAAGAAGTGGTGGGGCCAGCCGGTCCAACCACGGCCACCCGCATGGACAAGTTCACCCGCACCCTGCTCGAGCGCACCGGGCTGATGGGCATGATCGGCAAGGGCGAGCGCGGCCCGGAGGCCATTGCGGCGATTCGCGACTTTGAGGCGACCTCCTTGATCGCCGTCGGCGGCGCGGCCTACCTAGTGTCCAAGGCGATCACCGGCTCCCGGGTGCTGGCCTTCCCGGATCTCGGCATGGAGGCCATCCACGAATTTGAAGTGCGCGACATGCCGGTGACGGTGGCCGTGGACACCCGGGGCGAGTCCGTGCATGAGTCCGGGCCGAAGCTCTGGGCCCGCCCTGCGACTGGTGAGTCCATCCCCGCCGTATCCATCCCAGCGTAGGAGACCTGCTGTGATCAAGACCATTGGCCTGCTCCCGCGCCGTCCCGGCATGACGGTGGCGGAATTTCGCGCCTACTACGAAACCCACCACCGCGTCATTGGCGAAAAGTACCTGTCCGGGTTCGCCAGCCGCTACATGCGCCGTTTCATCACGCCCTCCCCAAGCCGGGACACCGGCGAGACGCCGGAGGCGGATTTCGACGTGGTGCTGGAGATCTGGTATCCAGACCGCGCCACCTTTGAGGCTTGCGGTCGAGTGCTGTCCGCCCCAGAGGCGACTGCGGAAATCGTCGCCGACGAAGAGCGCCTCTTCGACCGGCCGAGGATGCGCTTCTTCGTCATCGAGGAGGAATGCGAATCCGAGCTTCCCGAACCTTCCACCGACCGTTCCAGGAGTTAAACCCATGATTTCGAGACGAACCCTGCTCAAGACCTCGGCCACCGCTGCTGCTGCTTTGCCCCTGCTGCCCGTCCTCGGCCGGGCCAAGCCGGGCTGGCGCGCCGCCGCCGAGGCCTCGCCCCTCATCTACCTCACGCCCATTCAGTCCAACGGCGCGGAAAGCCGCTGCCAAGCCGAGATCTGGTTCGCCAGCTTCGGCGGCGCCATGTACGTCGTCACCGCGACGGAAGCTTGGCGAGCGCAGGCCATACGCCAAGGGCTGTCCCAGGCCCGAATCTGGGTCGGCGACGTCGGCACCTGGCACCGAGCGGACGGTGGCTACAAGGCGCTGCCGATGGTCGGCGCCAACGCCAGCATCGAGACGGACGCCGCCGTTCAGGGGCAGGTGCTTGAAGTCATGGGCGGCAAGTACAGCGACGGGTGGGACACTTGGGGGCCGCGCTTCCGCAACGGGTTGGCCGACGGCTCCCGCGTCATGCTGAAGTACGAGCCGACCGCCTAACCGCGCCGCCATCCACTACCCACAAGCGGGGAGAAGTCCATGACCCCACTGCGCAGGGCTGCGCGTCATCTGCTCGTTGCGGCTGCCTGTCTCGCTGCTGGCGCGGCGCTGGGTGAATCAGAGCCGGGCCTCCCGCTCAAAGCCGAGCGGGAGGCTCGCTTCACCGTCAATGAGGCCACTTGGCTGTCCTTGGACGTCGCCCCTTCGGGGGACCAACTGGCGCTCGAAATCCTCGGCGATCTATACCTGCTGCCCATCGAGGGCGGCACCGCCAAGGCCATCACCCAAGGCATGGGCTACGATGCGCAGCCGCGCTTCTCGCCGGAGGGAAAGCGCATCGCCTTCGTTTCCGACCGCGACGGCGCCATCGCGCTCTGGACCCTCGCCCTGGACGGCGGCGAGCCGGACAAGCTGGCCAGCCCGGGTGAGCGCGGCGACTTCGCCTCCCCGGAATGGTCGCCGGACGGCCAGCACATCATCGTCTCGAAGACCAGTTTTGGCCTGGGCACCTACGAACTCTGGGCCTACCACATCGACGGCGGCAAGGGCGTGCAGATCACCCAAGCCGCGCCGGAGGGCAAAAAAACGCCCAGAAACCTGCGCCACAATGCCTTGGGCGCCGTGTACTCGCCGGACGGCCGCTACCTGTACTACGCCACCAAGGCCGGCGGCTTCTCCTACAACCAGATGTTTCCCCAATGGCGGATCGCGCGCCGGGACCTGCGCGAGGGCACCGAGGACGCCATTGTCGAGGCCCAAGGCAGCGCCATGCGCCCGCGGCTCTCGCCGGACGGCAGCCTGCTGGCCTACGGCACCCGCTTCGAGCAGAACACGGGCCTGCGCCTGCGCGATCTCAAGACCGGCGAGGACCGCTGGCTGGCCTACCCGGTGCAGCGCGACGACCAGGAATCCCGCTACACGAGGGACCTGGTGCCCGGCTACGCCTTTGCGCCGGACGGCCAATCCCTGTTCTTCACCGCCGACGGGGGCATTCGCCGGATATCGATCGAGACCGGGGAAATCGCCGACATCCCGTTCTCCGCCGACGTGGCGCTCGGCTTGGGGCCGAGCCTGCAGTTTCCTTGGCGACTGGGCTTGGGGCCGGTGAAGGCGCGCCTGATTCGGGCGCCCGTCCTGTCGCCGGATGGCGCCAAGGCCGCCTTTTCCGCCTTCAACCGGATTCATCTGCACGAGATCGAAGACAGCGCGACCACCGCGCTGTCGCCCGAAGGGTTGGAGGCCTTCCATCCGGCCTTCTCGCCGGACGGCAAACAGGTTGCCTTCGTCAGTTGGAGCGACGAAGGTGGCCACATCTGGCGCATGGGGTCCAACGGCCGGGGCCAGCCAAAGCGGCTGACCGAACGGCCAGGGTTCTACTCCGATCCGGTCTTCTCCCCGGATGGCCAGCGCATCGTCGCCCTGCGGGCCACGAGCCATGAACGCCGGCAACGGGAATTCGACTTCGGGACGCCAACCGGGTCAGACCTCATCTGGCTGCCCGCCAACGGTGGTCCGGCCACCACGATCATGCCCGCCCGCGGCTACGGTCCGCCCCACTTCGGGCCGGAGGACGACCGCATTTACCTCTACGCTGCGGCGAACCCCTTTGGCGCCGCCGAGGGCAGCGGCCTGATGTCCGTTCGCTACGACGGCACCGACCGCCGCCTGCTGTTAAGCGCCACCGGTCCCGGCATCTACTCCGCCGAAGGCGAGGTGGGCGCCGCCGACATCCGGTTGGCGCCAGACGGGAGCCATGCCCTGATCCACCATGCCAACCAGCTCTATCTCGCCCGCCTGCTGAACCGCAACCTCGGCAACGTGACGCTCAGCCTGGCTGACCCGTCCCTGCCCCTGGTCCGTCTCACGGACGTGGGCGCCGACTTCTTCGGTTGGAGCGCCAGTGGGACCGAAGTGCATTGGAGCGCTGGCAATCGGCTCTACCAACGCGCGGTGGCGGACGTGGCATTCGACGCCAACGACAAGGATGACCAGGACAAGGGTGGGGAAGAAGGCCAAGGCGAACAATCTGAACCGGAGGACGACGGTGCCAGTGAGGCCGGCAACGACGCGGAAGCGGACGAAAAGCCCTTGCTGGAGGCTGACCCCTCCGTGCGCTCCCTGGCCATCGAAATCTACCGCCCCCGGCATCGCCCGAAAGGGAAGGTGGCGCTGATCGGCGCCCGGATTCACAGCATGGCGGCGGACGCGCCCCCCATGGAGGACGGCGTTGTCCTGATCGAGGCCGACCGGATCCTAGCGGTGGGTGAGCGCGGCGCAGTGGACATTCCTGCGGACGCGGAGCGCATTGACCTCCAAGGAAAGATCATCCTGCCCGGCTTTGTGGACACCCACGCCCACTTCCGGGTGCTGCGCCGGGTGCACGGCGGCAGCAACCCCACCTTCCTTGCCAACCTCGCTTACGGCGTCACCACCGGCCTCGACGTGCAGCCAAGCACCACCGACATCCTGGCCTACGAGGACCTGATCGACGCCGGACTGCTGATCGGCCCAAGGGCGCTGTCCACCGGCCCCGGCATCTTCAACCACAACGAGTTCCGCTCCGCCCGCCATGCCGAGGCGGTGCTGACCCGCTACCGGGACCACTACCGGGTCCACAACCTGAAGGCCTACATTTCCGGCAACCGCCGCCAGCGTCAGTGGCTGGCCCAGGCCGCGCACAAGCTGAAGCTGATGCCGACCACCGAGGGCGCCCTGGACATGAAGCTCAACATGACCCACGCCATCGACGGCTTTAGCGGCAACGAGCACAACTTCCCCATCGTGGACCTGCACGCCGACACCGTTGAACTGGTCACCCGCTCCGGCATGAGCTACACCCCAACGCTCTTGGTCGCCTACGGCGGCCCCTGGGCGGAGAACTACTTCTACACCACCGAATCGCCCCACGACGATCCCAAGCTGCGCCGCTTCACACCGCTGCCCTTCCTAGCAGCCCGCACCCTGCGCCGCGTCTGGTTCCACGAACGCGAATACAGCTTCCCGCAGGTGGCGGCGAATGCCGCCAAGATCATCCGCGCTGGTGGCCGAGTTGGCGTCGGCGGCCACGGCCAACTGCAGGGCCTCGGCTACCATTGGGAACTCTGGGCGCTGGCCAGCGGCGGCTTGACCCCAACCGAAGCGCTGACCGCCGCCACCCGCCACGGCGCCGAAATCATCGGCGTCGCCCAAGACATCGGCACCGTCGAGACCGGCAAGCTGGCCGACCTCGTGGTGCTGAACAGCGACCCGATGGACAACATCCGCAACACCGCCGACCTCGCCTTGGTGGTCAAGGGCGGCGAGGTGTTTGAAGCGGACACCCTGAATCAGATTTGGCCGGAGCAAAAGCCGCTGCCGCCCCAGTGGTGGCAGGAGCAAGGGCCTTGAACTATTGGAGGTAGGGGCTGGGCTCGCCAAAGCTGAGCGCTAGCAGTTCCTTCTTGGCGCGGGTGGCGGCGACGTACAGCAGCGAGCGTTCGGCAGTTTCCGCTGCGGCCGGGCTGTCGGCTGCGTCGATGGCGGCAGGCAGGGGCAGGGTGTCGGCGTTGGCGCTGGCGATGACAATGTGATCGAACTCCAAGCCTTTGACTCGGTGCATGGTCGCCAGACGAACACCGGATGCGGAGTCGTCGGGCGAGTCCGCTTCCAGCACTTCCACGGACACTCCCGCTTCGTTCAACTCTCGACGGATAGCATCGCGCTCTGATCCGGTGCGGGCGACGACGCATACGCCACGCAACGATTCGCCCTGCGCTTCCAAGGCCGCGAGATGTTCGATTAACCAAGCGGCTTGGTCGGCCCGATTTGGGAAGTGCCGCACAAGGGGCACTGGTCCGTGGGCGACGGAGCGTAAGCCTTCGTTGTCGTCACGCCCACCGTCCAAGTCATCGATGGGGCGGCCTTCAAGCAGGTCCGCTGCCCATCGGCAGGTTTCCTCTGTGGTGCGGTAGTTCAGGCGGAGTTTGCGTGCACGGCCCCGAATGTCGATGCCGCAATGGCTTAGGACCACACGACGGCGCGAGTAGATGCGCTGATGCGCATCGCCAACGATGAACAGGTCGTCCTTGCCGCTTGGGGCCAGGCTCCGAATCAGTTGCCATGCAGGTGCATCCAAGTCTTGGGCTTCATCAACGATGACGGCAGCGAAATCCCCACCCCGTCGGTCCTCCTCCAAAAGCGCGGCGGCCGCCCGGTAGCAGTCCGCCACTTCCAAAACGCCGCGCTCCGCCAGCTGGACGCGGTACTCCTCGAATACCGGCCAAATCCGCGCCCGCGCCGCGCGGTTCAAGCGCACGCCCCGACCGGTGCGGGAGACGTGCAGGTACTCCTCGCGGGAATGGACGCCTCGGGACTGAATCACCTGCTCCCACTCATGTTCGTAGAAGGTGTCCTGAAATGTCAGACCGTCTGGCTTCTTCGCCAATGCCTCTCGCCAAGCCTCCTCCTCTCGCCTGAACACCAAGCGGAACCGGTAACGCCGTCCGCGCAGGAAACGCTGCACCCAACGGTCCAAATTGGTCACTTCGATGCGCTTCAATTCCTCCGCTGAGCAAATGGCCCGCAGGTTGTTGGCAATGTCGGCGGCCAAGTTGCGCGTGAAAGTGGTGAACAGGATGCGCTGGCCCGCTGGCAGGGTTCGCGCCAACCAACGCGCCCGGTGCATGGCGACCACTGTTTTGCCGGTGCCGGCACCGCCGAGCACCCGCACTGGGCCGTTCCAACTGCGCTCCACCAAACGTCGCTGCGACGGGTGCAGGAAGACACGCCAGCGCTCCAAGGGCGCGTTGAACATCTCCTCGAGTTCCAAGTCATCCTCAATGACCACGAAGCGGCTTCGGGAATCGTTATGCTCCAGGGCGGTGGCGAAGTCCGAGGCATCCACCGGCTCAGCGGGGGCCTCCCGCTCACGCACGAGCTCGTCATAGGATTCGCCTGCCAGATAGAGGTACAGCGCTTCGTACGCCTCGATCGGGAGGCGCAGGGCCATCGCCTCCAGTTCTGCTTCGCCTGCAAGCTCAAGCACTTCATCGGTCATTTCCGAAGGTACGCCAAGACGCACGAGCTCCCGGCGTTTAAGGTCGCCGAAGGCGCGCGCCTCGTCCGTCAACGCTGGCGGACTGTCCGGGTCAGGAAGCTGCCGAGGTTCGTACACCTGCAGCGCACCGGTTTCCACGTTGATGCTGCAGGCATGGCGGGTGGCCCATTGGTAGGCTTCATCGTGCTTGTCCGCCCACAGCAGCATGTGCATGTTGCCTTGTGCGGGCTTTAGGACAATGGCGCGATAGCTGCCGTCAATGCGCAGGGAGCGCATGTTTGGATCCCTCGCATTGGCGATCCTCTCGTAGTTCAGGCCGGTTGCTGTCGAATCACGCTCAAAGCGAGTGATCATGGTGCGAACGCCCCGCTGTTGTTGCGATGGCAACTTGGCGAACGCGGTCAGAAAATCCGCCGACATGGCCATTCGCACACCGCTCATGAGGACTCCTCCGCAATCAGTACGGTTCGTAGCTTAGATTCGAGGTTGGGTTCTTCAGCGCTGAGAACTCGCCATCCTGCTTCAGCAAATGCGCTGTTTGCCGCCCCATCCAACAGCACGGCGACTCGCTCGGCCTCCCAAGCCAGTTCCGCTTCCGAAACTACTTCGCCGGTAGCATCCTGCAATTCGAAGCCCACTTCCGGTGGCGGCAGCCCATCTTCGGCGAGCGCCGACAGGATGGAACGGAGCGCGGCAACGGCCAGGGACACCGCCTCCGTCCAAGCGGCATCGGGCGTCTCGCCGGTGGAATCCACTTGGGCGACATTGACGTATTCGGGGTAGATGCTATGAGGTGTGCCACGCACGGTTGTCCACCAAGCGCCCGGTAGGAATTGCGCCAAGTTGTAGAATCTTAAGGTGTCGTTCCATTGCCGTTGATAGTCCCCGTCTTCAGGCTGCGTGTCATCCAAGTGGAGAGCAACCGCCATGGCGTCCGGCTCAGCCGCCTCGACGGCTGCGAGTGGGAGCGCGACCAACAGTTGGACAAACTCAGGCTCCCCGCCGCGCCAAGGGCCTATGCCAGCGTAAGCGGTTTCTGGAGGCAGATCAGCCATCTGGTCTTGAACCGGGGACGGCAGTTGCTTGACGAAATTGAAGAATCGAGCCTCCAATGCCGTGCTCTGCATCTCTGCGGGCTGGAAGAGGCCGAGCAGCTCGGTGAAGAGGGCGCGCTTCCAAGCGAGTGCATCTGGGTTGCGCAGATATCGAACCAACAGCTTCAGGGACGGCTCCCGAAGCGCCGACCTGACAACGCTGGTATCCCACCGTTCGTCCAGCCTCTGCTGCAAAGCGGTCATGACGCCGTCTCTGGTGCCCAGCCACGTCAGCGGCTGAGCACCGCTGCCCAATCCCTCTTCGATGTCCTGCCACGTCAGCGACCATGTCAAGTAGCCAGCGCGAACTAAGGCCATGCGTTTGGCGGAATCATCATCCGCCCGGTCGCGATGATGTTTGAAACCGTCCGTGAACACGGCTATTGGTAGGCAATCGGTCGACGTTCTTGCGGGGCGGATCAGGAAATCTGGGCGGCTGGGGAGTGCCACCCCCTGCGCGTTGCCCAGATCCGCTTGCGGTTCCATGAAATAGGTGTGGTCGCCCGTGGACAGCACAACCCCTGGTTTGCCGCCGACGATCTCCTCCCGCACCCGAACGGCCTCGCCGTCCACCTCGATGCGGCCCAACGCCTCCACGAACCGCGCCTCCAATTCGCTTTCCATCAACGGATTGACCTTCACGGAACGCAAACCCGGCACTTCCTCCAGCGACTCTGCTTGCTCCAACATCGCATTGAGTATGGCCAGCGCGACGGTGCGGGAGGTGCCGGCCATGTCGTAGCTCCGCCGATAGGCGTAAACGCAACGGTAGCAGCCGTCTTTCATGGGGTCGGCGCTGCATTCGCATTGGGCGATGGCATCCCGGGCCGCCCCCAGAACCCCCAGCAGGTTGTCCGGGTCGCTCATCATCTGCTTGAGGTATCCCGTGCCGCCGGGCACTGTGTCGTAAAGCATCAGAAAGGTCTGCTGTACGCCGGATTCCGCAGCCGGAAACTTGCAGGTCATTACCCGCAAATGGTCCACTGCGCCAGCGAACCGACGGCGCAAGCCCAACTCCAGGGCGGCGATGAAGGAGCTGAAGCGCTGCTCGGCATCCAGCGAGCCTACAGGGGGAATCAGGATGCGCACGGCTTCGGAGTCGAACTCGCGGTACAGGTACAGGCAATCGGCAACGGACCCTTCGCCGCGGGCTGTGCAGGTGCGCGTGTGCTGCACTTCGCCATCCCGGCCTTGTACGCCGCCGCACTTGCGGCACAGGGAAAAGCCCTTGCGCGGCATGTGCTCGCCCGCGAAATCAGTAGGCGAATCCAACTCGTCGAGACGGCCAAAGTTCATCTCGCGGAAGGTGGCGGAGGGGATGTACTCGAAGCCGAACGGCCGCGCAGCATCCGTGGCGGCAAAGGCTCGGTCAACGGAATCGGGCGGAAAATCGGCCACCAGTTGCCGGGTGTAGAACAAGGGCTCACGGTCATCGCGCTCGTCCATGATGCGGCTGCGGCGGTCGGGCGTTGCGGCGTGCACCAGCCGCAGGCGCAGCATTTCGCGCCTTTGCCCGGCGTCCGCCCAAAGCGGGTTGCCGCAGCGGGGGCAGGCTGAATGACGGTCGCCCGCGTCGATGTTCTCGCAATAGGCGCAGGACGGGCACAGCCGCCACTGCTCGATGGGCGAAACCCGCGTGTCGATGCGGCGGATGGCCACCCGGCGGCCACCGGCGTAGAACTCGTTTTCCGGGGCGAATTCGCCCAGCGCGGCAACGGCGGGACGCAGGTAGTCAAAGACAATTGGGTCGTCATCGGAATCCTCGTCCCCGTCCCCGGTGTGTCGAAAAATCACCGAGTTCAGCGTGACGCCGTGCTCTGGAAACGCATAGTTGGGCAAGAGCCCTTCATCCGTGAGAAAGCCGAACGTGTTGCGCCTGTTTAGGTTGGCCAATAGGCGCTGCAGCGCGGTGCGTTCGGAAGTCAGAACCTTGAGGTCGGCTTCGGTGGCCTCGTCGGAAGGTGCCCGTTCGAGCGTTCTGATTCGGTTGCGCAGCACCTCGACATCGTTGCGCAGCGCCTTGCGGTCGCTGACCACTTCGGTCAGGCGCTTGAGGATGCGCAGCCGCAACGAATCCTCGGGGTCCGCGCCGTTCAGGAAGTGCGTCAGGTAATCTTGGGAGGCCTCGTCAAGTTCCGCCTCCCCGGTGCTTGGGTCCGTGTCAAAGGCTTGGAAAAAGCGGCCCAGTAACTGATCCCCGTTTGCGGCGATGAAGTCGAAGAGGGGGTAGGGGAAGCCGCTTAGATTGCCCTTGTCCACGTTGTCCAGCACGGTTCCGATCCGTCGAGGCACGGCTCGCTCATCGACACCGCTTGCCACCCAGCAGTCGAAGCAGAAAGCGGTGAGTTGGCGTTCGAGAACGGCCGGCGCATTCAGGAAGATGCCCGGCGGCTCCACGCGGCTGCCGAGCATCTCCATCGGTTCCCCGTAGTAGTACAGGTCATGGGGCTGGCCGGTGGCCACCGTCACAGCCAAGGCGTTGCCGTCGCGGCGCCCGGCGCGGCCTACGCGCTGCACGTAGTTCACCGGTGCGGGTGGCACCGAACAGAGGATGACGCTGGAAAGGCTGCCGATGTCCACGCCGAGTTCCAGGGTGGGCGTCGCAGAAAGCAGGTTCGGATCCCAGGGTTTGCGTTCATCGGCGGCAAAGCGCTCCTGCAACCGGTCGCGCTCCTGCCGGGTCACCAGTGCCGTGTGCTCGGCGGAAACGATGCGCCGGATGTCGGCGTCGCGGTAGAGCTGGCCTGCCCAAGTGGGATGGGCGGGCGTGGTTTCGGCGTAATCTTCCTGGGTGGCCAGATCGAGGCAGGGCGTGCCCTGCCATAAGTCCGCTTCCTGATCGGGCACCACCAGCGTTCGCCGCGAAGATGGGCACGACATCTCGGCGGTCTCCGAGGTCACGTAGAGCCGTTCGGGCTCAAGCGCCCAGACCTGTGTCTTCCCGCCCGGCAGAACGCACACCAAACCGGCGCCCTGCAACGCCCTCATCACGGCCAGCAGCACGGCGGGGGCGTCCCTGCTGGCAGCCAAGACGTCCACCGGGGTCAGAACCTTCTCGGCCCAGGCCCGATACCAGGACTTGCCCGCCCCAGCCAATGCCTCGATGCCCTTCTTCTCCGCCACGGGTGCAGGGAACACGGGCAGATTGGAGCGCGCGCCGAAGTCCTGCAATGCGATGTCTCGGATAACGTGGGGATTGCCACCGTGATGCAAATAGCGGTCGAAGGCGGAGTTCCGCACCGCACCGCGGTCCCTCATGTGGCGCACGACGCCGAGCACCAAGGCGCGCACCGCCAGCTCGTCGATGGTGCGCAACTCGCCGAACTCCTCCCGGATTCGCCGCCTCGCCTGTTCGCAGGCCTCCATCAGGGCTTTTCGGTCAAAGCCAACCGCAGCGGTGTGCGTTCGCTCCATGGTACGGCCGATGGCGGCTCGCCAAGTCATCTCCGCCAGCACGTCCCAGCGCATCCGGTACTCAACGAGGGACCGCAGATCTGAATTCGGAGGCAACTTCCCGTCGCGCCGCAACGCTTCGAAGTCCTTCAGCCAAAGCTTGTCCGGGGCAAGGAACTCACTGATGAAGCGGATTTCATCAAAGGCTTCGGGGTTGACCTCCGCCTTGCCCCACCAAGCGACGACCTTATCGGGCAGTTGCGCCAGCGAGATGCCGCTTTCCCGTGCAACCACTTGGGCCATTGCGGCGCGGAGGCTGTTACGCCAAGTCCGAGCCGCGAAGAACGAACCGCGATGGGCGGCGTCCTGTACGTTGTCCGAGAAGGCGATGACCTTATGGTCGTCGTTGTGGCGGGAAGCGAAAAGCTGAGCCAGCGCCGTGCTGAGCAGGCTGGAAGCCCGGGCACCCAGAATGATGAGCGCATCGGACGCGCCGCAGAATGCGCAGTCGCGGCTGAATCTTCTGTTGCGCACCGCATTGGGACGAAAAACCCGAACCAAGCGCTTCTCTCCGCAGCCGGGGCAGTTCGTCGCATCCGGCTGCGCGAGATAACCGCATTGGCCGCAGATTTGGATTTCTTGGCCTCTCGCACTGCTAGGCGGGTGTTCGTCTTCCCCCACCGGAAAGAAGGTGTTGACATCCACATCACGCGAGAAAAAGCGGTTGTAGAAAGTGCGCAAGTCGCGGTCCACATGGGGGCTGCCTGAGGGTTTGAAGCCGCCCCAGCCGGTGGCATGGCACTCCCGGCACTGCACCAGCGGCAGGTGCAGCCCGTCTTGGCCTGGCTTCAGATCGTCGGAATGCCGCAGACGATGCTTCTTGCCCCTTTCGTCGTTCCCCGCCTCGTCGAACAGGCTGCAAACCATGCGGCGCAGCTCGCGTATCCAGACATGCAGCTTCACGTTGAGAAACGCGGTTGGCTTGCTCTCCTCGCCACGGCCCGGTTCGCGAGCCACCGAAATCAAGGCGCAAAGCGCGTTCAACACATGCTTCGCTTCCACGGTGCTCGCCGTGGGCAGAGTGCGTTGCAGGCGGCTCAGCACGGTGTCGAAGGCTGTTGGCTTGGAACCGTCGAGCACCCGCAGCAGGTTCACGAAGGTGGCGTGTTCGCGCAGCCTCTCGCCGAGCCGGATGCGCCAGCCCATGGATTCGAAATCGCCTTCGGGCGATTCGCCGAAGAAAAGCTCATGCTGGGCGCGGATGTAGTCCTCAAGTGATTCGTAGCCGTTTGGCTCCACCCGTTGCGCGAGATCCGGCGTGGGCAGGAGATAGGCGCTGATGATGGCGTCCTTCAGAAACTCATCGATGCTCTGACGCACTTCGCCCACAACGGCGCCGGGCGCGAACGGCTGGCGAAAAACGCTGGACGCGTAGCGAAGCACGGCCCGTTCATCGCCCGGCCCTCCGATCGTGGCCGATGTGCCCACGCAGACCAGCCCCTCGTCCGCCTGCAGCCGGGTACGCAAACGGCGGATGAGGCAGGCGAGGTCGGTGCCTTGAGCGCCGTCGAAGGTGTGCAGCTCATCAACCACCAGAAAGCGCAAGGTTCCGGCGGCGTTGTGCTGCCACAGCGGGAAGTCCATGGGCCGGGTCAAGAGCAGATCGAGCATCTTGTAGTTGGTGAGCAGGATGTCCGGGGGCTGCTGCCGCAGCACGTCGCGGCTCTCAACGAGATGGTCGGGCGCCATGTGCTCGCGACCGGATGCGTCCCCCTCGCCAACGTACAGACCGGCCGTCACCCGGCTGTTCAAGGAAGGCGTGTTGTGAATGATGCTGGCAATGCGCCGCGCTTGGTCAGAAGCAAGCGCGTTCATGGGGTAGATGAGGATCGCCTTGATGCCCGGCTCGCCTGCATTCTTGCGGCAGTGCTCGAGGACCGGATAGAGGAAGCACTCGGTCTTGCCGGAGCCGGTGCCCGTGGCCACGATAGTGGACTGCCCCCGCGCAAGCCGACCGAATGCGATGCGCTGATGGCGATGGGGCGTATGACCGAACGGGATTTCAGGAAACGGCTCGCCACCTTCCGGGGCACCCTGGAAGGGCAGGTCGATGGACAGGTACGGCCCTTTGGCTAGGTTCTCAGCGTCCGCCAGAAAGTCATCGACAACACTAGCCAACGCCGGGTTGGACGGGCTGAAGCCGGTGGCGAGAAAGTCTTGGAGCGCGCCGGTGACCTCGGCGGCGACGGTGGATGGAATCATGGGGGCAGTATAGTGGGTCTGCGGATGTGGGGGCAGCAGGCCCGTGCCCTGCATCGCGGAATCACGGCTCGATCATCAGCAATTTACTGAGCAATGCGCAGGGCCGTGCGGCCAGCGGTTAGTTGCACTGCACAGACGGCGACGGATTGTCAGATGAGCCCGTTAACTTGCGAATGGATTGACGATGACCAGCCCTTCAATGCGGCGCCCGGCCTGCAGGTCTTCGGTGAGCAACTGGTCGCAGTCCGCTTCTAGAGCGGCGGCAATGATTAGTGAGTCGTAGAAGTTGAAGCCGTTGTCGCGCGAAAGGTCCAATGCGGCGACATGGGTTTCCAGCCCAATCGGGCGAACCGGGTCGAGAGCGGTTTTCACATCTTCAAGTACCTCGGCGATTTCATTCCAGTCCAAATCGAACTTCCGCTTAAGGACGTTGGTCAGCTCGTTCAGCACCTGAACGCTGACTATCCCGCCCTCCAGAACAACTTGGCGGGCCTTCTCGCTCTTGGAACCCTCGCCCTGTGCATAGACAAGCACGTTGGTGTCAAGGAAAGCGGTCACCTCGCGTTGGCTTCGTTACGGTCAAACGAGTAGTTTTGGGGTAACCTCAAGGCGCGTTTGCGCATCCGCTCAACCGCCCGCTCCCTGCGCTCGTCCCGCATCACGGCGATCCTTGAGGGGGCCGACGATACGATTTGCAGTTCGTCGCCCGACTTCAGGCCAAGACTCTCCACCAGTGATTTGGGAAGCCGCACCGCTAGACTATTGCCCCACTTCGAAACCCGCATGATCATTTCCCGGATATACAGATGATTCAGGATATCATGAGAACTAGGGAAAACAATGCCATTAGATAGCTGCTTCAAGATAGGCGGCCAGTTCGTCGGCTGGCAGGACGGCGCGGCCGTCGCTGCGGTGCTGGGATGCTTCGCCTGCGTAGATGACTGCGCCCCCGGTTGCGGGGAAGTGGCGGGCGAAGTGGTCGATGCCCTTGAACCAGTCGCTGCTGATGGTCTGTCCGGACTTGATTTCGATGGGCACTAGATTCGGGCCGCGTCCGTACAGAAGGTCGACCTCGTTGCCGTTGCTGTCCCGAAAGAATTGCAACTGAGCGGTGCGATTGCGGTTCAGATCATGCTTTAGGACTTCGTTGATCACGTGGTTTTCAAACAGTGCGCCGCGCAAGGGGTGGTTTTCGACGTGTTCAGCCGCGGTCAATCCAAGCAGGAAGCAGGCGACGCCGGTGTCGTGAAAGTAGAGCTTGGGCCTTCTGACGAGCCGTTTTCTGGTGTTCGTGAAGTAGGGCTGCAGCCGGTAGAGAATGTAGCCTGACTCCATGAGGTTCAGCCACTCCGTGGCCGTGGTCTGGCTGATTCCGCAGTCGCTGGCCAATCGGTTGAGGTTGAGAACTTGGCCGATGTTCGCCGCGCACAGCCGCATGAAGGTCTGGAATTGGGCGATGTTGCGCACGGCGCTGAGCTGCCGCAGGTCTCTCTCCAAGTAGGTGCCCACGTAGTCTCGATGGAAGCTCGTGGGGTCCAACCCAGCATCGCGGATGCGTGGGTAGCCGCCCGCGAAGATGTAGTTGAAGTAGCCGCCGCAGGGCACGCCCGCGTCAACCAGTTCGGGCCGGGAAAACGGCAGCAGGGTCAGCAGGGCCGTTCTGCCCGCCAATGACCGGCTCAATTGCTCCCGCACCGCGAAGTTGTGGCTGCCGGTCAACAGGAACTGGCCCAGCCGGTTGGTTTCGTCAACCCTCACCTGGAGATAGGAGGTCAGGTCCGGGGCGCGCTGAATCTCGCCGATGATGGCGCCGTCGGGATGGCTCGCAAGGAAGCCGCGTGGGTCGCTGAGAACGAAATCCCGCTCGTCGGGCGCCTCAAGATTGATGTAGGGCAGGTCGAAGGCGTTTCGCGCCAGCGTGGTCTTCCCCGACTGCCTGGGCCCGACGAGGGTCACGACGGGGTATTGCTCAAAGGCATTGATGGCCGGACGGGTCAAGCTTCGCGGGATCATGGGCGCAAGCATAGCGCATGATCTATGCAATTTCCATTTTTAACTGACAAATTGCCTGAATCGTGATTGAGTGCGAAATACTCGCTTCAGCAGGCTCTCCGGAGCGAGGGCGTCCCGCCCTCGATTTTGAAGTGGGCGTTGCTGGTCGGTGTCTGGAGAGAGAAACGAAACTTGCTTTGGGTTTGCTCCCCATCCGCTGATTCCGCAGGCAGTTACCATCGGTGCGCTAGCCCTGAATACCTACACCGTTAGGCGATGTGTGCGGATAAGGCAAACCAGTAAAGGCTGTTATCTGGTACAGTGCACCCGACCTTTTCGCCAACACTGCGGTGCTTCTGGATATGTCCGCCCTCTTGCCGAAAGCCAGCGAATTGGCTGATCGAGTAGCGCAGATAGGTCAAGATGCCGTTATCAACGAGTTCGCCCTACGGCGAATCACTGCGACGGCAGGTTCACCTAAAGCCCTGCTAGACGCGGCAGCGGAGATCAGCATTGGTGGCCGGGAGGTCGATTGGCGCAACTCTGTCAGTCGTGGCTACTATGTGGCCTATCACCGGTGCATTCTGGTCGCCTATGGTGATGCATCGGCGCAGCCTAGTCACCGGCAGTTGATCGACCAACTTACCGATTCCAAGGCATCAGTGCAGTGGAGGCAGGCCGGGCATTTGCTTCAGCAATGCAAACAACTTAGGGAGCAGGCTGACTATCGGACAGTTGACAACTTCGAGCAGGCCGATGCGGAAACGGCTTTGGGTGCTGGTCGCTGGATACTCAAGTTCGCCGATAGAGCCTGATTGGATAGATGTTTCTTATCCCCTTTCCTGCCCTCTCTGGCGGAACATGCCGCAACTTCCTGATGCGGGTTTGAACGTGCACGACCTTCTTGGTGCCGACCAACTTGTCCACCCTATGGGAGCGGAGCCTTGGGAACTCCGCGACATCGATGTTGGGCTGGGCCACAAGCTCAAAGCCACTCCAGTGTTTGACACCTATTGGCGCTTTGCGGCACGGCGACAAGAACTCTTCATGCATCGCATTCTTGACTTGCCACCTCCGGAGCCGCCCGATCCCGTCCTGTCCGCCTATCGGTTCACGAACCCCTACCGCGCCTCCGACCGCGTCAGTCAGTACCTCATACGGCACGTCCTCTATGCAGGCGACCAATCTACTGAGGAAATCTGCTTCCGCTGCCTCCTATTCAAGTTCTTCAATCGAATAGAAACCTGGGAATACCTGACACACCGCCTTGGTCCGCTATCCTCAGCCACATTTGATCCCGACCGATACTCTGAGGTTCTCGATGAACTCCTCGACACGGGAAGAACTGTCTATTCACCTGCGTACATCATGCCGTGTCCCCAGTTCGACCATCCGCGTAAGCACGGTAACCACCTGCGCCTTCTGGATCTAATGCTAAGCGAGGATGCGCCACGACGCGTCCAAGACGCAGGTTCACTTGAAGGCGTGTACGAGATCCTCAAGGGATACGAGTCTATCGGGCCTTTTCTCGCTTTCCA
Source organism: Gammaproteobacteria bacterium (assembly GCA_028820495.1). Classification (GTDB taxonomy): domain Bacteria; phylum Pseudomonadota; class Gammaproteobacteria; order Pseudomonadales; family Azotimanducaceae; genus Azophilus. The sequence goes on from JAPPIX010000092.1 coordinate 17,740, forward strand.
ATTCGCGATCGACCTGAACTACAGTACAGCAATCGACTTCTCCGAGATGGACTTCGTCGTCGCGGGACCGGGCGCACGTAGAGGAATCAGGAAGTGCTTTGCTGATACAGGGGGACTCGACGACGCGGACGTAATCCGTGCGGTAGGCGAACTAGCCGGAGGTGAGTTCGACCGGCTCGACCTCAGTTTTTCGAATCTTTGGGGCCGTCACCTTCACCTGATTGATATCCAAAATCTGTTCTGCGAGGTCGACAAGTATGCGCGTGTCGTCCATCCGCACTCGCTGAATCAGTCAAAGCGCACCAGGATCAAGCAGAAGTACTCCCCTAACACCAAGCCGCTTCCTCAGTGGTATCCGCCCAAGTGGGGTATCGATCTTCCATCATCGATTGCGTCCGAATCTCAGAGAGCGACTACGCCCTAAACTCAAGCGTTCCCTCTTCCAGATTCCCAAGAACCACGCCACCTCTTTCTTCGCGGAGCTGCCGCCAGACCGCAAATCCGCGCAAGAGTACTTCCTTCCATTCCCACGTCGACCTGTCCCTGACCTCAAACTGCCGAGTCATCTTCTTGATATGACGCAGGAGCTGCCAGTCAATCTCTTCTATGCCCTCAAGGAAGTCGTGTTCTGTGGCGTAAACATACGCCGCTGCCACGATAGCTTCCTCAACGACTTGGCCCTTGCCGCCATCTTCGGCGTCATCGAGCGGTGAAGGCCTGTTTTTGATGATCTTCTTCGTTCTTAGCAATTTTCGCAGCACTGGCGACCACCCCAAGTGAGCCGCGAATGCCAAGTGCATCACATCGTGGAATCGGTATCCGTCATCCTCATAAGAGTTGTCCGTAAGCTCATTGCCCGTGTTCATGCCCCGAAACTCATCGACCATGACGACCTTGATTTCGTGATTGGCCGCCTGTTCTTCGAAGCGGTATGCGAACGTGCGGGGGATTTGCTGCTGGGTGGGAAGATCACTGTCGTAAAGGCGACGTCCCGCATCAGGTTGCAGCCACCGGTCCTTCACCTTCTCGAGGTTATCTGCTGCGATCCTTTCAAGGTCCAAATCAAACTTGTCCGCCACATTCGCGACGTACCACATGATATCGCCGAGTTCCTCTGCCACTTCGTCGGCGAAGTTTCGGTGTAGCTCTCCATCCCGTAGTCGCTTCTTGTATTCGCCGAGAAGTCCGCCTATCTCCCCGACTAAGCCCAAGAGCGGCACAACGTCATGGCGGTTTGGCTGTCGTGGATCGCCGCCACCCTCGTTTTTCGGAGTCCGGTCCGTCTTTCTCGCCAAACGCTGAAATTCCCCCATATGCACTGCTATCTACCTCTCGTTTTCGTTTAAGGCAGCGCTGATCGCTGTCACTACGGCCTCTAATTTGCTCTTGCTCATGTCCAACTCCGCCAGTCCGACGTGGCACGAGACACGCGTTAGCGATAGATTGAGCTCATGGGCCACGAATTGCCCAAGTCGACAGATTCCAAGGTAGTTCCCATACGCTCTCGATACCATAAACTGCGTGGCATAGAACGCGTTCACGCTTAGGCGCCCTGAGCCAACTGGGACGAACGACAGATGCTGGAGGCAGGGGAAGCCGCGCAGGGCAGCCGTCGAGTGGTCCTGTCGAGGATCAAAAACACCCACCTGCAGTACACTCCTGCGCACGCCCTTGCGAGCACTGTAGGTTCTCAGACCGAAGTCGAGCTGGTTTTCTGCACTGGCAGGTCCATTGTTGATCATTCTGTCGAAGTACACGCCATGCTGGTTTTGCCGGTTCGCTTTCCGTATCCGGTCCACAATCGTCTCGTATCGCTCGAACAGGTCGCTTCTAGGCCGCGCTGAATTCCACAACGAGTACGGAAATATCGTATTGGCCACAGTTTCAACCGATTGGCAGCCTTGTGCTCCCAGAAGTCTGTCGAGGGCCTGCCGGATGTTGGGATCTTCCTGAAGAGTCTCTTCAGTGTTGTCGCCGGTAATCGCAACAGTAAGGGGTGCCAGCTCCTTTTTGCCCACACGGGCGACCTTTTTCAACGCACGTCCCCACGCGAGGGATACACCCACCTCCTCTACGAAGTGCTCATTCTCCATCAGCTTCCTCCAAGTGCCGGTATTTTGCTAGCCCGGTGAAACCCTTTCGGCATACACGAATACGGATTGCCCGACTCTGTGTTCGGAGCTTCAGTTGCCCTTGTCCCGCAGCGACCCCCACCAGATGCGGTAGTGGATCCCCCTTCAACTGTGCGCACCGCCCACTGAACATTGCGCCTGGGGGAATAACGACCACGTCGCCAGTTTCGATATCGATTGGCCGCGCGCCCCAATGTTCGTCACCGACAAACACATCGTGGAGTGTTTCAAACCCCGCCACCGTGTCGCGCAGCCTTCGCAAGCTGCCTCGACTACCCCTAAGGCGATCTGCTGTTTGCCGGTCAATCATTCCCAATGTTCTTTCGAGGTGTGAAATGAAGTTCGTGTAGCCGACGCCGAACCCTTGTGCCAGCACGAAGGCTTGTTCGGGACTCAGGTTCGTGCTGCTCCAGCTCCGCTGATTGAGTGCAGCTGCTACCGCTAGCTTCGGCATTAGCAGGGCGGTAGAGAACCGGTCAGCCACAAACTCTTCCGGCTTCCATTTTCGTTGCTCACTTTGGTCGAATTCATCAACGTTCGCGCCGTGTCGGAAAACGTGATGTCCCAATTCATGCCCGCAGGTGTGACGTATCCGACCCCACGGTCGGTTCGTGCTTATCACCATCGCGTCTCTACTGCCAGGCGAATACACTCCTTCCAAGGAGGGCAATGCCTCAAGCCGAACGATGATCCCAAGCCCGATTGCGATATCGAGTGGACACACGGACTCGGTTGGTCCAATGCCAAGTCGGGCTCGCAGGCGGGTGGCTTCTTTCACCGCTCGTATTGCCAATTTTGTCTTGCTGGTCATTGGTGACGAGTAGCTTCCCTCATAGACGACAAAAGACTTAGGACGCGGTCAAGGTCTTCGGCCCTGAGCTTTGCGAGCTCCCGCGCAGCCAACCGCACTCGCTCGTTGAACTCGTCCGATTCATCCTCACGCCCTAGCAACCACGCAGGCGAGACTTCGTAGATATCCGCGAACATCGCCAATTCATCCGCTGAAACCCGCCGGCGCCCGGCTTCGATCTCCGAAATCGTGGGTCGGTGCTTGCTCAACATGCGAGCCACTTGTCCTTGGGACAATCCAGCCTGCTGGCGGGCGAGTCTGAGGCGCTCTGCTACGGCGCTCACGCTACGGCCTGGGATCCCGATCCAACGATCCCCTCCAGGTATTCGCATGTTTCCGCTAACGTCAACGCTCGGCGACCATCCTCCGAGACAAACGCGGAGGCTCGCTCGATTTCGCACCCTATTCGTTTCTCAACCATCGCCGTCGCTTCAAGCCCCGTCAACGAGTCAAAACCGTCAAGCACTCCAATGGGCCTGTCGTCCGGCCCCACCTCCATGTACGCCTCACCACTGGTCTCCTGCACAGCTTCCAACACTTCGATCACTATGGATTCAATCTCGCGCCTATCCATTTGCCATCTCCATTGCTACTACGTTCGGTATGGAAATCTTACCACCCGTATTTGTGATGTCAAGGGGGGTAGCGAAAAGTTATTTCTGTATGTTTTTTAGTGGGTTAGGTGGAAACTGGGGTTGGGCCTAGCTAACCAGATCTTCCGGTGATGAGAAGAAATGTGGGGCAAGCACTGTCAAAAACCCGACTGCCCCTACCTTGCGCTTCGTGAATTCTAGAGCAAGGTTGAGGGCCTCGATGCAGCCAATGTTGCTGTGGGTTGGCGGGTTTGCGCCGGGGCGTGACGTGGTAGAGGCGGTTCTGGATCAGTCCGGCAACGAAGCAGGCTTCTCGCGAAGACCGACGTGCGAGAATCAGCGCCTATGCCTTGCTTTTAGCGCACAGTGAAGACAGGTCGCACTTGCCGCACTTGGGCTTGCTTGGCGTTGGCTTCAGGCGCAAGCTCCGCAGTGCCTTTGCGGCCTTTCGCGTCCGCTTCCGCACATCCTCCATGAAGTCCTCATCCACGGGGCGCGGTTTTCCTCTGCCTTCTCGCAGTTCGTAGATTTCCACATAATCAGCATCCCTCCCAGTGAGTTCCTCGTATCCAAGTGCGTATGTATGCAACTGATGCTCGGTGACCTGCTCCTCTTGACTCCCCTCATTCGACTTCAAATCGACGATCGTCACCTCTTGTGTGTCCGTGCGTCGCACTAAGTCGATCCGTCCCTTAATGCGAACGCCATCGCCTAGATTGACCTCGACATTCTGTTCCCAGAACTCAATGTCATCGAATCTGTCGGCGTTGGCCTCAATGTAGTTGCGAATATCCCGTTCGGCGGCATTTTTGAGTGTCTCTTTCAACGTGCCGAAAGCGTAAGGCGTACGAAGGTGCCGCGCCACTAGGTCCGGTACGGCCGCTACGCCGATGGGCTCACCTTCCATCGCTCGGTAGTGAACCTCAGCCAACGCGTCATGCAGCGACTTGCCATATCCAATCGGACGCTGGATCGGTGCGTTGAACCCGTAGAGCACACGCAGCTTGAACTGGTAAGGGCATTCGAACATGTATTTGAGATCAGAAAATGAGAACTCAACATCTGCAACGGACGCCCGAGGGCTCGGGGAGGTGCGGCTGCGCTTGCTGTAGTCCTGTTTCCGCCTTTTGACGTACTTGGATTCGATAATCTCGTCCCAGAAGATCGACTTACGCCGATACAATTGATTGTGCGAGACTGGAGCCCATGTCATGTGAAGAAACTTCATGCTGCGTGTTATGCCCACATAGAATAGCCGACGCTCGTCGTCCTCTGAGCCGTCATATCGGTCAGGGTTTCCGAACGCTTTACGGGGGAGAAGTTGCCAAATTCCACTTGACCGCGCGGGGGAAGGAAAACGGTTCCTAAGCAGGGCTGGCAAGAATACGACTGGCCATTCCCGACCTTTTGCCTGATGCACGGTGGCGATCTGGACAGCATCAGGAGTCATGTAGGCCGTGTTCTGTGCACCTTCGCTGTAGGTATCGCCACCATCGTAGTAGAGGAAAGCCGCGAAGCCCTCAAACGAACTCCAAGTATGGTCCGCGAAGTGAATCGTCTCCCAATCAGTAATCACTTCGCTGAAGCGCCCTAGATTGAATAGAGCGGACTCTCCCCTGCTGTCGGCGACTTCTTCTTCACGAAGCCGAATCAGCTCAAGGAATTTCAGGAAGACAGCTTGAATGCTGGGGATTTCGGCGTTTTCTTCTCCTACACGTTCGCGAATGTGATCAGCGAATTTGACCGCCGCCGTTAGGTTTGGAGGTCGCGTTCCGAGATTGCTAGCCCGCCAAGCTTTGCGAACGGCTGCCTTGGTTGGCGGTTCGCGCCTAGTTTCACCTCGCCCGATTGGCTGACCGCTTATGTAGTGGAACAATAGGCGCGCGGCCTCGGCTTCGGGGGCTTCGAAAAGATTGGCGATTCCGCTCACGACGAACGGGATGCCTGCCTCAGCCAGCGCTTCCGCGATGATCGGTCCGTTGTTTCGCACGCTACGCAGCAGTACTGCCATATCGGACCAAGCTAGCCCGCGGGACTCGCCACGGTCCTTGAACCGAACACCGTGCAATGAACGCAATGTGTTCGCGATGTACCGCGCTTCTTCGGAGGGGGATTCGAATGACAGGGCTACAATGTCCCCCACTTGGTAGGCTTGGCCGCTACCGGCCACCATCGCTTTGGCAAGGCGGTCATCGATCTTTTCGACAAATGCCCGTGCTGTATCGACCACTCCTTGGCTCGAACGGAAGTTCTCCTGTAGCCGAATCTGCCTGACGTCCGGGTAGCGCTTAGCAAACGTAACGATATTGTCAACGGCGCTTCCGCGCCATTGGTAGATTGTCTGATCGTCGTCGCCCACAACACATAAGCCCGCCCCCATGTCGTGGAGATGGCGAATCAGGCGTTCCTGGATAGGGTTAACGTCCTGATACTCGTCCACGATTACGCACTTAACGCGCTCACCCAAGCGTCGGCGTAACGCAGCGTTTGCATCGAGCTCAGTGACGGCCAGGTCAAGCATGGCCGAGAAATCCAGATAGCCATCTGAGGAGGTCGGGCAAATTTGGACAGTCTGCTAAGGTAGTTTTCAGACCAAGGA
>JAPPIX010000052.1:0-12502 GCA_028820495.1 Gammaproteobacteria bacterium
CCTCGCGGTCCGTGAACTTGGTGTTCAACGAGTTGAAGTAAACTCTGCCGCCGCTCCCAAGGTAGAACTCCAAGGTGCCGCCATAGGCTTCGTCTTCCCTTTTGATCTTGTAGTTTCGAAAGTCGATACGGTTGGGCAAAAGGGCGCCTTCAGTGCCACCGTAGGTGGGTTCACGGTTGTCGGTGACCTGCTTTCGGCTGTTGATTGAGCCGTAAACCACCGCCCCGAATTGATCATTGGAGTAGGAGAGCCGCAAGTTCCCTTTGTCAATGCCGCCCCCGCCTAGATTCTGTTCACCGAGCCCGCCCTCGACCGAACCGGAAAATCCCTTGATGTCCGATGGCGAAAACGTCTTGATGTTGATGAATCCGGAGACGGACTCGCCCGGCATGTCGGGCGTGATCGCCTTGTTGGCCACGACCTGGGAGGTGATGACCGCCGGATAGGCGTCAAACCTGGGAATTCTGCCGTTTTCCACGCCGGGGATGCTGATGCCGTTGAAGGCGGTGGTGGTGTAGCGCTTTGGCGTGCCGCGAAAGCTGACATACCTGGCTTGCCCTTGGTCCCTTTCGATTGCAATGCCTGGAACACGGCCCAGCGCATCAGCCAGGTTCTGGTCCGGGAAACGTCCGATGGCATCTGCGGAGATGATGTCGGCGACGTTGTTAGCGGCGCGCTTGGCTTCGATGGCGGCCTGCTGACTGGCCTTGATAGGCTTGGCAGTCACCAGCACTTCCTCGATCACCTGCGCCTTCAGCCCCCCGGCCCACAGGACCGACACAACTGACATAAAGGCCCATTGGAACAGCTGTCGATCAATTCTCATGTTGATTTCCTCCCTTAGATCAAACAGGAGAACAGGAGCAGGAGTTTGCCTGTTCGCAGTTGAGTATGCTCAAATCGGAGGGGATGTCCACCCTTTTGCTCATGTCTGCTTGCTTGGCGCCATGAAGTTTGTCCTGCTGCACCACTCGGCTTGCGACTGCCGGGCGTTCCACTACCGCATCGATTCAGGCGGGGGCGTGCAAAGCCTACTGCCGGAGTCTGAAAGGGGCGCCCATACGCAGTCGATTGGCGTGGTGCTCTCGGGTGATTTCAACCTCAACAAGCCCTCCGAAGCCCAGCTAGAGGCGCTGCGCAGCCTGCTGCTGCAGATCAAGTTGCGCCACCCCGACATCACCATCGGCGGCCATCGGCAGGTGCGCGGCGAGCGCACCGACTGCCCGGGTCGGCGCTTCCCTTTGACGGCCCTGCGGGAATGGTCCGCTGAAGGCCTCACCGAAGCCCGAGACGCCGCCTTTACCAGCGCCGTGGAGCGCCAGTACGCGCCTTCATAGCTGCATTGCTGCGTTGAAGACTGAGGCGGGTCGGCCCCGCCTGCTCAGCCGAGGATCTTGACGACGTTTTGCGCGTGCAGCCCGCACTCCCGGGCGGTGGCCTCCTCCCACCACCAGCGACCGGTCCGCTCGTGCTCGTGGGGGCCAACGGCGCGGGTGCAGGGCTGGCAGCCGATGGAAACGTAGCCTTGGTCGTGCAGTTCGTTGTAGGGCACCTTGTGGGTGCGGATGTAGGCCCAAACGTCCCGCGACGACCAGTCCGCCAGGGGATTGAACTTGAGCAGCCGGTGCGCCTCGGTGGAGAAGGCCCGATCCTCCTGCTCCAAGGGAAGGTCGGTTCGCGTCACGCTTTGGTCCTTGCGCTGGCCGGTGACCCAGGCATCGAGTTCGCCGAGCTTGCGGCGCAGCGGCTCGATTTTGCGCACCGCGCAGCACTCGCCGTGGCCGTCCTTGTAGAAGCTGAACAGACCCTTGGCGCGGACTAAATCGGCGACGGCAGCGGGGGAGGGCATCAGCAGCTCAATGGCGATGCCGTAGTGCTCGCGCACCCGCTCGAAGTAGGCGTAGGTTTCCGGGTGCAGCCGCCCCGTATCCAGCGAGAAGACGTTGAATTCGAGGCCTTCCCGGTGCGCCATGTCGATCAGAACCACGTCTTCGGCGCCGCTGAAGGAGATGGCCACCCGCTCGCGGTCAAAGCGGCTGGCAATGTCCCGAAGCAGATGCTGCGGCTCGGTGTAGGTGCTCGCCTGTTGAAAATCCATGATTTGCTTTAACCATTGGCGTGAAAGAAAAAAAGTCTAGCAATATCAACTTGCACGATGAAAATACCCTCTTGGCATATGCTTAACTCGATATCGGTAACTGAGGAGATTTGGTTGAACATCCTGTGCTTGGACCTCGAAGGGGTGCTGATCCCTGAAATCTGGCAGGCGGTGGCGGAACGCCCCGGTCTTGGCGAACTGAACAAGACCACTCGTGACATTCCGGACTACGGCGAGCTGATGCGCTACCGCATGGACGTGCTGGCACGGGCCGACCTGCGCTTCTCGACCATTCGCACGGTCATAGATGGCCTCGAACCGCTGCCTGGCGCCCGCGCCTTTCTCGATTGGGCGCGGCAGGACCGGCAGGTGATCATCGTCTCCGACACCTTCTACGAGTTCGCCAACCCACTGATGGCGAAACTCGGCTACCCAACCCTGTTCTGCCACCACTTGGAAGTCCGGGATGATCGGCTTGCTGGCTACCGCCTGCGTCAGCCCGACCCGAAGCGTAGCGTCGTCAAGGCCTTGAAATCCTTGAACTTCCCGGTCATGGCGGCGGGTGACTCCTACAACGACATACCCATGCTAGAGGAGGCCGACCTAGGCGTTTTGTTCAGCGCTCCCGAGCGGGTGCGCCGCGAGCACCCGCAGTTCACCGCTGCCGAAAACTACGGCGAACTGCAGGCGTTGCTTGGCTGAGCGCCCTGGTAGGGGTCAGAACTGGTTCATTGTGTTCGCTGCACCGCCGGCCAGCAGGGCCTTCTCGCCGAGGAAATACTCCTTGTGGTCGTCGCCTATGTTGGAGCCGGCCAAGTCCTGATGCTTGACCGCCGCCAATCCGCGGCGGATTTCACGGCGTTGCACACCCTTGACGTAGGCTAGCATGCCTGCGTCACCGAAGTAGCCCTCCGCCAGCACGTCCGTGCCGAGGGCGGTTTCATGGTAGGTGGGCAAGGTGATCAGGTGATGGAAAATGCCGGCCTCCCGGGCCGCGTCCCGCTGGAAGCGGGCGATGAGCTCGTCCGCCGCCGCCGCTAGGGGCGTCTCGTCGTACTCGGCTGCCATCAGGCCCTTTTCGACCACCGCCGGGTCGGGATAGGCCGACACATCATTGCCTGCCTCCCGCCACTCGGCATAAACCTGCTCGCGGAACGCGAGGGTCCAGTTGAACGACGGCGAGTTGTTGTACACCAGCTTGGCCTGCGGGGCCTTTTCGCGCACCGCATCCACCAAGCCTTTGATTTGCTTGAGGTTGGGCCGTTCAGTTTCGATCCAAAGCAGGTCGGCGCCATGTTCCAGGCTGGTGACGCAGTCCAGCACCACCCGGCCTGCGCCGGTGTCTTCTCGAAAGGCGTAGAGGCCATTGTCAAGGCGCAGAGGACGGCACAGCTTGCCGTTTTGGTGGATGGTGATGTCGCCATCGCGCAGTTCCTCAAGGTCATGCACCTCGGTGGCCTCAAGAAAGCCGCAGTACTGGTCGCCGAGGTCGCCGGGCTCCTTGGACACCGGAATCTTCATCGTCAGGCCGGCACCCAAGGAGTCGGTGCGGGCGACGATGATGCCGTTCTCGACGCCGAGCTCCAGAAAGGCGTAGCGTACCGCGTTCAGCTTGGAGACGAAGTCTTCGTGGGGCACGGTGACCTTGCCGGCTTGGTGGCCGCACTGCTTGGCATCGGAGACTTGGTTTTCGATCTGGATGGCGCAGGCGCCCGCTTCGATCATGCGCTTGGCCAGCAGGTAGGTGGCCTCCTCGTTGCCGAAGCCGGCGTCGATGTCGGCGATCATGGGCACCACATGGGTCTCATAGCGGTCGATGCGCGAGAGCGCCTCCGCCACGTTGCCGCCTTGGGCGCGGGTCTCGTCGAGTGCCGTGAACAGATGCCTTAGCTCCCGGGCGTCCGCTTGGCGCAGGAACGTGTAGATCTCCTCGATCAAGTCCGGCACCGTGGTCTTTTCGTGCATGCTCTGGTCCGGCAGCGGGCCAAAGCTGGAACGCAGCGCCGCCACCATCCAACCGCTCAAATAGATGTAGGACTTGTCCGTGGTTTGGCGGTGCTTCTTGATCGACATCATCACCTGTTGGGCGGTGAAGCCATGCCAGCAGCCAAGGGATTGGGTGTACTTGCCAGGGTCATTGTCATACTCGGCCATGTCCCGCCGCATGATGTCGGCGGTGTAGCGGGCGATGTCGAGGCCGGTGCGGAAGCGGTTCTGCAGCCGCATGCGGACCACGTACTCCGGGTTGATTGCCCGCCAGTTCGGCTGGCTGATCAGTTCCTTCTTGACGTCTTCGACCTGTTGCAGGTAGTCGGAAAGATACGCGGACATGTTTGCTCCTGGTTGGTTCTGGCGAATGGGCGTTGGTTCGGCGCCGAACGGCGCGAAGCGTGAATTTATATGAAAACAACTGGAATGGGTGGATACTAATAGTTTCCTGATGGGAAATGAATTCGGGGCCGCAGGGGCCGAAACGCCGTCAGTCGGGCAATCGGGCCAACTGGGCGGCCAACCCGACGTAGGTGTGCGGCTGCAATTGCGCCAGCTCCCGCCGGGCGTCGTCGGGCAGGTCGAGCGCATCCAACAACTCGGCAAACCCTTCGGCGTCCAGCCGCCGTCCCCGCGTGGCCGCCTTGAGCCGTTCATAGGGCTCGGCCAAACCGTGCTTGCGCATCAGGGTCTGCACGGCTTCCGCCAACACCTCCCAATTGTTCGCCAAATCCGCTTCGATGCGTGCCCGGTTTATGGAGAGCTTGGCGAGGCCCTTGTCTGCCGATTGGTAGGCGATGCTGCTGTGGGCCAAGGCCGCGCCCATGTTGCGCAGCACGGTGGAATCGGACAGGTCGCGCTGCCAGCGGGACACCGGCAACTTCTCCGCCATGTGGCCGAGCAGGGCGTTGGCGATGCCGAGATTGCCCTCGGCGTTCTCGAAGTCGATGGGATTGACCTTGTGCGGCATGGTGGAGGAGCCCGTCTCGCCCGCCACCTGGCGCTGCCCAAAGTAGTCGATGGCGATATAGGCCCAGATGTCGCGCGTCAAGTCCAGCAGCACGGTGTTGAAGCGCATGAAAGCATGGAACAGCGTCGCCACGTCGTCGTGGGGCTCGATTTGGGTGGTCAGGGGATTGTGGGCCAAGCCGAGCCCGGTGACGAAACCCTTGCTGACGGCAGGCCAGTCGATGTTCGGGTAGGCGGCGGTGTGGGCGTTGAAGTTGCCGACGGCACCGTTCAGCTTGCCTGTCAGCGGCAATGCGCTTATGGCCTTGAGCGATTTGGAAAGACGGGCGCTGAACACCCGCAACTCCTTGGCCAAGGTGGTGGGCGAAGCGGGCTGGCCGTGGGTTCGGGCCAACATTGGCAGATCGCCCGCTTGCCGCGCCAGTCCGTCGATGGCTTCGATGAGACGCCGCATTTGCGGTTCAAGCGCCTCGCGCGCAGCCTTGAGCATCAGCGCATGGGCCAGGTTGTTGATGTCTTCGGAGGTGCAGGCGAAGTGGACGAACTCCGTGTGCGGGGCGAGCTCCTCGATCCGGCCGATGCGCTCCTTGACGAAGTACTCCACCGCCTTCACGTCGTGGTTGGTGGTGGCCTCCAGGGCTTTGACCCGTTCGGCGTCCGTCACGGAAAAGTCGGCATGCACGGCTCTTACCGCCTTGCCGGCGGCGGCTGACAGGGGCGGCAGCTCCGCCACCCCGGAGAGCGCCGCCAAGGCGGCAAACCACTCGCACTCGACTTGAACGCGGAAGCGAATCAAGCCGTACTCGCTGAAGATGGGCGCCAGCGCTTCGGTCTTGGCGCGGTAGCGTCCGTCGATGGCGCCGATGGCGGTAAGTGGATTCAAGCTGCTGTTTACGCTGCTGTTCACGCGAGTTTCCTTTTGAGTTCATCCATGGTTGCCAGCGCCTTGCGGCGCCCCACGATCAGTTGCCAGCGGCGTCCGCCGAGTTGCCGCCATAGCCAAGCGAAGCGCACCGCGGCCAGCAGCAGCGCACGGATGCGCGCTGCGACTTGGGGCTGCCGGAGGGCAGCGGGGTCGCCGGTCACCTGAATGCGCTTGCCCAACCGTCCGATGGTTTCCTGATAGACATCGTCCAGGGCCAGCAACAGGGCGGCATCACGGGGCGCGTTGGCCAAGGCGTTCAAGCGTTGGCTCAACTGCCCGGCAATGCGGTCCTCGCGCTTGAGCAGCGTGGCCAGCTCCATCACGGCAAAGGCGGTGTTGAGCAGGCGCAACGCGTTGCGCTCACCGGCAATGGCGCTGCCCGCGGTCTTGACGCCCTTCGAGTAGCGGGCGGGCGGCGCAAAGACGGCTGCCACGGTGTCCGCGTCAATGGCGAACAGCGGCGCGAGCAGGTGCTCGATGTCATTGTCGCCGCTGCGCCCCTCGGCGACGTCCTGCACCTCGGCCAGTGCCTCGAACAGGGCGGCCAATGCCAGTGAGCGATAATCGAGGTTAGTCATGGGAGCCCTCAGCTTGCCCCAGTGCGCCAAGCCCCCCAAGCCGAAAGGAGGGACTGTCCGCCGCGTGGCCGTCTCCGGTTGAACCATGAAAAGGGATGCTGGCTTCGACGTTGCTGAAAGACTCGATGACGCCGCCACCGAGGCAGACATCGGCGTCGTAGAAGCAGACATACTGGCCCGGCGTGATGGCTCGCTGCGGCGTATCGAAGCGCACCGTCACGCTTCCCGGCTCGCGGGCGGATACCCAAGCGGCTTGGTCCGGCTGGCGGTGGCGCACCTTGGCCGTGCAGCGCAGGGGCAGGGGTGGCGGTTCGCCCAACCAATTGAGGCGGCTTGCGACCAGCCCGTCGTTGCAGAGCGCCGCCGGGTCTTGGGTGACGATGAGGCGGTTGGCGGCCATGTCCTTGTCGAGCACGTACCAAGGTGCTTCCCGGCGCCCCGCCACGCCACCCACGGCCAAGCCTTGACGCTGGCCGCGGGTGTAGTAGGGCAAGCCGATGTGTTCGCCCAACGTCGCGCCAGCCTCGTCCACCATGGGCCCCGGGTTATGCGGCAGGTAACGGTGCAGAAAGTCACGGAAACGCCGCTCGCCGATGAAGCAGATGCCGGTGGAATCCTTCTTGCCGTGATTGTGGAACCCCTGCTTGCGGGCGATGCGGCGCACTTCGGTCTTTTTCATGTCACCCAATGGGAAAATGGCGGTGGACAACTGGTCGATGTTGAGCGCCTGCAAAAAGTAGCTTTGGTCCTTGCCGGCATCGGCGCCCTTAAGGAGCCTGAGACGCCCGCCGCGCATGGCGATGCGGGCGTAGTGCCCGGTGGCGGTTTGATCCGCGCCGAGCGCTTCGGCGTAGCGGGCGAACTGCTTGAACTTGATTTCCCGGTTGCAGAGCACGTCCGGATTCGGCGTGCGTCCGGCCTCGTACTCCCGGAGGAAGGCGCTGAACACGTCGTCCCAATACTCGGCAGCGAAGTTGGCCGTGTGCAGTTCGATGCCGATCCTCTCGCACACCTTGGTTGCGTCTTCCAGGTCTTGCTTGGCGGTGCAGTAGGGCTCGCCATCGTCTTCGTCCCAGTTTTTCATGAACAGCCCGGACACGCGATGGCCTTGCCGCTTGAGCAGCAGCGCGGCCACCGACGAATCGACGCCGCCGGACATGCCGACGATGATGTGGTTGCTGTCGAGCGAATGCACGGCTGGGCTCGTCTGCGAAATTCGCCGAACTGGCGGGCTGTGGATAAGTCCTTAATCTTACCGGATAGAGTGCCGCGTCGCCCATCATATGGCGCATCAGCGTTCTCCCCTTGGTTCGTGGCAAGGCGCGGCCCGCAGGCAATGGCCGGTCCCATTGGCAAAGGGCGCAACGCGGCCACGGGCCAAGGGGCGAACGCCCTGCGGGAGCGCCGGCAGCGCACCATCGCTTCGTTGCAGCCCTTGGCAATACTACGGTGTATTCCCTGCGGGCCGCGCCTCGCGCTGACGCGCTGCCGACGCTCTGATGCGTCATATGATGGGCGGCGCGGCACTAGGCTACGCCTTCCGCGCTATACTCTCCCTCATGAGCCAGCTCACGCACCAGAACGCTCGGGGCGAAGCCAACATGGTCGATGTGTCCGCCAAGGCGGAGACCGTGCGTGTCGCGGTGGCCGAAGCCCGGCTGCGGATGCAGGCCGGCACGCTGGCGGAGATCTTCGATGGCGGCCTTGCCAAGGGCGATGCGGTGGCTGTGGCGCGGGTGGCGGGCATTCAGGCCGCGAAACGATGCGCCGAGCTGATTCCCCTGTGTCACCCGCTGCCCTTGAACCGGGTCTCCATCGACTTTGAACCGACCCCTCCGGACCAGGTTCGCATCAGCGCTGAATGTCGCGTGACTGGCCGCACCGGGGTGGAGATGGAAGCGTTGACCGCAGCCAGCATTGCCGCGTTGACGCTCTATGACATGTGCAAGGCGATCGACCGGGGCATGGCCATCGAGCAGGTGCGCCTGCTGCGCAAGGAAGGTGGCCGCAGCGGCTTGTGGCGGCGCGAGGAGACGGGGCCGTGATTCGAGTGCTGTTCTTCGCATCGCTCCGGGAAGCGGTCGACATGGACGCTTGGACTTACTCCCCGAACGTGGCCGGCTCGTCCGTGCGGTTGAGCGCTTTGCTGGCCGCCTTGAAGCCAGCGCTGGGACCGGAAGGCTATGCCGCCCTCACGGCCGAAAACGTGCGCATCGCCGTCAACCAAGAGTTCGTGGATGGTGCGGCGCGAGTCGATCTCAAGTCCGGCGACGAGGTGGCGTTCCTGCCGCCGGTAACAGGCGGGTGACCGGTCATGCAGCGCATTCGGATTCAGACTGGCGACTTCTCCGTTGACGGGGAGTGGCAAGCGCTTCGCGAACGGCTTGACGTCAATGCCGGCGCGGTGGCGGCGTTCGTGGGGTTGGTGCGGGAGGTCCAGGGCGACAGCGGCTCCAGCTTGGAAATCGAGCACTACGCCGGCATGACCGAACGGAGCGTAACGGCCATCGTTGCCGAAGCCGAACGGCGCTGGCGCCTGGCTGCGGTGACGGTCATTCACCGAGTGGGACGTTTGCAGCCAACCGATCAGATCGTCCTAGTGCTTACCGCGTCGGCCCACCGCTCGGACGCCTTGGCGGCTTGCGAATTCATCATCGACCGCCTAAAGACGGACGCCATCTTCTGGAAGCGGGAAACCGCGGGCGGCGACACCCGCTGGGTGGAAGCGACCGAGCAGGACGTCAAGCGGGCCAAGGGCTGGGCTGGCCGATAGCCCTCACGAGAGTTTTTCTTGATCGCGGGGCAAGGCTGTCGCATGAGCCAACTTCTGCGCCCGGCGCTCTTTTCCAACGCGAGATAAACGTGCCCCTACAAGAGAGACACTGCATGCCCGAGTGCCATCAGCATGCTAGTCCGGATCTCGCGGCAATGGCCTGGATTCGGCGTGCAACATGGGGATCCACCAAAATGTAACATCCGTCGCGAGTCATGAGCGCCCGCGCTCTTCGTTTTCGGCTTAGGCAGGCAAAGGCGACCGCGCCGTTTCGAAGTACGAACCAACCCACGTTGAAGCATGGCAGCCGAGTTCCGCGGTGGAGTTTCTTGAAGCCTAGGTTGGCGTCGCGGTAGAAGTCGAACTTCTGCAACGCGGCGACTTGGATGTTCTCCAAGTCGTCGGAAAAAGAGTAGCAGAGATACCGAATGGTAAGCCGGTTTTCGGAGTCGATCTCTACCGTCGCTCTCAACGACACGCTGGTCATTGCGGCAAAGGCCAATGTGATGGCCAGCAGGCCAGGCACATAGCCAATTTCACCTGCTATCACGGGACCGAACAACACGACCGAACTGACCCCCCAAATGAAGGCCACAGTCGTTCGACGTGCTCGGACTCTATGCGTCAATGCGACGTTTCCGAGTAGCGCATTTTCCGCTCCGCGACGCTTCTTTTGGACCTCCCCTGCGCCTACGCTATCGAGCCGAGAGACAATGCCAGTCATACAGATTACTCCGACCAATCAAACTCTTCACCGTTCGGCCCTAATCAATCGACGAGCCTTTTGGTTGTCGTAGAGTCCTTTGGCGTCACAGTATTAGGTCTTTAGTTCCTACGGATAAATTTACCTATATGGCTTGGCTATTGCAACCCCTTGTTTTTGCGCCCCTTGGTTTTGCGCTTGGTTTTGCGCATGTAGTGGCCCTTTCAATGCCTCTCTTCTGCGTCTCACCCAGTTCACGAGACTAGGCTATACTTCGTCGTTTTTCCCCATACCACTGCCCAAGATTGGAGCGAAGCCGATGGCGTACCAGCACATAGCCGTGCCTGCCGATGGTGAGAAGATCACCGTCAACGAGGACAACACCCTCAACATTCCCGACCAGCCCATCATTCCCTACATTGAGGGCGACGGCATCGGCATCGACATCACGCCGGTCATGCTCAAGGTGGTGGACGCCGCAGTGGCGAAGGCCTACGGCGGGCGACGCCGGATCGCCTGGATGGAGATCTACTCGGGTGAAAAGTCGCTTGAGGTGTACGGTGTGGACGAATGGCTGCCGGCGGAGACGCTTGAAGCCATGCGTGAATTCATCATCGGCATCAAGGGCCCGATGACGACGCCCGTGGGGGGTGGCATCCGCTCGTTGAACGTGGCACTGCGCCAGGAGCTCGACCTTTACGTCTGCCTGCGCCCAGTGCGCTGGTTCAAGGGCGTTCCGAGCCCGGTGGTGGCGCCGCAGAAGACCGACATGGTGATCTTCAGGGAGAACACCGAGGACATCTACGCCGGGGTCGAATGGGAGGCGGATTCCGCCGGGGCGGAGAAGGTCATTGGCTTTTTGCAGGACAGCATGGGCGTGCGCAAGATTCGCTTCCCGCGCCACTGCGGCATCGGCATCAAACCGATCTCCGTGGAGGGCACCGAGCGCTTGGTGCGCAAGGCCCTGCAGTACACCATCAACGAAGACCGCGCCTCGCTGACCTTCGTGCACAAGGGCAACATCATGAAATTCACGGAAGGGGCGTTCAAGGACTGGGGCTATCGGCTCGCGGCCCGGGAGTTTGGCGCGACCCCATTGGACGGCGGCCCTTGGCACGAATTGACCAATCCGAACACCGGTCGCCAGATCATCATCAAGGACATGATCGCCGACGCCATGCTGCAACAGATTCTCACCCGCCCCGACGAATACGACGTGCTGGCGACCATGAACCTGAACGGCGACTACATTTCCGATGCCCTCGCCGCCCAGGTTGGCGGCATCGGCATTGCGCCGGGCGCCAACATCGGCGACACCATCGCGCTCTTCGAGGCCACCCACGGCACCGCTCCAAAGTACACCGGGCAGGACAAGGTCAACCCGGGCTCCTTGGTGCTTTCCGCTGAAATGATGCTCCGGCACATGGACTGGCGCGAGGCCGCCGACCTCATCATTGCAGGCATGGAAGGCGCCATCTCGCGGAAAACGGTGACCTATGACTTCGAGCGCTTGATGAGCGGGGCCACCCTCCTGTCATGCTCCGCCTTCGGCGACGCAGTCATTGACGCGATGGACTGATCGGCTAAGGGCCGTCGTCAGATTCAGCGCGGATGTCGTCGTCATCGGCGCGAATGTCGTCGTCCTCGGCGCGGATATTAACGGCGTGATGACCCTTGGGACCTTCCTCGACGTCAAAGACCACTTGCTGGCCCGCCTTTAGGGTTTTGTAGCCGTCCATTTGGATGGCGGTGTAGTGTGCGAAAAGGTCCCCCCCGCCATCGGACGGCAAGATGAAGCCGTAGCCCTTGGCGTTGTTGAACCACTTTACTGTCCCTGTTGCTATTGTTCTGCCCTCCCGGCACTGTGCTCGGCCACTCGCCAAGCAAAAACAGATGCCCCTCGGAGGGGGATTATTGGGAATTTGCGGCAGATTGCAAAGTACCTTCCCCGATGCGCGGCGCACCTCCCATGATCAACTCTCCATAATGGATAAGTTTTGGAACTTTGCAGGGTAGGTGCCTGCGGGTATTATCGCCCCATGCGGCATGACTCCTGTCCTAACGGTTGCGCATCCGAAGGCCCGAACCTTCGGATTGCAGCAGCCCAGCCGCATCTTCATGGCGGGATGAGCGGACATTGGCGCGCGCAGGACGGCGATGACCCTGGCCTTGGCGAAGACCGCGGAGTGGCGGTCGCCGAAGCCAAGCCGAAGCTGAAAAAGCCGCCCATGTACAAGGTCATTCTGCTCAATGACGACTACACGCCGATGGAGTTCGTGGTCCATGTGCTGGAGGTCTTTTTCGGCATGAACCGCGAAAAGGCGACCCAAGTCATGCTGGCGGTGCACACCCAGGGCAGCGCGGTCGTGGGCATCTTTCCGCGCGACATCGCCGAAACCAAATCCGAGCAACTCAACCAATACGCCCAGGACAATCAGCACCCGTTGGTTTCCAGGGTGGAAATGAC
>JAPPIX010000052.1:12602-16509 GCA_028820495.1 Gammaproteobacteria bacterium
TGGAAACCACGCTCAACGACGCGTTCCGCGAGGCCCGCGCCAAGCGCCACGAATTCATGACCGTCGAGCATCTGCTGCTGGCGCTGCTCAGCAACGATGCGGCGGTGGAGGTGCTGCGCAACGTGGGCTGCGACATCGACAAGCTGCGCGAAGACCTAAGCGAGTACATTGAGACCACCACGCCGTTGATTCCAGCGGGCGACGCCAAGCGGGAGACGCAGCCCACCTTGGGCTTCCAGCGCGTCCTGCAGCGCGCGGTTTTCCACGGTCAGTCCTCTGGCCGCAAGGAAGTCACGGGCGGCAACGTGCTCGTCGCCATCTTCAGCGAGCGGGAAAGCCAGTCGGTTTACTTCCTGAAGCAGCAGGACATCGCCCGCATCGACGTGGTCAACTACATCGCCCACGGCATCTCCAAGGTGTATGGCGAGAAGGGCGCCACGGAAAGCGCCGTGGAGGGCGAGGAGCGAACGCAAGGCGAGGAGGGCGCTCAGAAAGCCCTTGATGCCTTCGCCACCAATCTCAACGAGCAGGCCGAGGCCGGCCGCATCGACCCGCTCGTGGGCCGCGAGCAGGAACTCGAGCGGGTCATTCAGGTGCTGTGCCGCCGACGCAAGAACAATCCGTTGCTGGTGGGTGAATCCGGGGTCGGCAAAACGGCCATCGCAGAGGGTTTGGCCAAGCGCATTGTCGAGGGGAAGGTGCCGGACGTGGTGGCCCAGAGCACCATCTACGCCCTCGACCTTGGCGCGCTGTTGGCGGGCACCAAGTACCGGGGCGACTTCGAGAAGCGCTTCAAGGTGGTGCTTGCGGAATTGAAGGAACAGGAAGGGGCGATACTTTTCATTGACGAGGTGCATACCATCATCGGTGCCGGTGCCGCGTCAGGCGGCGTCATGGATGCCTCCAACCTGCTCAAGCCGCTCCTGACGTCCGGCCTGATCCGCTGCATGGGTTCCACCACCTACCAGGAGTTCCGCGGCATCTTCGAGAAGGACCGGGCACTCTCAAGGCGCTTTCAGAAGATCGACATCGTCGAGCCTGACGTTCAGGACACCTATCAGATCCTCAAGGGCCTGAAGTCCCGCTTTGAGGATCACTACCAACTGCGCTTCACCGACCCGGCCCTGCGTTCCGCATCGGAGTTGGCTGCCAAGTACATCACTGACCGCTTCATGCCGGACAAGGCCATCGACGTCATCGACGAGGCAGGTGCCGCGCAGCAGTTGCTGCCGCCGAGCCGCCGCAAGAAGACCATTGGCGCCGGCGACGTGGAGCAGGTGGTGGCCAAGATCGCCCGCATTCCCTCCACCCAGGTCTCCACCTCTGACAAGGAGGCGCTCAAGGGCCTTGATGAGAAGCTCAAGATGGTCATTTTCGGCCAGGACGAGGCCATCGACCAGCTTGCCGACAGCATCAAGCTGTCCCGTGCGGGGCTCAAGGCCGGCGACAAGCCGATCGGCGCCTTCCTGTTTGCCGGCCCGACCGGGGTGGGCAAGACCGAGGTGTGCCGGCAGTTGGCGCTCATCACCGGCGTTGAGTTGCTGCGCTACGACATGTCCGAATACATGGAGCGGCACACGGTCTCGCGCCTGATTGGCGCGCCGCCGGGGTACATCGGGTTCGACCAGGGCGGCCTGCTCACCGAGGCGGTGACCAAGCATCCGCACAGCGTCGTCCTGCTCGACGAAATCGAGAAGGCCCACCCGGAGGTCTTCAATCTGCTGCTGCAGGTCATGGACCACGGGTCGCTCACCGACAACAACGGGCGCAAGGCCGACTTCCGCAACGTGGTGCTCATCATGACCACCAACGCCGGAGCCATGGACATGGCCCGCCCGTCCATCGGCTTCTCCGAACAGGATCATAGCTCCGACGGCATGGAGGCCATCCGCAAGCTGTTCGCGCCCGAATTCCGCAATCGGCTCGATGCCATCGTGCAGTTCAGCGCCCTGAGTGAGCCGGTGGTCAAGACCATTGTGGATAAGTTCCTCACCGAGCTGCAGGCGCAGCTCGACGACAAGCGGGTGACCTTGGAGGTGGACGACGAGGCGAGGGCGTGGCTGGCCCGGGAAGGCTACGACGAGAAGATGGGTGCCCGGCCCATGCAGCGTCTCATTCAGGACAAGATCAAGCGCGAGTTGGCGGACCTGATCCTGTTTGGCCCCTTGGCCAAGGGCGGGGGACTGCTGCGGGTGTCCCTGAAGGACGGGGAACTCGCTCTTGAGGCGTTAAGCGCCGCTGACGAGAAGGTCACCGCCTAACCAGTTCGAGGGCAAGATGCCCTTGCTCCGGGTTACTTGCGGAACGTGATTCGGCCCTTGCTGAGGTCGTAGGGCGTCAGTTCGACCTTGACCTTGTCCCCGGTGAGGATGCGGATGTAGTTCTTGCGGATTTTGCCCGAAATGTGGGCGGTCACCACATGGCCGTTGTCCAGCTCAACGCGGAACATCGTGTTCGGAAGGGTGTCAACCACCGTTCCATCCATCTCAATTTGCTCTTCCTTCGCCATGGGGTTCCAGTGCAATCAGGCGGCGGCATTCTGCCCTTTAAGGGTGGC
The DNA here is from genome assembly GCA_028820495.1 of Gammaproteobacteria bacterium. GTDB lineage: Bacteria > Pseudomonadota > Gammaproteobacteria > Pseudomonadales > Azotimanducaceae > Azophilus. Next base: position 15,160 of record JAPPIX010000052.1, read on the forward strand.
TCGAATCAACCGGGCAGCAGTCGGCGTCAAAGGTCCAAGCGCCAACCCGGGTTTGGGATTCGTCATTGATTGCCAAGGCGGCAAGGAATTCGGCGCGCGGCATCGTCTTGGCGCCCAGCGAGCTCAGATGGCGGTTGGGAATTTGGCAGTCGATGAGTTGGAAGCGCCAGCGCTTGAGCTGTTCGCTGAGGTGGGCAAGCGCCACCTTGGAGGCGTCCGGAATGTGGCTGAACATGGATTCGCCGAAGAAGAAGGTGCCGATGGATAGGCCGTACAGCCCGCCGGCGAGACGCCCTTCGCGCCACACCTCAAGGGAGTGGGCATAGCCTAACTCGTGCAGGCGGCCGTAGGCGACGCCCATGCCAGGCGTGATCCAAGTACCCGATTGGCCTTCGCGTTCGGTGGCGCAGCCATTGACCACCTCGGCAAAGGCGCGGTCGAAGGACACTTCGAAGCCACCGTTGCGCAGCCGCTTGGCGAGGCTTCTGCTAATGCGCATCTCGCCCGGCACCAGCACCGCTCTGGGATCCGGGCTCCACCAGAGAACCGGCGCCTGGTCGTCGTCGAACCAAGGAAAGATGCCAGCTCGGTACGCGGCTAGCAGACGCTTCGGTGAGAGGTCACCGCCGACCGCGAGCAGGCCGCCAATCGAATCGTCCGCCTGTTGGGCATCAGGGAAGCTGATGCCGCTTTGGATGAAGGAAACCGCCATTCTAGTGCCCTGTCCGGCCAATTCGTGTGATTATGCGTGGCCCTTTCGCCCCCTGGCCGCGTTGCTCCGCCTTGTGTGGGGCCTGCCACACTGCGTTGTCGCGCCTTGCCAGGGGACAAAATGGCCTAGCGCCTAAAACCCACGAATTAGCCGGACAGGTCACTGGCGCGTACAGCTAACGGCTGGCCCCGGCGGCCTGAAGAATGTCCCTGAAGGGCTGCGCCAATCGATGCCCCGCAATCGTTTCCAGAATGGTCTCACCGTGGTCGTTTTCCGCCTCAAGATTGCGCCCCGCTTGGCGGAACCAATTGATGAAGGCCTCAAAGTCACTCGGCCTCATGCTGCGGTAGGCATAGAGCAGGGCGCTGAAGTCAGGATCCATGCCTTTCGCCAAGGGTGCCTTGTCGAGAAAGGATCGAATGCGCTGCTCGTCCCAGACTTCATCGACCACCTTTGCCTTGTCGGGCCGCATATCGAGTTTTGCCGTCGGTTGTGGTCAGCCAATCATATCACCGGGTTAGCCACCGCTGGGCCCAGCGCGGAGTTTAGCGGTTTCGAAAAACCAAAACCCCCATGGCCCCCCACGGCCAAAGGGCGGGGTTTTGTGGGGGGGCAAAATCCGGTAAAAAATAAAACCA
>JAPPIX010000052.1:16519-23865 GCA_028820495.1 Gammaproteobacteria bacterium
TTTTGGCGGGCGGTTGTGGTCACCAAATAATATCCCGGGTTTACCCCCCGGTGGGCCCCGGGGGTTTTTGGGCTTTAGCTAAACTCAATACGCCCCTTGGCCCCCACGGGCCATGGGGCGCTTTTGTGAGGGGTGACAAATGCCGTTACACTAGATACCCACCAACGATTGCCAGCGGTTGCGCCTCTCTTGACCACCTACCGCGCCCCAATACGCGAAATCGGCTTGATTGGCGTCGGCGCCTTTGCCCTTTACCTGTTGCTGGCGGTGGTTTCCCATTCGCCTTCGGATCCGTCGTACACCTTTAGCGGCGAATCCGGTGAAGTGCGCAACTGGGTGGGCGCCAGCGGGGCCTGGGTAGCGGATCTGTTCCTATTCGTGTTCGGCTGGGTCGCCTACATGATGCCGCTTGCGGTTCTGGCCATCGGGGTGCGCGTCGTGGTTCGAAGCGGCAATCGCTCCCCTTGGTTCACGGCCACCTTGCGCAGCGTCGGCTGGGTTGTCGTGACGCTTTGCGCCTGCGTCCTCGTGCAAGCACATGTGCCCTCGGAAGGCTTTGCAATGCCCGCTGGCTCCGGCGGCACGCTTGGCGAGTGGTTGGCTCAATATGGACTCCCCGCCTTCGGCTTCGTGGGGCTGACCCTGCTGGGCGTGGCGGGCGTTCTGGCCGGTGCCCAGACGGCACTTGGCTTTTCCTGGCTCGACGTTGCTGAATGGCTGGGCGCGCGAATACACCATGTTTTCATGGCCGTTGCCGCCTTTGCCGCCCGCCGGATCGAGGCGGCGACCCAACGGCGAACGGCCCGCAAGGCCACCCGCTCGGCCGTCCGCAAGCGCGAACAGACCCGCGAGAAGGATCGCCGGCGGCGTCAAAAGCGCCAGCCACCGAACATCGAACCCCCCGCCGTGAAGGAGGTCAAGCCTGAGCAGGCGAACCTCTTTGATACGGCCGGCATGGGCCCGGTTCCCGACATGGCCCTGCTCGACGACAAGTCCGCCGATGACCCAGGCGGCTTTTCGGAGGAATCACTCAAGGCGATGTCCCGGCAACTGGAGTTGAAGCTTGCCGAGTTTGGGGTGGAGGCGGAAGTCACCTCGGTGTTGCCGGGGCCAGTGGTCACCCGCTTTGAAATGCAGCCGGCGCCGGGGGTGCGCGCGCAGAAGATCACCACTCTGGCGAAGGATTTGGCCCGCTCCTTAGCCGTGATCAGCGTCCGCGTGGTCGAAGTGATTCCCGGCAAATCGGTGATCGGCATCGAGATTCCCAACGAAAACCGGGAAATGGTGCGGCTCAAGGAGATTTTCGCCACTAGCGAGTACGAGAGGTCGAAGTCGGCGCTGACGTTGGCGCTGGGCAAGGATGTGGCGGGTGCGCCAGTGGTGACGGACATCAGCCGCATGCCGCATCTGCTCATTGCCGGCACCACCGGCTCCGGCAAGTCGGTGGGCGTCAACGCCATGTTGATCAGCATCCTCTACAAGGCCTCCGCGGAGGATGTCCGCTTGATCCTGGTGGACCCGAAGATGCTGGAGTTGGCGGTCTATGAAGGCATTCCGCACTTGCTGGCGCCGGTGGTGACGGACATGAGCCAGGCTGGCCATGCGCTCAACTGGTGCGTTGCCGAGATGGAGCGCCGCTACCGGCTGATGGCGGCGCTCGGCGTGCGCAACCTGGCCGGGTTCAACAGGAAGGTTCGCGATGGGCAAAGAAAGGGAGCGCCCTTGGTCGATCCGCTTGCCGAGGAGGACGGGCTGGAGGAGGCGCCTGAATTGGCCACGTTGCCGTTCATTGTCGTGGTGATCGACGAATTCGCGGACATGATGATGGTGGCTCGAAAACAGGTCGAGCAGTTGATCGCCCGCATTGCCCAAAAGGCCCGCGCCGCCGGCATCCACTTGGTGCTCGCCACCCAGCGCCCGTCGGTGGATGTCATCACCGGCCTCATCAAGGCCAACATCCCGGCCCGCATCAGCTTTCAGGTTTCCTCGCGGGCCGACTCCGGCACCATCCTCGATCAAGGCGGGGCCGAGCAACTGCTTGGCCACGGCGACATGCTTTTCCTGCCGCCGGGCACCAGCGTTCCCAACCGGGTGCACGGGGCCTTCGTCTCCGATGATGAGGTGCATCGCGTGGTCCAGGACTGGAAGAAGCGCGGTGAGCCCAACTACGACCACGACATTTTGCGCGGCGGCGCGGGAGGGGCGTTCGTCGATCTGTCTTCCGGTTCAGGGGACACCGAGCAGGACGACCCGCTCTACGACGAGGCGGTGGCTTTCGTGATCGAGACCCGCAGGCCCTCCATATCGGCCGTGCAGCGCAAGCTGCGCATCGGTTACAACCGTGCGGCCCGCCTCATCGAAGCCATGGAGCTGGCAGGGGTGGTAACGCCCATGAACAGCAATGGCAGCCGCGACGTGCTGGTGGGTGGTGAGTAGTGCGCCATCCAACTCATTAGGTTGAATCAGTGCTGAGGCTCTGCGGGTGCGTTCTATTGGCGGCGGGAATGGTGGCCCCTGCCTTGAGCGATCCCCGTTCGGAGCTGCAGGAACGCCTCGATGCCCTCGGCCGCTTAGCGGCGGACTTCACCCAAGCGCAATACGGTACCCGCGGCGAATTGTTGGAGAAGGCCCATGGACGGGTGCGTTTGGCAAGGCCGAAGTTTCGCTGGGAGTTGTTTGAACCCTATCGGCAGATCATCGTCGCCGATGGCGAAACCCTCAAGATCTATGATCCGGATCTCGAACAGGTCAGCGTCCGGCCGATCGAGGAGGCGCTGACGGATGCCCCCTTGGCCGTGCTTACCGGCTCAGAGGCTACTTTGAACGCCGAATACGAGGTGGCCCGCCTAGAGCCGGAACGGTTCAGCCTGCGCCCGCTGGCCGATGACGCGCTCATCGCGGAGATCATCCTGGCCTTTGACAGCAGCCGCCTCAGCAGGATCGCCATTCGGGGCCCGCTGGGCCAGCGCACCGACGTCCACCTGAACCGTTTCGAGGATGTCTCGGTTGTGCGGCCGAGCGACTTTGAACTCAACCTCCCGGAGGGCGTGGAGGTCTATTGAACTGAATGCGCTAAAATTGCCGTTCGAGCAGGCGCTTAAGCACATGGGCGACGAAGGGCTTCAGGCAGATGACGGGCGGCCGCTGGCGGATCGGCTGCGTCCTAGGACATTGGCGGATTTTGCAGGCCAGGCGCACTTGGTGGGGGAGGGCGCTCCGTTGGCGCGCCTGGCCGCCAACGGGCGGATGCACTCCATGATCCTTTGGGGGCCGCCCGGTTCCGGCAAAACCACCTTGGCCCGCCTGCTGGCTGATCACGCCGGTCTTGGCTGGATTTCCTTGAGCGCCGTGCTCGCTGGCGTGAAGGATGTGCGCGAGGCGATGCGCAGCGCCGAGGCGGCGCGCCGCCTCGGACAAGGCACGGCGCTGTTCGTCGATGAAGTGCATCGCTTCAACAAGGCGCAGCAGGACGCCTTTCTGCCCCATGTGGAGCGTGGGGTTGTGACCTTCGTCGGCGCAACCACCGAGAATCCCTCGTTTGAGGTCAACGCGGCCCTGCTGTCCCGTGCCCGGGTGCATGTCCTCAAGGCCCTCGACGCCGACGCGTTGCGCCAAGTTCTGGACCGGGCTGCCAATGCCTTGAGCGTCGCTGTGGACGATGATGCCGCGGCCCTGTTGATTGAGTTGGCCGATGGCGACGCCCGGCGCCTGCTCAACCTGCTTGAGACCGTTGCCCAACTGGGTGGCGATCGAATCGACCAAGGCCTCGTCGAACGGGCCGCGCCAGCCCGCAAGCGCCGTTTCGACAAGGGCGGCGATCTGTTCTACGAGCAGATTTCGGCATTGCACAAGGCGGTGCGCGGCAGTGCGGTCGATGCGGCCCTCTACTGGTTTTGCCGCATGCTGGACGGTGGCTGCGAGCCGCTCTACATCGCCCGGCGGCTGGTGCGCATGGCCAGCGAGGAGGTGGGCAACGCCGACCCCCGCGCCCTGCAGATGGCGCTGGCCGCCTGGGATGCCTATGACCGCCTAGGGTCGCCGGAGGGGGAGCTGGCCATTGCCCAAGCGGTGATCTACTTGGCGAGCGTTCCCAAGAGCAATGCCGCCTACCGGGCCTTCGGGGCGGCCCAAGCCCACGTGGCGGAAAGCCCCTCCCTTGACGTGCCCATGCATCTACGCAACGCCCCCACGCGGTTGATGAAGGGCCTCGGCTACGGGAAGGGTTATCGCTACGCCCACGATGAAGCCGAAGCCTACGCAGCCGGCGAAAGTTACTTTCCCGACGAGCTCGACCCGCAGCGCTATTACCGCCCCGTGGATCGGGGGTTGGAGGCGAAGATCAAGGCCCGCTTGGAGCGTTTGCAAGCGCTCGATGAGCGTGCGGAGCCGGCCCGATGAGCGGTGTGGCGGCAGTGGCCTTGGGCGGCGCCTTGGGCGCGGTGGCGCGCTACTTGGTGTCGGTGACCTTCTCGAGCGCCCCCGGGCTTGGTGCCGGGTTTCCCTGGGCCACCCTGACCATCAATCTCACCGGCAGCCTCGGCATCGGCTTGGCCTGGGGGAGTTGGTCGCATTTGCCTTGGTTCCAGGATTGGGGGAGGGCCTTTCTGGTCGTCGGGGTGCTCGGCGGCTTCACCACCTTTTCCGCGTTTTCCCTGGAGAGCCTCATGCTGATCAATGCGGGGCGCTGGAGCGCTGCCGTTGCCTATGCTATGGCCAGTGTGATCGGTTGCCTGTTCGCAGCTTGGCTAGGACAGCGTTTTCTGGGAGTTTGAACGATGCTGGATCTCAAGCAGTTGCGGCGGAATCCCGACGAGGCCGCCCGCCGGCTTCGCGTCCGGGGCTTCAACCTGGACACGGCGGAGTTTCGCGCCCTGGAGGAGGAGCGTCGGCAGTTGCAGTCCGAGACTGAAGCGCTGCAGCGCGAGCGCAACGCCAGCTCCAAGGCTATTGGCGCGGCCAAGGCCCGGGGCGAGGACATCGCGCCCCTCGTGGCCGAAGTGGGTGATTTGGGCCAGCGCCTGAACGCGGCCAAGGCGAAGCTCACCGAGCTCCAGGAGCGGCAGCACCGCTTTCTTTCCGAAATTCCGAACCTCCCCGATGCCTCGGTGCCCGAAGGCGCGACGGAAGCCGACAACCAGGAGCTCAGGACCTGGGGGCGGATGCCGCAAATTGACTTTGAGCCCTTGGACCATGTGGACCTCGGCGCGAGCGGTGCGTTGGACTTTGCCGCCGCCGTGAAGATATCCGGCGCCCGCTTCGTGGTCATGAAGGGCGCGGCGGCGCGTCTGCATCGGGCGCTCACCCAGTTCATGCTCGACACCCACGTTGAGGAGCATGGCTACACCGAGGTTTACACCCCGTACATCGTCAATTCGGCATCGCTGTTTGGCACCGGCCAACTGCCCAAGTTCGCCGATGAGCAATTCACGATAGAGGGCGCGGATGGCATGCACTTGATTCCCACGGCGGAGGTGCCAGTCACCAACCTCTATCGCGACGCCATCATCGACGCCGAAGCGTTGCCCATCCGCCATGTCTGCCACACTCCTTGCTTTCGCAGCGAAGCGGGCAGCTACGGCAAGGACACCCGGGGCATGATACGCCAGCACCAGTTCGAAAAGGTCGAGTTGGTGCAGTTCGTGCAGCCTGAAGCGTCTTGGCAGGCGCTTGAGGAACTGACCGGCCATGCGGAGGCCATCCTAAAGAAGCTGGAGTTGCCCTACCGGACGGTGGCGCTGTGCGGCGGCGACCTCGGCTTCGCCGCCGCCAAGACCATCGACCTCGAGGTCTGGCTGCCGGGACAGGGCCGCTATCGGGAGATCTCCTCGTGCAGCAACTTCCTGGACTTTCAGGCGCGGCGCATGATGGCCCGCTACAAGGACGCCGGCAGCGGCGCCAATGAATACGTCCACACCCTGAACGGCTCGGCACTGGCCGTAGGCCGCACCTTGGTTGCGGTGCTGGAGAACTTTCAGGACGGGGCCGGCGGCGTGTCCATTCCGGAAGTCCTGAGGCCCTACATGGGCGGCGCGGCCACGCTCGACCTCAGCGCCATCTGAAGGACGCGGAGGTCATGGACTACCTCCCGCTGCACATCGACCTGCGCGGCCAGGACTGCTTGGTGGTGGGCGGCGGCGCGTTGGCGCTGCGCAAGATCGAGTTGCTGATAAGGGCGGGCGCGGCGGTCAGCGTGGTCGCCAAGGCCTGTTGCGATGAAGTGCGCGGCTTGGCCGAGAGTGGTGTCGTACAACTGACCGAGCGCGGCTACCGCTCCACTGACGCCGATGGCCGCCGGCTGGTGATAGCCGCCACCGACGATGCGGCCATCAACGCCCGGATCTACGCGGACTGTGAAGCGCGCGCCACGTGGGTGAACACGGTGGATGCGCCCGAGCTCTGCTCGGCAATCTTTCCCGCCATCGTGGACCGCGGCTCCGTACAGGTCTCCGTTTCCACGGGTGGCCGATCGCCTACCTTGGCCAGGATCGTGCGGGGCTGGATTGAAGCCCGCCTGCCGCCGCGCTTGGGCGAGTTGGCGGACTTTGTTGCCGAGCGCCGTGAACGGGTTGCGGCGGCGGTGCCGGACCTCGGAAGGCGGCGAGCCTTCTGGGAGCGGATCCTCAACGGACCGGCCGCCGAGCGTTTGCTGGCCAGTAGCCCAGCGCCGGCGGAGGAGAGCTTTGCAGAAGCCCTTGCGGCCCCTGCCCAGGGCGGCACCGGCTTGGTGGCCCTGATTGGCGCCGGCCCTGGCGATCCGGAGTTGCTGACCCTCAAGGGTCTGCGGCTGCTTCAGGAGGCTGATGCGGTGCTCTACGACAACTTGGTCAACGAGCGGATCCTGGACTTCGCCCGCCGCGACGCGGAGCGTATCTACGTCGGCAAGCGGCAGCGTTACGCCGGCGTGCGCCAGGCGGTCATCAACGAACTGCTCGCCGAGCGGGCACAGGCGGGCCAGCGCGTGGTGCGCCTCAAGGGCGGCGACCCCTTCATCTTCGGCCGCGGCGGCGAGGAGGTGGAGACGCTGGCTGCCCAAGGCATCGACTGCGTGGTGGTGCCGGGCATTACCGCCGCCCTGGGCGCAGCCAGCACGGCCGGCATCCCCCTGACCCACCGCGATCTGGCCCAGTCCGTGCGCTTCGTCACCGGCCACCGGGTCAACGACCAAGTGAACCTGGATTGGCCGGAACTGGTCAATCCCCACCAAACCCTCGTGGTTTACATGGGTCTGCTGGGCTTGGCGGAAATCGTCGAGAAGCTCATCGCCCAAGGCATGAACCCGCAAACCCCGGCACTGCTGGTCGAGCGCGCCACCTTGCCGGAGCAGCGCCAAATCCAAGCGCCCTTGC